>DASRLO010000085.1:0-31813 GCA_035648415.1 Allostellaceae bacterium
GGCGCGCCAGCGAAGATATGGGGCTTTCAATAGCTTAGAAGATGCGGCTGAATTGCGGCCGGGAACCGGCTAGGTTGCCGCCGCCGCGAGCGCAGGAGTGGGACAATGTTGCGCGAGGCCATCACCGAGCGAATGAAGACCGCATTGCGCGCCAGGGATACCCGCACCTTGTCGACGGTGCGGCTGATCATGGCGGCGCTGAAGGACCGCGACATCGCGGCCCGCAGCGACGGCAACAAGGCGGAGATCCCCGATGCCGAAATTCTGCGCATGCTGCAGGGAATGGTGAAGCAGCGCCGCGAATCGATCGAGCTGTATGAGAAGGGCAACCGCCCCGAGCTGGCCCAGCGGGAGGCCGAGGAGATCGCGGTCGTCGAATCTTTTTTGCCGCGGCAGATGGACGATGCCGGGATCGAAGCCGCAGCCAAGGCGGCGATCGCCGAATCGGGCGCCGCCGGGATCAGGGACATGGGCAAGGTCATGGCCGCCCTGCGCGAGCGCCACGCCGGGGTCCTCGACCTCGGCCGCGCCGGTGCGGTGGTGAAGCGGCTGCTGGGGTAGGAGTGGCGGTGTTTGAGACCTGCGATCAGAATCCACCCCTCCCGCCCGCGGGAGAGGTGGATTCTGCCGGCGCGTAGGTCACAAAATGGCTTTCCCGCCCGGCTTTCTCGACGAACTCAGGTCGCGTGTCTCGCTCGCCGACCTCGTCGGCAAGCGCGTCAAGCTGGCCCGCAAGGGCCGCGAGTACGGCGGCCTCTGCCCGTTCCATAACGAAAAGACGCCGTCGTTCTACGTCGTCGAGGACAAGCAGTTTTTTCACTGTTTCGCTGGCGAGACGTTGGTCACTACGGCCGATGGACCCGTGCTCATTGCGGAACTCGCCGGTCGGACCGCGACAATCTTGACGCGAGGCGGACGCTGGCAAGCGGCCCAGTTCCGATCTTTCGGACTGCAGCAGTTGCGCCGCATCGAACTTTCGCGAAATGGTGTTCGAAAGGTTCTGCACGCGACGTCGGGCCACCGTTGGTTCGTCCGCGGGCGAAGCAGTGCGGCCGTCACCACCGAGTTGAGGCCGGGGCATCGGCTTGAGTCGGTCTGGCCGGTAAAGCGCACTCGTTGGGACCTCGATCCGGCTGGGGTTCGCCATGGCATTGTCTTCGGCGACGGCTCGGTTCAGCGCAAAGCCGGAGCCGGGTACGGAACCGTCAACCTGCACGCCAGCAAGGCTGACGACCTCGCCATATGGTTCCGCGGCTATCAGCCGTCATCCCGAATACGAGATGGGGGACAAGAATACGTGCGGGCGTACGGCGGCCGCGATTTTGAGCACATGAAATGCCTGCCGCCAGCGACTGCCGACGAGGATTATCTTCTTGGCTTCATTGCGGGATATTTGGCGACCGACGGACATGTCGCCAAGGACGGTACCGTAATGCTGCATTCGACCGATGCCAAAGCCCTTGATGGGATTCGCTACATCGCGGAGCGGCTTGGTATCGGCACTTTCGGCGTGACCACCCAGCAGCGACGGGGCTATCTCTCCAAAGATACGCCTATTGCGCGCATCCATTTTGTCAACGGCACATTGGCGCCGGAATTTTTTCTACGATCTGAGGCGCAGGAGCGGTTCAAAGCGTCGAGCAAGCGCTTCGAGCGATTGCGATGGGCGGTTCAGTCGGTTACCGAGACTGACCGGGTCGAAGAAGTGTTCTGCGCAGAGGTCCCGGGCGAGCATGCTTTTGCTCTCGCGGACAACATTCTGACGGGCAACTGTTTCGGCTGCGGCGCGCATGGCGATGCGATTGGCTTTGTCATGCGCTCGGAGAACCTCGATTTCATCGAGGCGATCGAGCGGCTGGCCGGCCTCGCCGGGGTGGCGGTGCCGCAGCAGACCCCGCAGGAGCGCGAAAAGGCGCAGCGCCAGAAAACGCTGCTTGAGGCGCTGGCCGCCGCGGCGGGGTTCTACGAGGAGCGGCTGTGGTCGCCGGCCGGGCGCGCGGGGCGCGAGTACCTGGCGGCGCGCGGCCTCGACGAGGAGACCATGCGGCGGTTCCGCCTCGGCTGGGCCGGCGAGGACCGCAATGCGCTGCGTCGCGCGCTGAGCCCGGAATTCCCGCTGCCGCTGCTGCTGGAGGCGGGGCTGCTGCACGCCTCCGACCGCGGCGGCGAGCCTTATGATTTCTTCCGCGAGCGGGTGATTTTCCCGATCGGCGACCGCGCCGGGCGGGTGATCGCCTTTGGCGGGCGGGCACTCGGCCCAAATGGCGCTGCGGGGGCGCCGCCGAAATATTTGAATTCGCCCGAGCATCCGCTGTTCGAGAAGGGGCGGGTGCTTTACGGGCTCTCGGCGGCGCGGGTTGCCCTTGGCGCCCTTGGGTCGGCCCGCGAAACCGAGGCGGGCGGCGCCGGGGCGATCGTCACCGAAGGCTACATGGACGTGATCGCGCTGCATCGCGCCGGGTTTACCACCGCCGTGGCGCCGCTCGGCACCGCGCTGACCGAGGCGCACCTCACTGAGCTGTGGCGGTTGGCGCCCGAGCCGGTGCTGTGCTTCGATGGCGACGCTGCCGGTGAGCGCGCCGCGCTCCGGGCGCTGCATCGCGCGCTGCCGCTGCTGAAGCCGGGCCGGAGCCTGCGCTTCGTGACGCTGCCGGCGGGCGAGGACCCGGATTCGCTGATCGCCAATTCGGGCGCCGCTGCATTCGCCGATTTGCTGCGCGTCGCGAAGCCGCTGGCGGAGGTGCTGTGGCAAATCGAACTGGCCGCGCGCTCGATCGAGACCCCGGAGCGACGCGCCGACCTCGAACACCGGTTAATGGCCCATGCCGGGCAGATCGCCGACCGCAGCGTCCAGGCAGAATACCGCCGCTTCCTGCGCGAGCGGCTGTTCGCACTCGGCCGCACGGGCAAGCCATCAGCCGCGCGCCGCTTTCCGCGCGTGCCTTCGTCGCCGATCCCGGCGCTGCGCGGCGATGCGCCGCCGCCGCCGCCGGTGCCCGGGCGGCGCCAGCGCGAGGTGCTCCTCGGCATGTTGCTTGAGCATCCGTTTCTTGTTGCCGAGGCGCATGAGGAGATCGCCGCGCTCGATTTTCCCGAGCCCGAGCTTGACAGGCTGCGCCGCGGGATTTTACAGCTCGACGTAGACTTTCCGGGGCTTGACGCTGAGGCGCTTCGTCAACACCTAGGACAGAGCGGGTTCGCCATGACCGTGGACGCGGTGATCTCGGCATTGACCGAACACGCCGGCTCCCTGTCGCGGCGCGCCGACGACGGAGCGGTCCGGACTTGGTGGGGGCACCTTGTCCGCATGCTGCGCGACGGCGGCAAAAGCAAGCTGGCCAGCGCGGGAAACGCGCCGGCCCACGATTTGACGGTGCCAGAGGCTTGGGAACGGCATCAGGCAGCGAAGGAAGGGGAGGCGCAAGAGGGTTTTTCGGAGGACGAGTTTCCGCCCGGTCGGGCGGAGGGCGCATCTCCCCGCTAACCCTGCGACGATGAACGGCGTGACTTCCGGCCGCGGCCGGAACCAACCCATGGCCTAGGGACGGTGGAATGGCGAGCAAAGTGGCAAGCGTGGCCGATGCGGTCGAGACCCGCGAGGAGGCGGCCGAGGCGCCGCTCCTCGACCAGATCGCGATCGCGATCAAGAAGATGGTGGCGCGCGGCAAGGAGCGTGGCTACCTGACCTATGACGAACTCAACACCGCGCTGCCGACCGACCAGCTCTCCCCCGACCAGATCGAAGACACGATGACGATGTTGTCCGAACTGGGCATCAACGTCGTCGAGAACGAGGATGTCGAGGAGCCCGCCGCCGCCGAAACCGAGGACGGTGACGCCGAGGTTCGCGGCAATCTCGACGACGACGACATCGGCCGCACCGACGATCCGGTGCGCATGTACCTGCGCGAGATGGGCTCGGTCGAGCTGTTGTCGCGCGAGGGCGAGATCGCCATCGCCAAGCGCATCGAGGCCGGCCGCGAGATGATGATCGGCGGCCTCTGCGAGAGCCCGCTGACGGTGCGCGCCCTGATGCTGTGGCGCGACGCGCTCAACGAAGGAAAGATGCTGCTGCGCGACATCATCGATCTCGACGCGACCTATGCCAGCATCGCGGTCGACCCTTCGGAGGTCGTGATCCTGGTCCCGGCGCCGGCCGTGGGCGAAGACGAGGAAGAGGAAGAAGAAGCCGAGGTCGAGACCGCGGAAGCCGCGGCCGAGGGCGCCGAGGGCGCCGAGGGCGCCGAGGGCGAAGAGAGTGACGGCGAGGAAAGCTCGATCTCGCTAGCCGCGATGGAAGCGCAGCTGCGGCCCGGCGTTGTCGCGGTCTTCGACCAGGTCGCCGACATCCACAAAAAGCTCAACAAGCTGCAGGACCAGCGCATCGCCGCGATCGTCAAGGGCACGGCGCTGCCGCGCGCGACCGACCGGCGCTACGAAAAGCTGAAGGACGAGGCGGTCGAGCTGTTGGGAGGCATCCGCTTCAACAACACGCGCATCGAGCACCTGGTCGAGCAGCTCTACGACCTCAATCGCCGGCTCGTCGGCGAGGAGGGCCGTCTCTTGCGCCTCGCCGAGACCGCCGGCGTCAAGCGCCCCGAATTCCTGCAATTCTATATCGGCGACGAATTGTCGGCCGATTGGCTGGAGCGCGCCGCGCAGCAGACCGGCCGCGGCTGGGATCGCTTTGTCGAACGCTACCGCGACGACGTCGTCAAACACCGCGCCGCGATCACCAAGGTCGCGGGCGAAGCGAAGCTGCCGACCCCCGAGTTCCGCCGCGTCGTGCAGACCGTCCAGCGCGGCGAGCGCGAGGCGAGCCGGGCGAAAAAGGAGATGGTCGAGGCCAATTTGCGGCTCGTCATCTCGATCGCCAAGAAATACACCAACCGCGGATTGCAGTTCCTCGACCTGATCCAGGAAGGCAATATCGGCCTGATGAAGGCGGTCGATAAGTTCGAATACCGCCGCGGCTACAAATTCTCGACCTATGCGACGTGGTGGATCCGCCAGGCGATCACCCGATCGATCGCCGACCAGGCGCGCACCATCCGCATCCCGGTCCACATGATCGAGACGATCAACAAGCTGGTGCGCACCTCGCGCCAGATGCTGCACGAAATCGGCCGCGAGCCGACCCCCGAGGAGCTTGCCGAGAAGCTGGCGATGCCCTTGGAAAAGGTTCGCAAGGTGCTGAAGATCGCCAAGGAGCCGATCAGCCTCGAAACCCCGATCGGCGACGAGGAAGATTCGCATCTTGGCGACTTCATCGAGGACAAGAATGCGGTGCTGCCGGTCGACGCGGCGATCCAGGCCAATCTGCGCGAGACGACGACCCGCGTCTTGGCCTCGCTCACCGCGCGCGAGGAGCGGGTGCTGCGCATGCGCTTTGGCATCGGCATGAACACCGACCACACCTTGGAAGAGGTCGGCCAGCAATTCTCGGTGACCCGCGAGCGCATCCGCCAGATCGAGGCGAAGGCGCTGCGCAAATTGAAGCACCCGAGCCGCTCGCGCAAGCTGCGCAGCTTTCTCGATACCTGACCCTCGCCGGCCGTCCCGGTGCTCGGTTCCCTCTCCCGCATGCGAGAGGGAAGGGTCCATCGCGCTGGCGATGGGAAGGGTGAGGGGGGCGACAGGGCGGTCGCTTCGTCTTATTCTCCCACCAGGTGGGCCCGTAGTTCAGCTGGTTAGAACTCGCCGCTCATAACGGCGCTGTCGCAGGTTCGAGTCCTGCCGGGCCTACCAATAATCCACCGCGGTCCCTCCTCGAAGACATGATCCTCGACGGAGGCGTCTTGCGGGAGCTGGCGGCGAAGCTTGGCGACGCGTTCCCGCTGCCGCATCAACTCGATCTCCGCCAGGCGAAGCTCCTCGCGCTTGACGAGGTAATCGGCCGATTCGTTAGTCAAATTGGTTTGCCGCAGCGGATTATCGCTCATCGATCAGCTCCCGGCAGCGGGTTGATATTCGGGCACGCGGTAATAAACCCAGACCAAATTCAGCGCCAGCACCGCGCCGGTCATCAGGAACACCCAGGAGAGCCCGAGCCCGGCGGCGAGGAAGCCGCCGAGCAGCGGCCCCAAGGAGTTTCCCATGAACATCGCCGACGAGGTCATCCCGTAGATCGTGCCGCGGTCGCTGCGCGGCACCAGCCTTCCGACCAGCGCGTTGGCGGTCGGCAACAACCCGCCGATAAAGAGGCCCACCGCGAAGCGCTCGGCGGTGAAAACGAAGTAATTGTGGGTGAAGGCCTGCGGCAGCGTCGTCAACGTCGCGCCGAGCAGCGCGATCAGCAGCACCCGACGATAGCCGATCACATCGCTGCGGTTGCCGAGAAACGGCGCCGAGATCACGTTGCCGACGCCGGTGATCGAGAACGCAATGCCGGCGAGCGTCGCGATATTCGGCAAATTGCCGACCATCTCCTTCACATAGAGCGTCACGATCGGCTGCACGGTGCGCACCCCGAACTGCGCCATCAGCAGCACGAAGAACAGCGCGAGCAGCGCCGGCGAGCGCACCAGCGCGACGAGCCCGGCGACGAGCGAGGCGCCGGCCTTGCCCTTGCCCGGCCGAACGAACTCCTCGTGCACGAAAAACCACACGAGGCCGAGCGCGGCGAAGATCGTCGCCGAGGTCAGGTAGAACGGGACGCGGTAACTGCCGGTCAGATCGGCCAGCCCGCCGCCGATGATCGGGCCGACCAGCGAGCCGACCAGTTGCCCGGTCGACAGCCAACCCAGGCAATAGCCGAGCCGCCGCTCCGGCACCTGGCTCGCGACCAGCGCGATCGCCGAACTCGAAAACCCGGCGAAGATCCCCATCAGCGCCCGCGCGCCGAAGAACTGCCAGACATTCGCCGACAGCCCCATCAGCGTGGCGAAGAAGCCGACCGCGAGGCTCGAGCGCAGCAGCATCAGTTTGCGCCCGCGCCGGTCGGCGACGCGTCCCCAGAGGGGCGAGGCGAAGGCGGCGATAAACGAGGTGATGCCGGAGAGGATGCCCGCCCAGATGTCGATCGCCGCCGCCGAGTGCACCCCAAGCTGCGGCAGGAACAGCGGCATGATCGGCGTCAGCATCGAGAACGCCATGGTCATCACGAACTGGATGCCGACCATCGCCCACAGCGTCTGCCGCCAGTGCGCCGCCTCGCCGGTTTCCTCGGCGACCGCTGCTTCGTCCTCGCCGGCCCGCAGTTCGGCCATGCACCTCATCCGGATGTAATCGATTTCTGTTCCATTTTAGCTGCTTGATCGAAATCGCGCGCCGGTCGACGCGCTGCGCTGCAATTCATCGGCCGTTGATCCGCCGGCTCACTCGATCACATCGTCGGCGCGGGCAAGAAGCGATGGTGGGACCGTCAGGCCAAGGGCTTTCGCGGTTTTGGAATTGATCACCAGCTCGAAAATCGTCGGCTGCTCGACCGGCAGGTCGGAGGGCTTGGCGCCCTTGAGTATTTTGTCGACATATACCGCAGCTTCGCGATACCCGTCCTCGGCCCGCGGGGCATACGACATCAACGCACCTTTCTCGACTGTCGAGCGGAAGAGGCCGAAGGGCGGCAACCGCACTTTCAGCGCCATGTCGATGGCGGCTTTCTCCGGAAGGCTGGGCTGGATGATGACGCAGTCCGCGCTTGCTTTCCGCAGGGTTGAGAACGCCGTCTCGAACTCACCGGGGCCGCTGACCATGACGGGCTCGACCTGCACGCCCAACGTCCCCGCAGCGGTTTGCATCTCGCCGACAAAGGGCTTGGTGAACGGATCGGCTGAGTTGGCCAGCACGCCGATTCGGCTCGCTTGCGGCAGGAATTGGCGGATGAGTTCGATCCGCTTGCCGCCCAATTCAGCGGCGGTGGCCGACATGCCGGTGACGTTTCCGCCGGGACGCGAGAGGCTGGCGACCAGCCCGGTTTCGACCGGGGCGCCAGCCGGCGCCATGACGATCGGGATCGTCTTGGTCGCCTCCATCGCGGCGCGGACGGCCGGGGTGAACTTCGCCACGATCACGTCGACTTTGAGGTCGACCAATTCCCTGGCCAGCTGCGCCAGGGATTTCGAGCCGCTCGCCGGCGAGCGGGTTTCGAGGCGGATGTTTTGCCCCTCGATATAGCCCTTGTCGCGCAACCCCTCGCGGAACGATTTCAACAGCGAAGCGGGGTCGCCGACATCGAGGATGCCGATCACCGGCATCGACTTTTGCTGGGCGAAAGCGGCAAGCGGCCGCAGGACCGCCGCGCTGGCGAGCATTGCGACGAGATATCGGCGTCTGACTGGCTGACGGGGCATAGGCAAAACTTGCGGCTGATCCACGGCCCGTCTTCCTCCCGCGAATTATTGCTTGCCGCTGGAACGCGACACCTCGGGACGCCAGTCTACTCGAACGCAACCGGCTCTGCTTGAGCATTGCGGCTCCTCCCGGCATGATCGCGTCGGCGCGCCAGGAAGGATGCACGATGAAGTTCGGAATTTTCTACGAGCTGCAATTGCCGCGCCCGTGGACCGCGGACGGCGAATTGACCCTCTACCAGACGCGCTCGACCAGGTCGAACTGGCCGACCGGCTGGGTTACGATTTCGCCTGGGAGGTCGAGCACCACTTCCTCGAGGAATATTCGCATTCGCCGGCGCCCGAGGTGTTCCTCGCCGCCGCCAGCCAGCGCACCAAGAACATCCGCCTCGCGCACGGCATCATGCAGCTGACGACGACGCATCCGGCGCGCTGCGCCGAGCGCATCGGCGCGCTCGACCTGGTCAGCCGCGGCCGGGTCGAGTTCGGCACCGGCGAGAGCGCCAGCTCGACCGAACTGGAGCCGTTCGGCGTCGCCTATGGCGAAAAGCGCGCCAAGTGGGAAGAGGCGATCCGGGCGATCATCCCGATGTTCAAGGATGGCGGCTGCGAGCACCACGGCAAATATTTCGACATGCCGCTGCGCAACGTGCTGCCAAAGCCCATCCAGAAGCCGCATCCGCCAATCTGGGTCGCCTGCTCGGCGCTGGAGACCATCGAGATGGCCGGACGGCGCGGCCTCGGCGCGCTCGCCTTCCAGTTTCTCTCGGCCGACGCCGCGCACGCCTGGGTGCACGCCTATTACAACGCGTTCGTCAAGCGGCAGGACAAGCTCGCCGACTACCGGGTCAACCCGAACATCGCGCTGACCAGCTATTTCATGTGCGCCCCGACCGACGAGGAGGCGCGCCGCCGCGCCGACGGCATCCCGTTCTTCCAGTTCGCGCTGCGCTTCTACGGCCAGAGCGCGACCCGCGAGCGGCCGCTGCCGGGCACCGTCAATTTGTGGGACGAGTACGAGAAGTGGAAGCGCGAGAACCCCGAGGGGCTCGCTCGCGCGCTATCCGGCGGTCTCATCGGCTCGCCCGAGACGATAAGGCGCAAGCTGCGCCGGTTCGAGACCTCGCATATCGACCAGGTCATTTTACTCAACCAGGCAGGCAAGAACACCCACGCACACATCTGCGAAAGCCTCGAATTGTTCGCCCGCGAGGTGATGCCCGAATTCCACGCCAACATCCCCGAGCAGAGTGCGTGGAAAGAGAAGGTGCTGGCCGGCGAGATCGAGTTGGAGGAGATCGACACCAAACCGTTTCGCGACCGCTACGGCGCGAATTCGGTGCAGCTCCGCCCGGTCGCGGCGGAATAGGAGGGGCTCGTGGGGGAAGCGAAAGGCTGGCTTTTCGGCATCGGCATTACGCTGATCGTCGAGCTGTTCTTGCTCTGGCGCATCGCGCTCGCCCTCAACCGCGGCATCATCAAGATCGACCCGCTGTTCTGGCTGGCCGACACCTTCGGCTTCGACTTCACCGTGAGCCGCTCGGGCAACCCGGTGATGTACTGGCTCGGGGTCTTGTCGGTGTTCGCGTTCGCGATCGTGGTCTTGGCGATTTTCGCGTTCGCCGCCGTGATGAACCTCAGGGGCTGAGTTAAAATGAAGCCAACGAAATCAGAAAGTTGTCGTCTCCCCCGCGAAAGCGGGGGTCCAGGGCAAGCGCTCTGTCGCATCAGTGGCTTAAATCTCAGCGACGTTGGTATATGAGGGATGCGTTCCGCCGCTCGTCCCTCGGTTCCCGCTTTCGCGGGAAAGACGACAAAAAGACAAGCTCCTGGGAAGCTCAATTCATTCCGGCCAGCCTCTCAGGTGACCGCGCGCCATGGCTGATACGCTCCCCGCCCTGAGCCTCGTCGCCGTTCCTGGCCGCCGCCGGCAGACCCTCGATCTCGCGCGCGAGATCGAGCGGCGCGGTTTCGCCGGCATCTACGTGCCGAGCATCTTCAGCAACATGGCGCAAGCCGTGGCGCTGGCGGTCGCGACGAACCGCATCAAATTCGCCACCGCGATCGTGCCGATCTATGGCCGCGTCACCGAGGATTTCGCGCAGGCGAGCGCCTATATCCATGAGCTCTCCGGCGGCCGCTTCGCCTTCGGCGTCGGCGTCGCGCATGGGCCGAGCCATATCCGCATGGGCGTCACCCCTGGCAGACCGTTGGGCGACATCCGCGCCTTTGTCGAGAAGATGCATTCCTTCGACGGCATCGGCGCGCTGCCGCCGATCATCCTCGCCGCGCTGAGGAAACGCATGGTCGCGCTCGCCGGCGAGATCGCCGAGGGCCTCATCTTCGCCAACGCCAGCCGCTCGCACATGCCGGATTCGCTCTCGGCGCTCCCGGCGGCGAAGCGCGCCGATCCCGATTTCCTCGTCGCCAACATGATCCCGACCTGCATCTCGGACGATGTCGAGGCGGCGAAGGCGGTCAATCGCCGCACCCTGGCGCGCTACACGCTGCTGCCGGACTACCGCAATTACTGGAAGGAAGCCGGCTATGTCGCGGAGATGACCGCGATCGAGACCGCGGCGGGGGAGGGCCGGCAGGCCGACATCCCGAGCCTGATGAGCGACAAATGGCTCGCCGACGCCACCCTCTTCGGACCCGCGGCGAAAGTTCGAGCCGGCATCGACGCGTGGCGCGAAGCCGGCGTCACCACCCCGGTCATCGTGCCGTCCTCCGCGAGCGGCAACCAGATGCGGGCGGTCGAGGAGCTCTTCGCCGCCTTCTCGTAATACCGACCCCTGGGACCAGACACGCGGGGGCTTGCGAGCGACCGAAGAATGCAGCGACAATTCATCCATTGCCCAACTTCTGACAAAAGCTTGAGGGAACCTTTTCGCCTCATCCCGGTTACGAATGACGGGAACAGGACAAGAAAGGGGTAGCCACATGACCAACCACAACACGGCGATGGCGATGAAGTTGGCGGCGCTCGGCGGAGCAGCGTTGCTGCTTGCCGCCTGTGCGGCGCCGGCGGCGCCTCCGCCGCCATGCGATGCCTGTGCGGCCGCGGCGCGGGCGCAGTCCACCGCCGATCAGGCGCTGCAGGCGGCGCAGCAGGCCGAATCCGACGCCCAGGCGGCGCGCACCGCGGCCAGCTCGATGTACAACCGCAGCCTGCACAAGTAGCACAGTGGTACGGGCGCGGCGGCCCATGCTTCCGGCGCCCCCGGCCCCGCGACCGCCCGGCCGCCGGCGCGCGCTCTGCTGCGCGCTCGCGGCTGCGGCCTTGCTGGCGTCGGTCCCGGCCGGCGCGGCCGAATTTCCGCTCGCGCCCGACGCCCGCGTTGTCGGCAAACTCGCCGACTACACCGCGCGGAGCGGCGAGAACCTCGCCGACATCGCGCGCCATTTCGATGTCGGCTACACCGAAATGCTGGCGGCGAACCCCGGTGTCGATCCGTGGTCGCCGGGCGACCGGCAATTGACGGTCCCCTCGCTCTACATCCTGCCCGATGCCCCGCGCGTCGGCATCGTCATCAACCTCGCCGAGCGCCGCCTCTACTACTTCCCGCCGCACGGCAACCCAGGGGGCAACCCAGGGGGCAACCCAGGGGGCAACACGGTGCAGACCTACCCGATCGGCATCGGCGCGATCGGCTTCACGACGCCACTCAGCACCACCCGGGTCGTGCGCAAGGAGCCGAACCCGACCTGGGTCCCGCCGCCCTCGATCCATGCCGAGAACCCCGATCTGCCGGCCGCGATCGGCCCCGGCCCAGACAACCCCTTGGGCGCCTTCGCGCTGCGCCTGGGCTGGGCCAACTACCTGATCCACGGCACCAACAAGCCCGACGGGGTCGGCCGCAACGTCAGCCACGGCTGCATCCACCTCTACCCCGAGGATATCGAGCAGCTCTTCAAGTCGGTCGCGGTCGGCACCCCGGTGCGCGCCATCGAGCAGCCCGGCGCCGCAGCCTGGATCGGCATCGGGCTCTACGTCGAGGTTCATCCGAGCAAGGACCAGGCCAACCAGATCGACACCGAGCAGCCGATGGTCCCTGCACAGGCCGACGGCCTGCGCGAGACCGTCACCGCGATTGCCGGCGCCTACGCCGACGGTATCGACTGGAACGCGGTCGACCAGGCCGCCCTCCAGCGCACCGGCCTCCCCGCCGAAATCGCCCAGCGGCCGCCTGTTGGCGAGGCATCGCAACCGCCGCCGTCCGAGGTTGCCCAAAGTCCCCAGCTCGATAACGGCGCGCCGCAAACCCCGGCCTTCCGACGACGGCCCGCGATTTCCGTATTACCGGGCCGACCGTCCGGCGAGGCCGTGGCGCGCGGCCGCGAGGCGCACTCCGCCGATCATCGAAGACGCCGCCTACCGCTCCCGCAGTTTCGGGTCGATCACGTCGCGCAGCGCGTCGCCGAACAGGTTGATGCCGAACACGGTCAGCATGATCGCCAGGCCCGGGAACACCGCGATCCACGGCGCGGTCGAGGCGTATTCCTCGGCGCCGCCTTGCAGCATCAATCCCCAGGCCGCGACCGGCTCCTGCACGCCGAGCCCGAGATAAGAGAGTGAGGCCTCGGCGAGGATCGCCTGCCCGACGAACGAGGTCAGCATGATAAGGAACGGCGCCATCACGTTCGGCACCATGTGATTGAGGATAATCCGCGAATGGCCGTAGCCGAGTGCGCGGGCGGCGTCGACGTAGGGTACCTCGCGGATCGCCAGCGCGCTCGACCGCACCACCCGGGCGCAGCGCGGGATCAGCGGGATGGTGATCGCGGCGATGACGTTTTGCACGCCAGTGCCGAAGATCGACACCACCGCCAGCGCCATGATGATCAGCGGGAACGA
This sequence comes from Allostellaceae bacterium, assembly GCA_035648415.1. Lineage (GTDB taxonomy): Bacteria > Pseudomonadota > Alphaproteobacteria > ATCC43930 > CGMCC-115725 > DATARH01. The sequence continues at coordinate 13,150 of DASRLO010000085.1, forward strand.
CATCACGATGTCGAGGATGCGCTGCAGGAATAGATCGATCCGCCCGCCGAAATAGGCGCTGCCGACCCCGAGCACGAGCCCGCTCGTGCCGCCGACCACGGCCGAGGTGAGGCCGACGATGTAGGCGGTGCGCGCCCCGAACAGGATGCGCGAGAGGATGTCGCGGCCCAATTGGTCGGTGCCGAGCCAATGCGCCCAGCTCGGCGCCTCGGTCATCGCCGAGAAATCATTGGCGGTCGGATTGTAGGGTGCGATCACGTCGGCGAAAAGGCCGGCGAAGCCGAACAGCGCCACCAGCACGATGCCGATCGCGCCCACCGGCTGACGCCGCAGGAAGCGAATCGTGCTGCTGACGATGCCGCGCCGCGCGATGCGGTCGTCGGTAAAGATTGCGGTGCCGGTCGGGGTGGGGGCGGCGATGGTCATCGAGCGGGCCTAGGTCTGGGCTTCAGTTGAGGCGGATGCGCGGGTCGAGCCAGGCATATAACAGGTCGACCAGCAGGTTGGTCACCACGGCGATGGTCACGACCAGCATGACCAGCGCCTGGGTCAGCGTGTAGTCCTGGTTCTGCACCGACAGCACCATCAGCCGGCCGATGCCGTTGAGGTTGAAGACCTGCTCGGTGACGACGAGGCCGCCGATGAGGAAGGCGAACTCGATGCCGATCACCGTCACCACCGGCAGCAGCGCGTTCTTCAGCGCATGCCGGTTGATGATGATCTTTTCGAGAAGGCCCTTGGCGCGGGCGGTGCGGATGTAATCCTCGCGCAGCACTTCGAGCATCGCCGAGCGCGTCATCCGCATCGACACCGCGGCATAGCGGTAGCCGACCGTCAGCGCCGGCAGCATGACGATCGACAGATTGCGGATTGGGTCCTTCCACAGCGGCACGTAGTCGATCGACGGCATCCACGGGCGGCCGGTGATCAACTGGCTGACATCGAGCACGAAGAGGATCGACATGATGCCGAGCCAGAACGACGGCGTCGCGATGCCGGCGATCGAAACCGTGCGCACCAGCAGGTCGATCCAGGTGTTCTGCTTCAACGCCGAGATCGTGCCCAAGGGGATCGAGATCGAGATCGCGATCAGCGTCGCCATCACCGCGACCTCGAGCGAGACCGGAAAGCGCGTCGCAATCTCGGTGATGACCGGCTTGCCCGACCACATCGAGATGCCGAAATCGCCCCGCGCCATTCCCCAGATAAAGTTGCCGAACTGCAATAGCCACGGCTTGTCGATGCCGATCTCGGCATGGCAGGCGGCGAGCGCCGACTCGCTGAAGCTGGTGCCGCCCGAGCCGAGCCGCACCAGGCAGATGTCGCCGGGGATGAGCCGCATCAAGATGAAAACCAGCGACGCCGCGCCGAGCAGCGTCGGGAAAACCAGCAATATTCGGCTCACGATGTAACGATGCATCGCCTTTGTCGGTCTCCCTGCGCCGGCCGGACGCCCTGCTTCTTATTGATCGAGCCAGACCGTCGACAAATCCTGGTTGATGTAGTGGCTCGGGCTGATCTTCCAGCCTTTGACATAAGAGCGGTATGGCACGATCCGGTACCACCACGCCATCATAACCTTGTGAGCTTGGGTATCCATCACGTGCTTGGCGAACTGGAACATCGCCGCGTGCTGCTTGGCGGGATCGGTTTCATGCAGCGTCTTGTTGTAGAGGTCCATTTCCACCGGGTCTTCGTAATTGCCGTAGTTCTGCTCGCTGACCGAGGTCGGCAAATAAGGCTGCACGTCGATCAGCGGGTTGACCACGGCATGGCAATTGGCCTGTAGGTCGACCGTGAAATTGCCGCTGCGCTCGGCCTCGAACCAGGGGCCGGTCGGCATCACGCGCTGCGTCACCTTGACGCCGATCTTCGACCATTCGTCGACCGCCCAGATGCCGACGTATTTGTAAGGCTGGTCGACGTCGCGGTTGAGCATTTCGAAGCTGAGGTTCTCGGCGCTGGCTTCCTTGAGCAGGCGCCTGGCCTCGGCGCGCGATTTCTCGATGTCGGGCGAGAAGCCGGCGATGGTCTGCAATTCCTCCTTGGTCGGCGCCAGCGGGCTGCCGGGGAAGACGATGCTGCCGACCGTGTGCACGTCGGCGATCTTCGACAGGGCCGGAACCCCGTTCCAGCGGTCGATCGCCAGGGTCAGGGCGCGCCGGACCCGCACGTCGTCGAACGGCTTTTTCGTTTCGTTGATGGTAACGACGCTGCCGCAGTTCCAGTCGCTCTCCTGCACCGCGATCTTGTCGCCGAGCTCGCCCTTGAGCTGGTCGCGGGCCGAGGGCGGAAAGCCGCGGAACTCGATCGAGGCGCGGTCGGCGCGCAGCGGGTCGATGCGGGTCGCCTGCTTCGAGGCATAGATGCCGACGAACCCGTCGAGATAGGGCCGGTCCTTGACATAGTAATCGGGGTTGCGCACGCCCTTGATCGACTGGCCGATCTCGTAGCCGGCGAACTTGAACGGGCCGGAGCCCATTACGTTTTTCTCGTACCAGTGCGGATCCTTGTCGAGGATCGCCTTCTCGTAGATCCAGGCGTAAGGGTCGGCGAGCGCCGGCAGGAACGCGGTCGTGGGGTATTTCAAGCGGAACACCACGGTCGAGGCATCGGGCGTCTCGACCTTGTCGATCATCATGAAATTGGCCTGGCGGGGGCTCAGCAGGCCTTCGTCGGGGAAAACGATCTCCTGCCAGCTCTTGCCGATGTCGGCGGCGGTCAGCGGCGAGCCGTCGTGGAACTTGACGCCCTGTCGGATTTTGAAGGTCCAGGTCTTGCCGCCGTCGGTCGGCTGCGGCATCTCGGTGCACAGGTCGCAGACAAAATCGGTGGTCGATGACGGGTTGTCCGGGTTGATGCGGATCAGCACGCTGTAGAACGGCGCCGCCGAGTGGATCGTCGCGAAGGTCGTCTCGCGGTGGCCGTCGAGGCTCGGCGGCGCGTCGGACGGGATCATGTAGGTCAGGGTGCCGCCGTGTTTGGGCGTGTCCGCCGTGGCAGGCCCAACGGCCATCAGGATGATGGCCGCGCCGACGGCCGCTGCCCGCGTAACGTTCATCGCTGCCTCCCTATGCGTCTTTCGCTCCGTCTGCCCCGGTTTGGCTACCGGTCGAGCCAGACGGTTCCGAGGTCCTGGTTGACGTAGTGGCTGGGGCCGATCTTCCAGCCTTTGACATAGGAGCGGTAGGGCACGATCCGCTGCCACCATAACAGAAAGATGCCGTGCGCCTGTTCGTCGAGCACGTATTTGTTGAACTCGAGCAGAAGTGCCTTCTGCTTGGCCTTGTCGAGCTCGCGCAGCATCCGGTTGTACAGGTCGACCTCGTGCTGGTCCTCGAAATTGCCGTAATTCCCCTCGGAGATCGTGTGCGGCAGGTACTTGCCGACATCGGCGAGCGGGTTGACCACGTTTTGGCAGTTGCCTTCCACCGTCATGTCGAAATCCTCGGCCCGCATCGCCGCAAACCACGGTCCGGTCGGCAGCACCCGCTGAGTGACGTGAACGCCGATCTTGCTCCATTGGTCGACCACCCAGATGCCGTAATATTTGTAGGGCTGGTCGGTCGAGCGGTTGAGCAGCGTGAAGGTCAGGTTCTCCTGCCCGGCCTCCTTCAAGAGCCGCCGCGCCTCGGCTCGGGATTTTTCGATATCGGGCCAGTAGCCGGCGATCTGTTGGAGTTCTTCCTTGCTCGGCGCCAGCGGCGAGTCCGGAAAGGTCAATCCCCCCACCGTGTGGACGATGGCAATCTTGGACAGCTCGGGCGCACTGCCCCAGCGGTCGAGCGCAAGGGTGAGGGCACGACGCACGCGGACATCGTCGAACGGCTTTTTCTTGTGGTTCGGCGTTATCAGCCCACCACAATTCCAGTCGCTGGTCTGCACCGCGATCTGATCGCCGAGCGCCGCCTTCAGTTCGTCGCGCACGGTCGGCGGAAAGCCGCGGAACTCGATCGCCGCGCGGTCGCTGCGGATCGCCTCGACCCGAGTCACCTGCTTGTCGGCGTAGATGCCCTTGATCCCGTCAAGATAGGGCAGCCCTTGGCGGAAATAGTCGGGGTTGCGCACCCCCTCGATCGACTGGCCGGTCTCGTATTTGACGAATTTGAACGGGCCGGTGCCGTCGATGTTCTTTTCGTACCAGTGGATGTCCTGGTCGAGCTTCGCCTTGCTGTAGATCCAGGCGTAGGGGTCGGCGAGCGCCGGGATGAATGCGTCGGTGGCGAATTTGAGGTGAAAGACGATCGTATACGGATCGGGCGCCTCGACGCTGTCGACCATGACGAAATTGCTGGAGCGCGGGCTGACCGTGCCCTGTGGCGGCCAGATGATCTTCTTCCACGAGGCGAGCACGTCGGCCGAGGTCAGCGGCTGACCGTCGGCAAATTTGACGTTCTGGCGCAGCTTGAAGGTCCAGGTCTTGCCGTTATCGGTCGGCGTCGGCATCTCGGTGCACAAATCGCACACCATGTCGGGCGAACCCGGGTCCATCGGGTTGGCGCGGATCAGCGTGCTGTAATAGGGCGCCGCCGAGTGGATCGTCGCGTAGGTCTCCTCGCGCTGCGCGTCAAAGCTCGGCGGCGCGTCGGCCGGGATCATGTAGACGAGCGTGCCGCTGCGCTTCGGCGTCTCGTCCGCCGCCGCCGGGGCCGCCGCCGCTAGGCCAAAGCCCATCGCCAGCACCGCGGCGAGGCTGGCTCGCCGCCACAAGCTCGTCCCCATCTCGCACTCCCCTGTTCGCGGTCTCGTTGTGTTTGGCTTTGTTGTTCCGGGCAGTCTATTTGTCCAGCCAGATCCTCGCCAGATCCTGATTGATGAAATGGGTCGGGCCGATCTTCCACCCCTTCACATAGGAGCGGTAGGGCACGATCCGGTGCCACCACAGCACCCACATCGCGTGCGCCTCGGTGTCGAGCATGTATTTCTCGAAATCGCGCATTGCCGCGCGCTGTTTGGCGGGATCGGTCTCGCGCAGCACCTTGTCGTAGAGATCGACCGCCTCTTTGTCCTCGTAGCGCGCGTAGTTCTCCGCGTCGACCGAGGACGGCAGGAATTTCTGGATGTCCATCAGCGGGTTGACGATGCCGTAGCCGGGCGCCTCGACGACGACGTCGAAATCGCCCTTGCGCATATTGTCGAACCAGGGGCCGGTCGGCACGACCCGCTGCGTCACATGCAGACCGACCTTGCTCCATTGGTCGATCAGCCATGTCCCGACGTATTTGTAGGGCTGGTCGACATTCCGGTTGAGCAGCTCGAAGCTGAGGTTTTCCGCGCCGGCCTCCTTCAGCAGCCGCCGCGCCTCCTCCCGCGATTTCTCGGCGTCCGGCCAGTAACCGGCGATCTGCCGCAGCTCCTCCTTTGTCGCGGCGAGCGGCGAGCCGGGGGAGACGATGCCGCCGACCGTCTGCACGATCGCGATTTTGGCGAGCGACGGCGCGCCGCCCCAGCGGTCGACCGCCAAGGTCAGCGCGCGGCGCACCCGCACATCGTCGAACGGCTTCTTCTGGTGGTTGACCGTGATCGCGCTGCCGACATCCCAGTCGTTTTCCTGCACCGCGAGTTGGTCGCCGAGCGCTCCTTTCAGCTCGTCGCGCGACGCGGGCGGCATGCCGCGAAACTCGATCGCCGCGCGGTCGGCGCGGATCGCGTCGACGCGCGTTGCTTGCTTGTCGGCATAGATCCCGACAAACCCGTCGAGATAGGGCAGCCTCGGATCGTAGTAATCGGGGTTGCGCTCGCCCTTGACCGACTGGCCGGTCTCGTAGCCGGCGAATTTGAACGGGCCGGTGCCCATCACATTCTTTTCGTACCAATGCGGGTCCCGGTCGAGGATCGCCTTCTGGTAGACCCAGTTGAACGGGCTGGCGATCGCCGGGAGAAACGCCTCGGTCGCGAATTTGAGGTGGAAGACCACCGTCTGCGGGTCGGCCGCCGCGACCTTGTCGACCATCAGCAGATTGCTGAGGCGCGGGCTCAGCACGCCCTGCGGCGGAAAGATGATCTCGTTGAAGCTCGCGGCGACATCGTCGGCGGTCAGCGCCGACCCGTCATGGAATTTGACCCCCTGCCGGAGCCTGAACGCCCAAACTGTCCCGTTTTCGCTCGGCTTGGGCATCTCGACGCACAAATCGCAGACAATGTCGGTGGTCGAGGACGGGTTGTCGGGGTTGATCCGCACGAGGAGGCTGTAGAACGGCGCGAAGGCGTGCACCGTCGCGAACGTGCTTTCCTTGTGGCCGTCGAAACTCGGCGGCGCGTCGGCCGGGATCAGGTAGGTCAGCGTGCCGCCGCGCTTCGGCGTCTCGTCGGCGGCCCTGGGGGCGGCTCTGGAGGCCGCCGCGGGCACGGCCAACGCCAGCACGGCGGCGACGACCGCCGCGCGCCGCAGCTCCAATCCCATCACCGCCTCCCTGTTTCGTCTTCTTAGTTTTTTGCGTCCGGCGTTATTTGTCGAGCCAGATGTTCGCCAGATCCTGGTTGATGTAATGGCTGGGACCGATCTTCCAGCCTTTGACATACGAGCGGTAGGGGATGATCCGGTTCCACCAGATGACCTCGGTCGCGTGCGCCTGGGTATCCATGACGTACTTTTCGAAGTCGACCATCTCGCCGTGCTGCGCCTTCGGATCGGCCTCGTGGAGCAGCTTTTCGTAAAGCTCGGTCGTCTTCGGGTCGGGTGCGCCGCCCATGTTCTCCTGACTTCCCGGCAGATAGGGCTGTATGTCGAGCACCGGGTTCACCACGCTATGACAGATCGGATAGTGCACGACGGCGAAATCGCCGGAGCGCATCGCGGCAAACCACGGCCCGGTCGGAACCACTTTCTGCGTCACCTGGACACCGATCTTGCTCCACTGATCGACCAGCCAGACGCCGACGTATTTATAGGGCTGGTCGACATCGCGGTTGAGCAGCTCGAAGCTCAGATTGTCGGCGCCCGCTTCGTGCAGCAGCTTCTTCGCCTCGGCCCGCGATTTCTCGATGTCGGGCCAGAACCCGGCCATCTGCTGGAGTTCGTCCTTGGTCGCGGCGAGGGGCGATTCAGGGAAGACGATGCCGCCGACGGTCTTGACGATGGCGATCTTCGACAGCGCCGGCGCACCGCCCCAGCGGTCGATCGCCAGGCTCAGGGCGCGGCGCACGCGCGGATCGTCGAACGGTTTTTTCTTCTCGTTGAAGAATAGGTCGCTGCCGCAGTTCCAGGTGCTCTCCTGCACCGTGATCTTGTCGCCCAGCTCCTTCTTCAGCTCGTCGCGGGCCGACGGCGGCAGGCCGCGGAACTCGATCGCGGCGCGGTCGCTGCGAATGGCGTCGACGCGGGTGGCCTGCTTCGGGGCAAAGATGCCGACGATGTGGTCGAGATAGGGTTTGCCCTTCATGTAGTAATCCGGGTTGCGGTCGCCCTTAATCGACTGCCCGACATCGTAACTGGCGAAATGGAAGGGGCCGGAGCCCATTACGTTCTTCTCGTACCAGTGCGGGTCCTTGTCGATGATCTTCTTTTCATAGATGTAGGCGAACGGGTCGGCGAGCGCCGGCAGGAACGCGCTGGTCGCGAATTTCAGGTGAAACACCACCGTCGTCGCGTCCGGCGACTCGATCTTGTCGATCAGGTCGCGGTAGTTGCTGCCGCGGGCGCTCAAGACGCCTTCGGGCGGAAAGGTGATCTCGTTCCAGCTCGCCCCGACGTCGGCGGCGGTCAGCGGCGACCCGTCCTGGAACTTGACCCCCTCGCGGATCTTGAAGGTGTAGGTCTTGCCGTCGTCGGTCGGCTTGGGCATCGCGGTGCACAGGTCGCAGACGAAGTCGGTGGACGACGAGGGGTTGTCCGGGTTTACGCGCAAGAGGACGCTGTAGAACGGCGCGGTCGCGTGCACCGTCGCGTAGGTTTCCTCGCGATGGCCGTCGAAGCTCGGCGGCGCATCGGCCGGGATCATGTAGGTGAGGGTCCCGCCGCTCTTCGGCGTCTCGTCGGCATAGGCCGGCAGCGCAAGCAGCAGCGCCAATCCCGCGGTCATCAGCAGAGGCGTTGTCTTCATCGTTCCGCTTCCTTCCCTTAAATCCGCTGGTGTTATGTTCAGTTGACCTGGCTGCACGCGACCCAGTGGTCCGGCCGCAATTCGCGCAATTCCGGCGGCGTCCGGCGGCATTCGTCGACCGCGATCGGGCAGCGCGGGTGGAACACGCAGCCCGAGGGAGGGTTGATCGGGCTCGGCACCTCGCCCGGCAGCGGCTGGAAGGAGCGGTCGGCCTCGACCGTCGGGTCGGGCACCGGCACCGCCGCCAAGAGGGCCTTGGTGTAGGGATGGAGCGGGTTGTCGAACACCTCGTCGCAATCGGCGAGCTCGACGACGTGCCCCAGATACATCACCGCGACCCGCTGGCAGAGGTGCCGCACCACGCTCAGATCGTGCGCGATGAACAAATAGGTGAGGTTGAACTTCTCGCGCAGATCCTCAAGCAGGTTGATGATCTGCGCCTGGATCGACACGTCGAGCGCCGATACCGCCTCGTCGCAGACGATGAACTCGGGATCGACCGCGAGCGCCCGCGCGATGCCGACCCGCTGGCGCTGGCCGCCCGACATCTCGTGCGGGTAGCGGTCGGCGAAGCCCGGATTTAGCCCGCACACGGTCAGCAACTCGCCGACCCGCTGGGCGCGCCGCGCCGGGTCGGGTTCGATGCCGTGCACCTTCATCGGCTCGGCGAGGATCGATCCGACCTTCTGGCGCGGGTTAAGCGAGCTGTAGGGGTCCTGGAAGATCACCTGGATGCGCCGGCGCAGCGCCACCAGCGACCGGCGGTCGAGGTTCGCGATGTCGACGCCGTCGTAGAGGATCGCGCCCTCGGTCGGCTTTTCGAGCCGCAGGATGCAGCGCCCCATCGTCGTCTTGCCGCAGCCGCTCTCGCCGACGAGACCCAAAGTCTCGCCGCGGCGGATCGTCAGATCGACCCCGTCCACCGCCTTCACCTCGCCGATCTTGCGGCGGGTGACAATCCCCTCGGTGATCGGGAAGTGCATGCGCAGGCCGCGGACCTCGACCAGCGGCCCGGCCGAATTTTGCCCAAGGGAATTGAGCCCGAGGGAATTTGGCCCGAGGGAATTTGGCCCGAGGGAATTTTGCCTGCCGGCGGCGATGCTCATGCGGCCTCGCCGGCGTCGACCAACAGTTCTTCGCTGCGGAAGCAGGCGGCGAAATGCCCCGGCTCGCCCGCCGGGTCGAGGCTCGGCACGGACAGGGCGCAGGCCGCGACCGCGAAGCGGCAGCGCGGTCGGAAGGCGCAGCCGTGGTCGAGGCGGGTCAGGTCGGGCGGCGACCCCTCGATCGGGTCGAGCCGGGCCTGGCGCGGGCGGTCGAGCCGCGGCACCGACTTCAACAACGCAATGGTGTAGGGATGCCGCGGCGCATGATAGATCGCCGCAGCGCTGCCGCTTTCGACGATGCGCCCGGCATACATCACGTTTACCCGGTGCGCGTAGCGCGCGACGATGCCGAGGTTGTGGGTGATGACGATCAGCGCCACGCCGAGCCGCTGCGTCAAATTCTGCATCAGCTCGAGGATCTGGGCCTGGATCGTCACGTCCAGCGCGGTCGTCGGCTCGTCGGCGATAATCAGCTTGGGGTTGCAGGCGAGGGCGATCGCGATCATCACCCGCTGCCGCATCCCGCCCGACAGCTGATGCGGATATTGCTTCAGCCGGCGCCCCGCGTCGGCGATGCCGACCAGGCCCAGCAATTCGAGGGCGCGCTTCTGGGCCGCCTCGCGGTTGCCGCCGCGGTGCTGCTCGACCATCTCGGTGATCTGCCGGCCGATGGTCAGTACCGGGTTGAGCGAGGTCATCGGCTCCTGGAACACCATGCCGATCTCGCCGCCGCGCACCTTGCGCATCTCGGCGTCCGAGAGGGTCATCAGGTCGCGTCCGGCGAAGATCACCTCGCCGCCGACAATCCGGCCGGGCGGGCTCGGGATGAGGCGCAGGATCGAGAGGGCGCCGACCGACTTGCCCGAGCCGCTCTCGCCGACGACCGCGACCGTCTCGCCGGGGTCGACGCTGTAGGAGATGCCGTCGACCGCGCGGACCACGCCGACACCGGTACGGAACTCGGTGCGCAGGTTGCGGACTTCCAGCAATGGCGGCAAGTGCGGCGTCTCCCTCAAACCTTACGCGATCCTGACAGGTTTTTCTTATTGGCCCGTTTGGTAGCGATGCCAAGTCAGGGTGTCAATGCTAGCGCCTGCGTTGTGCGCGGCGGAATTGCGCTATCTCGCCGCACCCGGGGCGTTATTGGCGGAACCGCCTCATACCCCGAACGTAAAACGGCTGCCGGTGTTCGCCAGAACCAGGCGGTCGGGCATCTCCTCGGCGATCCGCGCGGTAAACGCGCGGCCGGTGCAGTGCATCGGGATCACGATGTCGGGATCGAGCGATTTAAGCTCGGCGATCGCGCTGTCGAGATAATCGGGCGGTGCGACCCCGAGATGAAACCCGCCGACCACCGCGTGCAGCTTCGCGACCCCCGATACCGCCATCGCGGTGCGGATCGCGTTGATAAAGCCCGAATGGCTGCATGACGACAGCACGACGAGGCCGCGCCCCTCGACGATGTAGCAGGTCGCGTGCTCGTCGGGATGGCGGTCGGGCACCAGCCTGCCGCGCCGCTCGGTCTCGGTGAAGTGATCGGCCGGCGTCGGCTCGACCAGGGTGTTGGGCAGCACGTGCTCGAACGACGTCCGTTCGATCATGCCGGTGGTGAAGGCGCCGTCGAGCGCGTGCGCGTGGTCGCAGCATACGGTCTCGACCGCTGCTGCGACCAGCGCGGCGCCGTCGAGCGCGCCCCACGATGTCGGCTCGCTGTCGCGCGAGCCCAGCCACTTCTCGCGGAAGGTGAGGCCGCCGCCGGTGTAGAGCTTCAGACCGCCGCGCATCGCGCCGCGGTGCTGCCGGACAAAGCCCACCAGCCCGCCGAAATGGTCGCGATGCGCATGGCTGAGGATGAGGCCGTCGAGTTTCTCGGCCGCGATCCCGAGCAAGTCGAAATTGCGCAGCAGGATTTCAGGCGTATAGCCGAAATCCAATAAGTACCGGCCCTTGCCGGCCTTGTTCTCGCTTTCGAGGTGAAGCGACAGGCCCCATTCGCCGGCCAGGGTCGATTCCTGCTCGCGGCCGGGGATGCGCGAGACATGCTCGACCCGGCACAAGGGATGCGTCGCCTTCGGCATGAATTGGTCGAAATACGAGTCGACGACAAGCCGCACCGACAGCGATGTCACGGTCGGCGGCTTGAACGGTTCCGCTATCGCCAGAGCCATGTCCGCCTCCGCTCACTGCTGTAGGGTGGGTTAGCAAAGCGTAACCCACCATCCCGACTGCGAACATGGTGGATTACGCTGCGCTCATCCACCCTACGGGCCTCGGTGCGTCCTGCGAGACGCGCCTAGCGGCGCTCCTCAGCATGACGGGTTTTCATCATGCCGCCAACAACGTCCGTCATGGGAGGAGCCCGCGCGGCGGGCGTCCCCCACCACGCTGGAACGTAATGCCGCCTATCGGGCATGATGCGGCGATGGACGACGATCTTGGATTGCCGCAAGGCGCCTTCGCCCGGCTCGACGAGGAGGACGACGAAGCCTTCTACGAGCCGGCGCGCCTCGTCTGCCACATCGACGGCAACGCGATCCGCGTCCTCACCCAGCTCTATCGCGAAATCCTCCCGGCGGACGGTGTGCTGCTCGATTTGATGTCGAGCTGGGTCAGCCACTTGCCGAAAGATGTCGAGTACGCGGAGGTGATCGGCCACGGCATGAACGCCGAGGAGCTCGCCGCCAATCCGCGCCTCGCGCGCCGGTTCATCCAGAACCTCAACCGCGACACCGCCCTGCCGTTCGCCGTCGCCAGCATCGACGCGGCGATGATCTGCGTCTCGATCCAGTACCTGCAGCAGCCGGTCGCGGTGCTGCGCGAGGTCGCGCGCGTGCTGCGGCCGGGCGGGGTGCTCGTCGTCAGCTTCTCCAACCGCTGCTTCTGGACCAAGGCGGTCGCGGTGTGGCGCGGCCTCGACGATGCCGGTCACGCCCGCCTGGTGGAGCTTTATTTGCGCACAGCCGGGTTCGAGCGCATCGAAACCCGCCGCCTCGCGCCGTGGATCGAGGACGAGCAGGACCCGATGTACGCCGTCATCGGCTATACTTCGGCGAAATACGATTAGGAGATCGAGGATGCAACTGGGCACGCTCTTGCCATTGGGCGATATCGGCGGTTCGCCGGCGGCGATGAAGGAATACGCGCAGGCCGCGCAAGATTCCGGGTACGATTTCATCGAGGCTCCCGACCATGTGCTCGGGGTCAACGCGGCGAGCCGGCCGGGCTGGGACCGCAATACCAACGACGATCTGTTCCACGACCCGTTCGTGCTGTTCTCCTATCTCGCCGGCGTCACGCCGAGGCTCGGCTTCTCGACCGGCGTCCTGATCCTGGCGCAGCGCCAAGCCGCGCTCGTCGCCAAGCAGGCCGCCTGTCTCGACGTGCTGTGCGGCGGCCGCTTCCGCTTGGGCGTCGGGGTCGGCTGGAACGAGGCCGAATTCACCGCGCTCAACGAGAATTTCCACAATCGCGGCCGCCGCTCCGAGGAGCAGGTCCAAATCATGCAAAAGCTGTGGGCTGAGCCGCACGTCACCTTCAAGGGCAAATGGCACACGATCGAGGATGCCGGCATCAACCCGCGTCCGCCCTCCGGCAACGTGCCGGTGTGGTTCGGCGGGCATCACGAGCGCACCTTGGAGCGCATCGCCAAATGGGGCGACGGCTGGATGCCCAACGCCTATCCGCCCGACCAGAGCGCGCTCGAAATGTTCGCGTCGCTGCGCCGGCTGACCGAACAGGCCGGCCGCGACCCGGCGGCGGTCGGCATCGAGGTGTGGACCTCGATGGGCTCCGGCGGCGAATCCGACTGGGCGAAGGAAGCACAATTCTGGAAAAAGGCCGGCGCGACCCATCTCTGCCTGACGACGACCTTTCATCGCCGCCACCACCACCGACTCGCCGGCCACACCCTTTCCGACCACACCGCCGCGCTGAAGCGCTTCCGCAACGCGGTGGCGGACGCGCTGTAAGGATGCCTCACACCCTCACCCGCCTCGCTGCGCTCGGCACCCTCTCCCGCAAGCGGGAGAGGGGCTTACGGCCGCTGTATTTAACCCCTCTCCCGCTTGCGGGAGAGGGAGGGACCCAGCCCGCAGGGCTGGGAGGGTGAGGGTCGAAGAATTGCGGCAAGGGAGTTATTGCCAATGACCATCACGGTCCAACCTCTGCACCCCCACATCGGCGCCGAGGTGTCGGGCGTCGATGCCGCGGCGCCGCTCGACGGCGCGACGCTGGCCGCGCTGTGGCGGGCGATCGACAAGCATTCGGTACTGGTGCTGAAGCGCCAGTCGATCGCCGACGCGCAGCTCAAATCCTTTGCCGCGCGCTTTGGCGACCTCGAGATCGGCCGCGCCGCGCTGCAAGGCGGCAAGCGGCGGCTGGGCATCCCGGAGATCGGCGACATCTCGAACCTCGACACCGACAGCAACATCCGCGCCCGCGACGACCGCCGCCGGCTCGACATGCTGGGCAATCGCCTCTGGCATACCGACGCGTCGTACATGCCGGTCCCCGTGGTGCTGGGGATGCTGTTCGCGGTCGCGGTGCCGCCCGCGTCGGCGCTCGGCGGCGGCGAGACCGAATTCGCCGACATGCGCGCGGCCTACGACGCGCTCGACGACGGAATGAAAGCGGCGATCGACGGCCTGGTGGTGGAGCACGACATCTTCTGGTCGCGCGGCCAGATCGGCTTCACCGAGTTTCCGCCCGGCGAGCGCGAGAAATATCCGCCCTCGCCGCAGCGCCTGGTGCGGCGGCATCCGGGCTCCGGCCGCAAGACCTTGTACCTGTCGGCGCATGCCTCGCACATCGTCGGCTGGCCGGTGGCCGAGGGTCGGCTCCTGCTGCACGACCTCAACAGCCATGCGACACAGCGCCAGTTTGTCTACAGCCACCAATGGGCGATGGGCGACCTGGTGATCTGGGACAACCGCTGCACGATGCATCGCGGCCGGCCGCACGACGAGAACGCGCCGCGCGACCTCAGGCGCGCGACGACGCTCGATGTCGGCTCGACGCTGGAGGAGGCCGCCGAGTAGCCCTACGCGGCGGCGACCGCGATCGGTTCGATGTACTGGCCGGAGGGGTCGAGCCGGGCGACTTCGCGCCAGGCGCCTTGCAGCACCGCGCCGCCGGTCTGGAAGCTCAAGACGCCGAGGATATGATCGACGGCGTTGTCGTCCGCCGACAGCGGCATATAGATCCGGTTGGCGAAGACATCGACGTTCCGGGTCGTGTGGTAGCGGTTCTGGGTGAACAGCGGCGTCTTCAGCGTGCAGACGCGGCGGTAGATATTCTGGATGAAGGTCAGGCGATCGTCGTCAAACAACTCGTCGGGGCAGCTGCCGGTGTAGTCGCTTCCGTAAGCGTCGACCGAGGCGGTGCCGACCAGCCGGTAGCGGAACCGCGCCCCGCCGCCGACGACCTCGATGATCTGCAGGTTCGGCAGCAGCCTTCGCGGCAGTTCGGTCGGGTCGATGTCGCGCTTGCGCGGCATCGACCGGGCGCCGCGCTTTTCGCTCCAATACGCGAGGGCGGGGCCCAGGATCGGATCGCTGCGATAATTGAATGTCATTGTGGTCCGCCGCGCCGGGACCTCACGGATAAGCCACAGACGTAAAGGAGCGGTAAATATATAATATAACGCCGAATTCCGGTTGCTTAGCCGCCCGGAGCGGGCGCGCTTGCCGCCAGCGCGGCCTGGCGGCGGCCGAGCCACAGCGCGTTCACGAGCCACAGCGCGGCCAGCGGCATCGCCGCCAGCGCCACGGTCGCCGGGTTGTCGCCAAGCCCGCGCAGCAGCGCCACCGACCAGGCGCCGACCTGGTCGCCCAGGCGGTAGACGAAGGTGTCGATAAAGCTCTTCGCCTTGTAGCGGTCCTCGCGCGCCACGACGGTGAACAGCATCTCGCGGGTCGGCCGCGCAATCGCATAGTCGCCGGCGCGGCGCAGGATCTGGAACACCGCGATCGTCGAGAGGCTCGGCATCATCGCGAGCGTGCCAAAGCCGATAAGGGTCATCGCCGGCAGGAAGGCGAGCGCGAGCGCCACCCCGACGAGCACGACGATGCGCCCGGTCAGGAACAACTGCACCCCCAGCGTCAGGCAATTGACCGCAAGGTCGAGCGTCGCGAAGAACGCGGTCTGCGCGCCGCGGTCGGTGATGCTGTGGCTGACGATCCCCATCTGCTGGAAATAGAGAAAGGTCGAGGTGATCGCGAACAGTAGGATGAAGACGCTGACATTGAGCAGATAGGGCGAACTGAGCGCGTTGGTGATGCCGGAGAAGATGCCGCCGCCGATCGGCCGCTCCTCGCGGCTCTCGCCCGGCCGGTGATGCAGCGCCGGCGACAGCCGTGACAGCCGGCCGACCGCGAACACCGCGATCTCGAGCAGCGCCGCCGCGCCGATCAGCAAGGCCGTTGCGGGAACGCGCTTGGCGAGCACGACAATGACGCTCGACCCGAAAATCGCGCCCATCGTCGCGCCGGCGGCGATAAAGCCGAACAGCCGCTTTCCCTGCTCGGGGCTGAATAGATCGACGTTCATCTGCCAAAAAATCGAGACGACGAAGAGGTTGTAGACCGAGACCCAAATGAAAAAGACGCGGCCGACCCAGACCGTCTGTTCCGGGGTGGCGACATGGAGGGCGATTGCGAACAGTAGGATGTTGACCGCGAAAAAGCGGTAGGCGAGCGGGATGAACCGGCTGCGCGGCAGCGCCTTGACCAGCCACGCGAACGGCACGTTCAGCACCAGCATGCTGGCGAGCGTGCCGGTGAACAGCCATTGCAGGTTGTTGACCCCGCCGGCGACGCCCATCTGGTCGCGGATCGGCCGCATGATGTAGTACGACGACAGCACCGCGAAGATGTAAAGCCAGCACCACAGCACCACCCGCGCCTCGGCCGGCTCGACCGTGACCACGCGGCGCAGCAGCCGATAGGCGATGTTGGAACCTGGGTGAGATGGCTCTTGCACAGGCACTTGCGCCCTTCGAGACGCGCCTAGCGGCGCTCCTCAGGATGAGGTTGGTTTGTGGATGGCGTCAAAAATGTCCCTCATCCTGAGGCGCCTCGCAAAGCGAGGCCTCGAAGGAACGACGTGCTGGCCCAGGCTTGCGTGAGCTTACGATTTCAGCGTCGCCGCGATCCTTTTGATGTCGTCGGGCGAATGCTCGCCGGCGAGCGGCGTGCCGGGTACCAGGTACTTGCCCATCGCCAGCCCGCCGACCAGCACCGGCGTGAACCCGATCTCGGTGATCAGCGCCGACGCCAGCTCGACCGCGCCCTTGTCGTCGCCGGCGATCGGCACGCCGGTCTTCTCGCCCTTGGCGGCGTTGCCGGCGAGGCTGCCCGCCCCCATCGCATTGAAGGCGCGGACGATCTTGGCGCCTGGGATGTATTTGGCGGTGGCCAGCCCCGCGCCGCCCATCTCGTTGACCTGCTTGACGAAGTCCTCGCCGTCGCGGCGCGGGATCGGGTTGCTGACATCGATCAGCAGCCGCTTCGCGGCGATCTCCTTGCCGTAATCCTTGCCGATCTGCTCGACCGCCGCGAACGGCACCACGAGCACGATCACGTCGCCGAACGCGACGGCCTCCTCGACCGTGCCGGCCTTGGTGTTGGGACCGGCGCTCTTGACGAGATCGGCCAGCGTCTCGGGGTGGCGCGAGGAAAACATCACCGGATGGCCGGCCTTGGCGAACACTGTGCCGAGCGCGCCGCCTTCGCGGCCGGCGCCGATAAAGGCGAGCTTGAGCCCGGCGGTCTGCGCCCGCGCCGGCCAGGGCAATGCCGCGGCAAATACGCCGGCGCCGATAAGGCTCAGCAATTCGCGGCGGCGGAATTCGTTGGGGAACTGCCTGGCCATGACCCTCTCCTCGGGAATTGGAATGCTTCCGGGACTATAGGGCGGCAATGCACGCCGTGTTTTTCACGATTTCGCCAGCACATGCGGCTGGGTGCGGACATGCTCCGGGCGCACGCCGATACCGACGAGGCGCGCCGGGATGCGGCGCAGCACCGGAAAGGTGTTGAAGAGCCTCATCATCCACGGCGCCTTCACCGGCTCGCCGGAGGCGAGCAGCGGGTCGATCAGCCGGTTCTGCACCGTCACCTGCATCTTCTGGATCACCTTCATCGGGAAGGTGCGGCGCCGCTGGATCTGTGCGAGGTGGTCGATCGACAGCCGTCCTTCGCGCAGCGGCGTGGCGAGGACGTTGGCGGCGGCGACCGCATCCTGAACCGCGAGATTGACCCCGACGCCGCCGATCGGCGACATCGCATGCGCGGCGTCGCCGATGCAGATGAGGCCTGGCCGCCACCATGTCGCCAGCCGGTCGACCGCGACGGTCAGCAACTTGATGTCGTCCCAGTCCTTGAGCTCATGCAGCCGGTCGGCGAGGTGCGGAGCGAGCCTGGCCATCTCGGCGCCCAGCGCCGCGAGCCCGCGCGCACGTACCTCGTCATAGCCGCCCTTGCGGATCAGAAAGGCGCATTGCCAATAGTCGCGGCGGTTGAGCGTCACCATCATGTGACCGTAATTGATGTAGCCTCCCGTTTGCTCGGGGTCGCCGGGCTTGCGCGACAGGCGCATCCACAGCACGTCCATCGGCGCGCCGAGGCTCTCGGCGGTGAACCCGGCGCGCTCGCGCACCACCGAGTGCCGGCCATCGGCCCCGACCACCAGATCGGCGCGGATCTCGACCGGCCCCGCGGCGCTGTCGGCGCGCACGCCCACGACCCGCCCGTCCTCGACGATCAGATCGGTCGCCTCGGTCTCCAGCCGCAGGTCGAAGCCGGGGTATTGCTTGCCCTCTTCGGCGAGGAAGTTGAGGAAATCCCATTGCGGCATCAGCGCGATGAACTTGCAGACGGTCGGCAGATGGGTGAAATCGGCAATCTGGATCTCGGTATTGCCGATGAGCACGCGCAGATTGCGGATTTCGTCGTGCGGCACCCTGAGGAATTTTTCGAGCAGACCGAGCTCGTGCATCAATTGCAGGGTCGAGGGGTGGATCGTGTCGCCGCGGAAATCGCGGAAGAAATCCTTGTGCTTTTCGAGCACCGCGACGCCGACCCCGGCGCGCGCCAGCAGAAAGCCGAGCATTACCCCCGCCGGCCCGCCGCCAGCGATGCAGCACGTTACACGCGAAGGCGAGGCGGCCATGAGCTACCTTTATGAGTTGCGGGCAGGGGTGGGATCGATTTTTTGCGCGGTCGCAGGGGACGAAAACTCACCGGGTCCGTATAAATAAATGGTGTCAGCTTTCTGATCGGAATGGAGCGTAACATGTTCCACACCTCGAAACCCGGCTGGTTGCGGCGCAGCCTGATGGGAGCGGCCTTCCTCGGCGCGGGCGTCGTGACCCTCGGCGCCGCGTCGGCGCCCGCCAATGCCTACTATTACCCCTATTACGGCGGCTATCCGTACTACGCCCCGTACTACTCGGCCTACTACCCGTATTACGGCTACCCGTCCTATTACGGATATCCGGGCTTCCGGGTAGGCTTCGGC
>DASRLO010000086.1:0-24048 GCA_035648415.1 Allostellaceae bacterium
GCGCATCCCGCCGCGGCGCCCCAGCCCGGCGCGGCTTCGCCGAAGCCGGCCGAGGCCGCGCATCCGGCCGAGGCGACGCATCCCGGCGAGACTCCGCATCCAGCCGAGGCGGCGCATCCCGTACAGGCTCTACATCCGGCCGAGTCGCCCCAGTCCGGCGCGGCTTCTCCGAAGCCGGCCGAGGCTACGCACCCAGCCGAAGCACAGCACCCCGTTGCGCCGCCGCATCCAGCCGAGGCGGCGCATCCCGGCGAGCCGCCGCATCCGGCCGAAACGCCGCATCCCATTGCGCCGCCGCATCCGGCCGAAGCGCCGCAACCCGTTGCGCCGCCGCATCCAGCGGAGGTTCACCCGGCGCCGCAACCGCATCCGGAAGAACATCCGGCGGCGCCGCATTCGCCGGCTCCGCCACCGCCGCCGGCTGCTCATGCGCCCGCACCGCCGCCGCCAGGCGCGCATCCGCCGGCGCACGAGCCTGGCAAAAAACCGCCGCCAAAACCGGGCGAGGAGGACAAGCCCGAGCAGCACTAAGGCCGGGCCGCACGGCTGGGACGCGATCTTTGCCGTAGGCAGCGGGATCGATCGCCGTTATAGCACCAGGGCTGCGATTTTCGACCAACCTGGATACGGCGATGGAACTTCCCGAGCACATCACGGCGATCGGCGAGCAGGTCGAGGCGGGCGGGGCGATCACTCCCGACCTCGAGCTGTTCGAGACCTACGAGGTCTTCGCCGCCGAGCTGACCCATTTGTTCGTCAAGCCGTGGTTGGCGGCGGACCACGCCAGCCGGCTTGCGAGCGACGGCGATTATTTCCGCGTCGATATCGGCGGCCGCTCGGTGGTCATCGCACGCGAGGCCGAGGACAAGATCCACGCGATGCGCAACGCCTGCCTTCACGCGGGGTATCGCATCTGCGAGGAGGAGGAAGGCCGCGGCGACCATCTCTTCTGCCGCTACCACGGCTGGGACTACGCGATCGACGGCCGGCTGACCGACCCCGAATTGCGCCCCGAGGAGACCGACCGCTCGCGCTTCCGCCTGCCGCGCTACGCGATGCAGATCTGGAAGGGACTGATCTTCATCGACCCGTCGCTGGCGGCTCCCAACGCGCCCGAGGCGAAGCCGATCGAGGCCGCCGAATTTCCCGATCTGGGCGATGCCAAGGTGGTGTCGCGCAAACGTTTTCAGACCACCTGGAATTGGAAGCCGCTGCGGCAGTTCCTGTGGTCGTCGAACGATCTGATCTTCGAGGGCGGCAGCGACACGGCGGCCGAATTCGGGCCGCTGAGCAAGCTCCTGACCAAGAACGGCGAGGGTGCGCTCCTCCGCCTGATCCCGCGCTACGCCGGGCACAGCGATTTCGAAATCGTGCGCATCGCCCAGCCCGGCTACGACCCTGCCGCCGGCGGCGAATCCCGTATCGAAGAGGCGCTGCGGGTGGAAGGCGAGAGGATCGCCGGCAAACCCGAGGGCAGCCTCGGCCGCGATTTCTACGCCTGGTACTGGGCGGCGATGAAGCCGGCCACCGCCGACGCCTGATCCGAAGAGCCGGCGATGGACATCCGGACGATTACCGACGGGCTGCGATTCCCCGAAGGTCCGGTCGCCTGCGCCGACGGCTCGGTGATCCTCGTCGAGATCGCCGCCGGCGCGCTCACCCGGGTCGCGCCCGACGGTGCGAAGAGCACGGTCGCCACGCCGGGCGGCGGCCCCAACGGCGCGGCGATCGGGCCGGACGGCAAGGGTTACGTCGTCAACAATGGCGGGTTCGAATGGGCGGTGGACGGCGAGGGCCGCCGCCGCCCGCTGGTCCAGGCCACCGACTACAGCGGCGGCCGGCTGGAACGGGTCGACCTCGCCACCGGGGCGGTCGAAATATTGTACCGCGAGTGCGGCGGCCATCCGCTGAAGGGGCCGAACGACCTGGTCTGCGACGCCCACGGCGGCATCTACTTTACCGACCTCGGCAAGCGCCGGGCGCGCGAGATGGATGTCGGCGGCGTCTATTACGCCAAGCGCGACGGCTCATCGATCGTTGAAATCGCCTATCCGCTGGTGACCCCGAACGGCATCGGCCTGTCGCCCGACGGCAACACGCTCTACGTCGCCGAGACCGAGGCGGCGCGGCTCTGGGCGTTCGACATCGCCGAGCCGGGGATCGTCAAGAAAGACCCGTGGCCGTCGCCGCATGGCGGCCGCATCGTCGCCGGGATGAGCGGCTACCAGCGCTTCGATTCGCTGGCGGTGCAGGAAGACGGGCGGATCGCGGTGGCGACCCTGATCAACGGCGGGATCACCGTGATCTCGCCCGACGGCAAGCACATCGAGCATACCCCGATGCCCGACCCGATGACGACCAACATCTGCTTCGGCGGCGCGGACATGAAGACCGCCTTCATCACCCTGTCGTGGACCGGAAAGCTCGTCGCGGTCGATTGGCCGGTGGCGGGGCTGCAGCTCAATCAAGCAGGTTAGCAACCCACCCTCGCGACTTGGGTCCTCCGTCCAGACTGGCCTTCAATGATATCGCGAGCTTGTCGCGCCGATCGCTCCGTCCCCCTATGCTGACCGAAAGCAGCACAGATTTGGAGCGAGCGGGCCAATGGACGATGCGACCGATGTGAACAAGGTAGTGGCGGCCATCTTCGCCGCAGGCATGTGCTCGGCGAAAGACAACAAGCACGCGAACTATCTCGCGGAATACGAGGCGTTCCTGTCTTTGCTGGAGGCACGCGACGAGAAGGCCAGGGCAGCGGCCAAGGAAGCCTCGGTAGAGACGTTCGCTCAAATCGGGCGATCGCACGCTTGAAGGCCCCCAAGGTCAGAAACGCCGCGAGTACAAAACGCAACGCAGTAGGTTAATTTTACGGGGCTCGATCCGGCGGTTTGGCCGCCGCTTTTTCCTTCGCCGACAGGGGGTGCGGGACCCAGGGGCGGTCGCCGCGGCTGTCGTTGGCGCCGGTCACGGTAATCCCGCCGGGGTCGAGCCACAGCGCGACCGCGCCGCGCCGCCAATTGTCGATGCGGTCGACGACGGTGATCCGCTTGCGGCAGGTGAAGCCGGCGGGAACCTGGCTGACGATCGCGTCGACCGCATCGCAACCCGCGCTCGTCGGTGGCGATGGCGACAGTCTTGCCGCGCGCGGTATAGCGGCAGCCGCCGGCGGTGCAGTCGAGGCCGTCGGCCGATTTTCCGGCTTCGGGCCAGGGCAGCAGGGCGCTGCCGGTCTCCTCGGCGAAGAGGCTCTTGGAGATGCGCTCGCTGTTGTCGCCGAGCGCGTAATAGTCGCCGCCGGCGGCGCGCGCGGCGACGAAGCGGCCGAAATCGGCGATCACGATGTCGGGCGGCCGGGTGAGGAAGATCGTCGCCATCCCAACGGCGATCGCCAGCGAGCCCCAGCGTCGCCATTTGCCCTGCCACAGGCACAGCCACAGCCCGCCGAATGCGACGATAACCAGCCCCCACACCGGCAGTCGCGGGGTCGCCCAGACATTGCCGGGAATCGCGGAAACATGCTCGGCGACCCAGATCGTCGCGTCGATCCCCCAGCCCATCGGGATCAGCGCCAGGCGTTCGAGCCCGAACGGCATCAAGAGGCAGGCGAAGACGCCGCACGGCAGCGTCCACAGCGCCGATATCGGCACCGCGATCACATTGGCGAGCGGCGAATAGAGCACGATCCGGTGGAAGTGGTAGATCGAGAACGGATCGGTGCCGATGGTCACCACCACCGTCGTCACCGCCACGCCGGCGCAGTAGCCGAGCGCCTTGCGCAGGACGGAGCCGCGCCGCAGCACTCGCCCAAGCTGACTGCCCCAGGTTTCGTAGACCGCGATCAGCGCGACCACCGCGCCGAACGACATCTGGAAGCTGACCCCGGCAAGGCTCTCGGGCTGGAGCAGAAGTACGATTGCGGCGGCGACCGCGCAGATGCGCATCGACAGGCGCAGCCGGTCGATCAGGATCGCGGCGAAGACGATCCCGTTCATCACAAAGGCGCGCTCGGTCGGGATCGCCGCGCCGGACAGCATAAGGTAGCAGGTCAGCACCGCCAGCGTCGCCGCGGCGGCGATCTTCTTGATCGGGTAGCGCAGCGCGATAGAGGGAATGAGCGCCAACCCGCCGCGCACGGTGAAAAACACGAAGGCGCCGACCAGCCCCAGGTGCAGCCCGGCGATCGCCAACAGATGCGACAGGCCGGAGTTGCGGAAAGCCTCGATCACCTGCGCGTCGATCGCGCCGCGCTTGCCGGCGATGAGGGCCGAGGCGACTCCGCCGGTCGAGCCGGGCAGGACGGCGGTGATCCTTCGCGTGACCTCGGTGCGCAGCCGCAGCAGCCATTGCCGCCAGCCGCCCGGCGCGCCGGCGTCCTCGGCGACGCCTTCTCCCGGATTTGGCAGCCGGTGCGCGCCGCCATAGGAATAGCCGACCCCGCCGATCTGGGCGAAATAGAGCTCGCGCTGCAGATCGTGGCCGCCGGGCAGCGTCTGCCCCGGCACTGGATAAAGCATCGCCTTGAGGCTGGTGCGGTCGCCCGGGCTCAACAGGTCGCTCGCCGCGGTGATGTGGATGCGCAGCCGGCCCGGCTGCCGGGCCGCGTCGAGCCCGGGCAGCGCGTCCGGCGCGACGATGACGCGCCAGCCGCGCTCCATCGTGTCGATGTCGATGATTTTGCCGGTGATCGCGACCGGTCCCAGCCGGCGGTCGAGCATCGGCGCCGCACGCTCGCGCGCGGTTGCCGCGATCAGCGCGAAACCGGCGGCGCCGAACGCCAGGCAGATCGCGGCGCTGCGCCAGACCGGCCGTCGTGCCAGGACCGCCGCCGAGATCGCCGCGAACGCGACGGCCGGCCCGAGCCAGATCGGCGGCTCGACGGTCAGCGCGAAATAGAGCGCGACACCGCTGCCGAAGAACACCGGAAGCCACAGGATACGGCGCTCGCCCTCGGCGGCGAGCGCCTCGGCGACGACGCGAACGGCCCTGGCGCGGCGCGGCGCTTCCGCTCCAAGCCCTCCCTCCGCGACCGAGATGTCCGCCATCGCCTCTCCCGTATGGCGAGGCTATAGGATCGGTTCTTCGCGCGGTAGTGGATTGGGGCCGGTGGTAGCGGCCCCCATAAAATCCCTGCCCGGACTGTTCCGGGCGTCCCCGTCTTTGGCGCGGCCCCTGCCGAAAAGAAACTCGCGGATGGCCGGGTCAAGCCCGACCCGGGGCGGATATTATGGTGGCGACGCGCAGGAGGGGCGGTGGGCGAAAGCGGCAAACCAACGGTCGCGGAAGTAAGTCTGGCGGCGATCTTCCTCGCCTTTATGCGCCTCGGCTGCACCAGTTTCGGCGGCGGCACAGGGGCGTGGGTCTATCGCGAGATGGTGCAGCGGCGCGGTTGGATGGACGAACGGGTCTTCCTCACCGACATGGCGCTGGGCCAAAGCCTGCCCGGCGCCAACGGGATCAAGATGGCGGTGCTGGTCGGCCGCCGGCTGAAAGGCGGCGCCGGCGCCTTTACCGCGGCATTCGCGATGCTCGCCGGACTGCCGGTGATCATCCTCGCAATCGGCGGGATCTATGGCCGATTGGGCGACCATCGCGGCGTGCATGCGGTGCTCGACGGGGTCGCGGCGGCGGTGGTGGGGTTGAGCCTTGCCAGCGGCGTCACCGCGATCGCGCGCGGGGCGCCGGAGCCGAGTTCGGTGGCGATCGCCGCGCTCACGGTGCTCTGCGTCGGCGTTTTCGGCTGGCCGATGCTGCCGGTGATGCTGGGGTTGGGGCCTGTCAGCATCGGCATCGCCTTCGTCCGGGCGCGCCGTCCGGCCTGAGCCGCCAAGTCTGAGCCCAATCGATGCGCGATACCCTCGCCGGCAACCTGGTCTAGCGGCGCGTCAGCCGGCGGCACCCTCGCTGTCGAGAATCGCGCGGATACGCGCGGCGAGCGCAGCATAGGTGAACGGCTTGTTGATCAGTTCGACGCCGGGATCGAGCCGCCCTTGGTGGACGATCGCGTTGCGCGCATAGCCGGTGGTGTAGAGGATTTTGAGGCCGGGGCGAAGCTGCATGACCTGATCGGCGAGCTGACGGCCGTTGAAGCTGCCGGGCAGCCCGACATCGGTGAACAGCAGGTTTATGTCGGGCCGGGCCTCGATCGCCGCGAACGCCGCCGCGCCGTCGGCGGCTTCGATCACCTGGTAGCCGAGCTCGCGCAGCATATCGACGACAAAGTTGCGCACGTCGCTTTCGTCCTCCACGACCAGGATGATCTCGGTCCCGCCGCGCAGCCGCGACCTTTCACCCGAAGGCTCCTCCTCGGCGGCGGCGCCAACGCCGAGCAGCCGCGGGAGATAGAGCTTGATCGTCGTGCCGTCGCCGATTTCGCTGTAGATTTTGGCGTGGCCGCCCGACTGCTTGATGAAGCCGTAAACCTGCGACAGACCGAGACCGGTGCCCTGGCCGATGTCCTTGGTCGTGAAGAACGGGTCGAAGGCCTTGCGAATCACCTCCGGCGTCATTCCGGTTCCCGTGTCGCTGACCGCGACGATGACAAACTGGCCTGCCCGCACATCCTCCTCGCTCGCCGCATAGGCCTCGTCGAGATAGGCATTGGCCGTCTCGACGGTAAGCTTGCCGCCCGACGGCATCGCGTCGCGTGCGTTGACCGCGAGGTTGAGGATCGCGCTTTCGAGCTGGTTGGCGTCGGCCAGGGTCTGCCACAGCCGCCCGCCCAGAACCGTCTCGACCTCGATCGCCTCGCCGAGCGTGCGGTGCAGCAGATCCGACATGCCGCCGATCAGCTTGTTGACGTCGACCGGCCGCGGCGCCAGCGGCTGGCGGCGCGAGAAGGCAAGCAATTGGCCGGTCAGCACGGCCGCGCGTTCGCTGGCGCGGATGGCGGCCCGGATGCCGCGGACGAGCCTGGTATCGGTCTCCCGGCTGCGCTGCAGCTGGCGCTCGACATTGCCCAGATTGCCGAGCACGACCTGCAGGATATTGTTGAAATCGTGCGCGACGCCACCTGTCAGCTGGCCGATCGCCTCCATCTTCTGCGCCTGCCGCAAGGCTTCCTCGGCCTTTTCGCGCTCGGCGATTTGCGCTTCCAATTCGACGTTGGCCGCCGACAGCTCGCCGTAGCTGCGCGACAACGCCGACTGCGAGGCGCCCAGCACCGCGGTGACGAGACCCGCCATCACGACGAGCAGCGCGATCACCGCGTAGCGCTCGTAGCGTCGCGTCAAGGGTTCGAGCACCGCTCGGACATAGACCCGCCCCAGCGACGACGCGCCTTGTGTCACCGCGGCGGTGACGCTGATCCGGTCGTTCGCGTCGGAGGACCCGAGATCGGGGGCGGGCGCCGGCACGCTCAGCGTCGGCGCGCGGCGATAGATCGCGAAAGGCCGTCCGGTGGAATCGTAAACCGCGGCGGCCTCGATTTCGGGATTGACGTGGAGCGCGCCGACGTAGGTCTGAGCCGCGCTGCTGTCGTCGAAGGTCAGCGCCGCGACGACCGTCGAGGCGAGAATGCGCGCCTCGACATCGACCTCGCTCGCTTTCTCCTGGCGATAGGATTTCTCGCCGGAATAGACGATCAGCACGCCGATGATCAGCAACAGGATAGCGGTAGCGCCGGCGATCAGCGGCGCCGCTTTCCAGAATTTGCCAAGCGCCGCCCGGGTCGTCATCGGATGCATTTTTAACGCGATCCGTTGTTGACGGCGAGCGCGAGCAACTGAGAGCTGATGCGAAGCCCGTCCTGCCCGGCTTCGCGGTCGTCGATTTCGAAGCGCACGTGGCCGTTTTGCAGCACGAAATTAATGATCCCCTTGCGCGCCGCTGTCGTCGGCAGATCGGTCACGGTGAGGACCGGCTCGTGCCGCACCGCGTCGAGCGCCGTTTCGACCGGCTGCTGAACGGCGCCCGCGGTAAACAGGATGTGGCATCCTCCGCCATGCGTCGCCGCCGCGATATGCCGCACCGCCAGCGGGTGCTGCCCGACCGCCTGCCCCGCGACGGCCCGGTCCGCCACGCCGGCCAGCGGGGTCCCGACGATGCAGATGTTGAGCGGGCTTGCCGCCGACTCGAAGGCGGCCGCCGGCCACTCGACAAAACCGGCGAATTTGACGAGATAGGTAGCTTTGATCGCGATCTCTAGCGGGTTGTCTTGGCCCCATGCGGTCGCGGCCGGAAAAAACGCCGGCAGCAGCGCCGCCCACGCCGTCAACGTGAGAACCCCCGGCCAACGAGGAACGCCGCGCCGAAGCCGCATGGTCAGGCGCGCCGGACTGCCGGTAGCTGGCTGCGCACCGCTAAAACCTCCACCGGGATTCGACAAGAAAGCTGCGCGGGACCTGATCGGTGAGACCGGATTCGACGAATTCCGGATGATGCGAATGGAGAAGGTTGAAGCCGGAGAGCGACACGTCCCAGAACGAGGTGATCTTCCAGCCGAGCCGGGTGTTAAGCTCGACGTATTCCGGCACGGCGGGAGAATGCAGCTTGCCGACATAGCGCAGGAAGGCATCCCAGGTGATGTTGTTGCCGAAATCGATATAGGAGCGCAGCTGGGCCTGGTGGTTGGGGTCGTCCGCGGTCAGCGAAGTGCCGCCGATCTGAGCGCTGCCGGGCTTGAAGTGCAGGTTTTCGTGCTGGAGGTTGAACCCGGCGCTCAGCTTCCACCAATCGGTGACCCGGTAATCGCCCCAGACTTCGACGCCGTAGACATGGCCCTCCATCTCGTTGCTCCATCGCAGCGGCAGCCCCACCGGAAGGCCGAACAGGAGCGGCCCGCCGGGGGTGCCTTCGAGGCTGCGCAAATCATCGTAATTGTTATAGAAGGACGAAACGGAAAACGACGCCTGCGGCGTCACCTGAACGCGCGTGCCGAGCTCGTAGGCGATCAGCGTCTCGGATTGGAAATCGAACGATCCGTCGATGACGTTGGTGGTGCCGATGCGCTCGACGATGTCGCGGTCGACCGGCGTCGGCGCCCGCACCGCGCGCGATACGGCGCCCCACAGCAGCGTGTTGTCGGCGGCCTTCCAGGAGAGCCGTACCTGGGGCAGCGGTTCGAGGCCGATATAGGGGTCGGCCTCCAGCTTCATGCCGACGGTCAATTTGAGCCGCGGCGTGAGCGCCGCCGTGTCCTGGCCGAAGATGCTGGTGTAGTCGAGCGTACGCGTCGCCGGGAGCAACAACAGCGTCGGGGTATTCTCGATCTCATAGGCGATAATGCGCTGGTCGACCCCCCAGACGAAGTCGTTCCAGGCGCCGAGCTTCAGCGAATGCTGGGCGCTCAGATCGTAGGTGTCGACCGTGAACCCGCTGCCGCCGTTGTCGGTGAAGCGGGTCGCCGCGTCGAAATAACCCTGAACCTGCAACGAGGAGCCGGCGCCGAGCTGACGCTGCCACGAGCCGACGAGGTTGCGCCCGGCTACCCGGTTGGTCGGGTTCTCCGAGGCGTAGAAATCGTCGCCCTCCAGGGTGACGACATCGTCGCCGTTGTGCCAGTCGGCGCGGATGCCGCCTTGCGGCCGCGACCATGCGTCATGCGCGCTCGATCCGCTCGCCGTGTCGTTCGAGCCCAAATACCAGCCCTCGCCGTAGACGCGGTAGGTCAAGCCGTCATTGACCTTGCCGCCGTACTGCAACAGGCCGCCGTCCTGCTTGTTGCCACCGCCCAGATCGACCAGCCCGCCCTGGGTGTCGGCGGAGTTGCGCGTGATGATGTTGATGACGCCGTTGACCGCGTTGGCGCCGTACAAGGTCCCGCCGGGCCCGCTGATCACCTCGATGCGGTCGATATCCTCGGGCGGGACGCTCTGCATGTCCCAGTAGACGCCGGCGAAAAGCGGAGTATAGACGGTGCGGCCGTCGATCAGGACCAAGAGCTTGTCGGACATGCTGGCGTTGTCGCCGACGTTGAAGCCGCGCGCCGAGATCGCGTAGCTGGTCGCGTTGAGCTGCGCGACTTCGAGGTTCGGCGCCAGGCGGAGCATTTCGGGAAGGGTAGTCGCGCCGGAGCGGATGATGTCGTCGTGCCCGATGACATAGATCGCCGCCGCCGCGTCGCTGAGCAGCTCCGGCTGCTTCGATACCGAGGTGACCTCGATCCTGCCGAGATCCTCGATCGAAAGCTGCTTCAGCTCGTCCACCGTCTGGGCGCGCGCCAGCTCCGCTGGGCCGGCTGCAATCAAGATGCCGATGGTCAAGGCGCGGCGGCGCGATTTGCGCTCGGCGCGGCGCCCGCAGCCTCTCCCCTCGCAAAGCATCTGTGCCCATCTGTTCATTCTGGTTGGACGCGGACGATATCGCGCTAAAGGCGAAGACCCGGAACTTTTTTGCAACAATATGTAATTGTGATCCAAGCGGAACTTGAGCCGGTTCGCAGCTCTGTTACGCCCGGATAACCCAAATAATTTTTCAGCTTCCAGCCGCCGAGACGGCGACCTTCGGCGCCGCGTCTTGCCACCACCAAGG
Source organism: Allostellaceae bacterium (assembly GCA_035648415.1). Taxonomy (GTDB): domain Bacteria; phylum Pseudomonadota; class Alphaproteobacteria; order ATCC43930; family CGMCC-115725; genus DATARH01. Next base: position 10,468 of record DASRLO010000086.1, read on the forward strand.
CTCCCTCAGCGTTCGCCGAGCAGGGCAATAGGCTTAACGCCGCAAGATGCCGCTGAGGCGAGCGATCTGCCAGTGCGGGGGCGGGCGCTCAAGCAATCCGCGATTTTCCGAGTTCCCCCAAATTGCCGCTAATTATAAATTTAGGTTAAGCGGCATGAAGGCGACTAAAAACCCACGAAAAATCGTGGCGAAACCACGGGTGCCGGCCTCGTTTGCGTGTTAGCACCGGTGCCGATGCTCAAGCTAGGGACATATGCGCCGATCGCCGATCGCGACGCCGCCGCGTATCGCGACGAGGCGGTGCTCGGTCTTATCGACGCCCAGCTCGCTTGTCTTTATCGCCGGTGCGCCGCCGTCGCGGGCGGCGCGACAGCGGTCGACATCGCCTGCCAAATCAGGGATGCGACGGCCGCACGACGAGCCTTGCTGGCGGCGCGGAACGGAGCGCGCGGCGCCGCCTAACAAGCCTGGAGGCCGGGCGAGGCCAGCCGGGAGCGCCGTTTCAGCTTCAGTTCGATCATCGCCAGCACATTGGCGGCGCCGTGGCGCCGGCACAACGCCGCAAGCTCCTTGGGATCGAGCGGCTCCGGCGCGTAGTTGATCGCCGCGCGCAGCGGCGCCGGCAACTCATCGAACACCGCCATCAGCTCGCGCAGCAACTCGCCCCTGTTCTCCATGCGCGCGCCCTCGGCGGCTGGCCCGTCCCGCCGCATTACATCGGCATGCGGGCGGCGCCTGGCAAGAAGCCTGCCCGGCGCGCGCCGGACCGCCGCCGGAGGCCGCATCACCACGAGGTTACCGGCTTCCCCTTGTGCGCCGGCGCGGTTCTGCCTAAAGATTTGCGCAAAATATGTGTCGGTCCCGGCGGCGTCGCCGCCGCGACCTGGTTGGAAGGAACCGCTTATGGCGACCATCGAGGCCGTCGCTCCTCGGGAACAATACGTGCGGGGACCGCGCCGCGGGCCGATCACCCGGCTGCTGGAAGACGAGCGCCGGCTGGCGTTTTGCCTGATGCTGCCGACGATCGTGTTGTTGGCGCTGTTCATCGCCTATCCCTTCGTCAAGGGCATCGAGCTGTCGGTTACCGACACCACGGTCGGCGTTCCGGGCCACTTCGTCGGACTCGCCAATTTCAAGAAGATCTGGAACGACGATATCTTCCGCACCGCGGTGTGGAACACCTGCCTCTACACCTTTGTGACCACGGTCTTCAAACTGGCGCTCGGGCTGTGGCTGGCGCTGCTCTTGAACCGGCATTTCAAGGGCAAGGCGTTCATGCGCGCCTTTATCCTGTTGCCGTTCATCATCCCGACCGTGCTGTCGACCTTTGCCTGGAAGTGGATGTTCGATCCGACCTTCAGTGTGCTGAACTACGTGCTGTGGCATCTCGGTCTGATCCACGGGCGGATCAACTGGCTCGGCGACCCGGTCCTGGCGATGATCTCGGTGATCATCGTCAATGTCTGGCGCGGCGTGCCGTTCTACGCGATCAGCCTCCTCGCCGGCCTGCAAACGATCAGCCCCGAGCTGCACGAGGCCGCGGCGATCGACGGCGCGCGCGCCTGGGCCCGCTTCCGCCACGTCACCTGGCCGCTGCTGCTGCCGGTGACCCTGGTCATCGTGCTGTTCTCGGTGATCCAGACCTTTGCCGATTTCCAGCTCGTCTACGTGCTGACCGGCGGCGGCCCGGCCAACGCGACCCAGCTCTTCGCGACCTACGCCTATCAGCTCGGCATCGGCACCGGGCTGTTGAGCCAGGGCGCGGCGATCTCGCTGGCGATCTTCCCGATCCTGCTGCTCGTCGTCATCGTGCAGCTCGTCTACATCCGCCGGACGGAGACCTTATAAGCCATGATCGAAGGTGCGTCCTGGCGGCGCTGGGTTTTCTTCTATGTGCCGGTGACCGGGTTCGTCGTCGCGCTGTTGTTTCCGTTCTACTGGATGATCGTCACCACGGTGCGGCCCGACAAGGAGCTTTACCGGCCGTGGAACGCAGCCAATTACGAGCCGTTCTGGACGCTGCACCCAACGCTCGATCACGTCCGCGACCTCTTGACGACGACGCTGTTCAGCACCTGGATGCTGAACACGATGATCATCTCGCTGGCGGCGACGGCGATCTCGCTGTTTTGCGGCCTGCTCGCCGGCTATGCGCTGTCGCGGCTCAAATTCCCGTTCGCCGGCAGCATCGGCACCGGGATCTTCATCACCTATCTCGTGCCGCAGACGCTGCTGTTCATCCCGCTCTCCGACATCATCCGCAACTTCCACCTCGGCGATTCGCCCTGGGCGCTGATCCTCACCTACCCAACCTTCCTCATCCCGTTCTGCACCTGGCTCCTGATGGGGTATTTCAAATCGATCCCCAAGGAGCTTGAGGAATGCGCGCGGATCGACGGCGCGCCGCGCTGGAAGGCGATGCTCTACATCATCTTCCCGGTGGCGATCCCAGGCATCCTGTCGGCCGGGATTTTCGCCTTCACCTTGTCGTGGAACGAGTTCATCTACGCGCTGGTCTTCCTCTCCTCGCCCGAGCAGAAGACCGTGCCGGTCGGGGTCACCTCGGAACTGGTGCGCGGCGACGTGTTCTTCTGGGGCGAGCTGATGGCCGGTGCGCTGCTGGGCTCGATCCCGGTCGCGTTCGTCTATTCGTTCTTTGTCGAGTATTACGTCTCCGGCATCACCGGGTCGGTAAAGGGATAAAATCATGGCCCGCGTCGCGATGCGCAGTCTCAACAAGAAGTACGACGAGGTCCACGCCGTCATCGACGTCAACCTCGACATCCGCGACCAGGAGTTTGTCGTGCTGGTCGGCCCGTCGGGTTGCGGCAAGACGACGACCTTGCGCATGGTCGCGGGCCTCGAAAGCATCACCTCGGGGCATATCTCGATCGACGAGAAAGTCGTCAACGAGCTGCCGCCGATGGATCGCGACATTGCGATGGTGTTCCAGAACTACGCGCTCTATCCGCATATGAGCGTCTACGACAACATGGCGTTCGGCCTCAAAATGCGGAAGTTCGACAAGGCCGAGATCGCCAAGCGGGTGCAGGCGGCGGCCGACATCCTCGGCATCGAGCAATTGCTCAAACGCAAGCCGCGGCAATTGTCGGGCGGCCAGCGCCAGCGCGTCGCGCTCGGCCGCGCGATCGTGCGCCACCCGCAGGTCTTCCTGTTCGACGAGCCGCTGTCCAACCTCGACGCCAAGCTGCGCGTGCAGATGCGGGTCGAACTGAAGAAGCTGCACGAGCGGCTCGGCACCACCGCGATCTACGTCACCCACGACCAGGTCGAGGCGATGACCCTGGGCGACCGCGTCGTCGTGATGCGCGACGGCAGGGTGCAGCAGGTCGGCGACCCGATGGAGCTTTACAACGAGCCGGCCAACCGCTTTGTCGCCGGGTTTATCGGCTCGCCGGCGATGAACTTCGTCAGCGTCCGGCTCGCCGCCGAGAACGGCAGTTTGTGGGCCGAGAGCGACGGCATGCGCATCAAGGTGCCAGGGCCGCTCAGGGACCGGCTCGGCCCTTACGCCGGGAAGGAAGCGACCCTTGGGGTGCGGCCGGAAGATTTGCGCATCGCCGGCGACGGCGACGCCACCGATCTGAGCTTCCCCGCCGCGGTCGAGGTCATCGAGCGGCTTGGCTCGGAAATCCTGCTCGACGTCGCGGTCGGCCAAACGACGATGGTGGCGTCGGTCGAGCCGACCGTCGCCGCCAAGGTGCACGAAACCTTGCATTTGGCGGTCAACCCCGACCGCGTCCACTTTTTCGACAACGAGACCGAAGCGGCGATTTGAACCGCCGTCCGGCCCGCGCAATTTCGCGAGCGGCCGCTGAACTCTACGCATTTGGGAGGAAATCATGACGCAGATTCATCGACGCCGCTTGTTGCAGCTTTCCGGCGCCGGCGCGGTTGCCGCCGGCACCGGCGGCCTCGCGGGCATTCTGGCGAGCGGCCGGGCGCCGGCCTATGCGCAGGAGCAGACATTGCATTGGGTGCGCTGGTCGGATTTTGTGCCGGCCTCCGACATGGTGCTCAAAGGTCCGATCACCGACGAATGCAAGAAGGCGCTCGGCATCAAGCTGCAGCTCGAAACCATCAATGGCAACGACATCCAGGCGCGGATCACCTCGGCGATCCAGTCGGGCAACGGTCCCGACATCATCATGGGGCTTGCCAATTGGCCGCAGCTCTATGCCACCAGCCTCGCCGATGTCAGCGATGTCACCGATGAGATCGGCAAGGCTGGCGGCGGCTATTACGACCTCTGCAAGACTATCGCGACCTATGGCGGCAAGTGGATCGGCGTGCCTTGGGCGGTCGGCGGCGGGCTTGTCGCCTATCGCAAATCGTGGCTCGCCGAGGTCGGGTTCGACGGCAAGTTCCCGGCCACCTGGGACGAATACCGCACCGCCGGCCAGAAACTGAAAAAGGCCGGCCACCCCTACGGTCAAACCGCCGGCCACACCTTTGGCGACGCGCCGGGCTGGTGGTATCCCTACCTGTGGTCGTGGGGCGGCAAGGAGGTCGAGGCGGACGGCAAGACCGTCGTGCTCAACACCAAGGAAACCGTCGAGTCGGTCAAGTTCGCGGTCGCGCTGTGGAAGGAGACGATGGACGAGGGCGGGCTCGCCTGGGACGACACCAGCAACAACCGCGCCTTCCTGTCGGGCACGATCAGCGCCACCAATAACGGCGCCTCGATCTACATCGAGGCCAAGAAGAAACCCGACTCCTACCAGACCGACAAGGGCGAGCCGATGTTCAAGGACATCCTGCACGCCTCGATTCCGTCCAATGTCGGCGCGCATTTCAACGAGCCGGGACCGTTCACCGACATGGTCATGGGCTATTCGAAGAACCAGAAGATGGCCAAGGACTTCCTCAAGTGGGTACACACCAAGCCGGTGTTCGAGGAATGGTTCACCTCGCAGCAGGGCTACACGGCCGGCGCCACCAAGGATTACGAGAACGATCCGGTATGGAACGTCGATCCGGTGCTGGCGCCGTTCAAGGAAATCCCGAAGACCGGACGGATGGTCGGCTATGCCGGTCCGCCGAGCCAAAAGGCCGCCGAGGTGCGCACCAAGTACATCATCGTCGACATGTACGCGAAGGCGATCCAAGGCACCGCAGCCGAGGAATCGGTCAAGGCGGCGCATGACGAACTGGTTAAGATCTACGGCGCCTGAGTTCCCCGAAGGGAGCCGGCGCCGAGCCGGCTCCTCCTTCCAATAGCAAGCATCGAACAGGAGAGGTTCGCGATGCCGCGCATCGATCGACGCAGCGTGTTGAAGCTTTCGGGAGCCGGAGCGCTCGCCGCCGGCACGGGTGGTCTCGCCAGCATCCTGGCCAGCGGCCGGGCGCCCGCCTTCGCCCAGGGCACGACCTTGCACTGGCTGAAATTCGTCGATTTCGTGCCGGCCTCCGACGTGCTGCTCAAAGGCAAGATCAAGGAGGAGTGCCAGAAGGCGCTCGGCATCACCCTCGAGGTCGAGACCATCAACGGCGACGGGGTGCAGGCGCGCATCACCTCGGCGATCCAGTCGAAAGCCGGCCCGGATATCCTGATGGCGGTCAGCAACTGGGCGCAGCTCTACGGCGGCAGCCTCGCCGATTTGAGCGATATCGCCGAAGCGCGCGGCAAGGCGGAAGGCGGCTATTTCGAGACCGCCAAGGATGTCGCCAATGACGGCAAGCGCTGGATCGCGATGCCGTTCACGATCCTCGGCGTGCTCTGCGCCAACCGCACCTCCTGGTTCGCGGAAGAGGGCGTCACGCCGGACAAGTTCCCGGCGACCTGGGAGGAATACCGCGCGGTCGGCAAGAAGATGAAAGCCAAAAACCGCCCCTTCGGCCAGACCCTGGCGCATGCCTTCGGCGACGGGCCGGCCGGCTGGTATCCCTACCTGTGGTCATGGGGCGGCAAGGAGGTCGAGGCCGACGGCAAGACCGTCGTGCTGAACAGCAAGGAAACGGTCGAATCGGTCAAGTTCGCCGTCGCCATGTGGAAGGATGCGTTCGACGAAGGCGCGATGTCGTGGGACGACGCCGGCAACAATCGCGCGTTCCTCGCCAACACGATCAGCTCGACCAGCAACGGCGCGTCGATCTACCTGCTGGCCAAGGCCAAGGCCGACACCTACATGACCGAGGCCGGCAAGCCGCTAAAGGACGACATCTTCCACTCGCCGCTGCCAAAAGGCCCGGCCGGGCAGTTCAGCTATCACGTGCCGTTTTCCAACCTGGTGCCGGCCTATACGCAAAACCAAAAGGCCGCGAAGGATTTCCTGCGCTGGTTCCACTCCAAGGACGTCTACGAGGCGTGGTTCACCTCGCAGCAAGGCTTTTCGGTCGGCAGCACCAAGGCCTGGGAGGACGACCCGCTGTGGAAGGTCGACCCGATCATGGCGCCGTTCCGCACCGCCGCCGAGAGCGGTCGCTTCGCCGGCTATGCCGGTCCCGCCGGCCGCGCCGCCGCCGAGACGATCAGCAAGTTCATCATCGTCGACATGTACGCCAAGGCGGTCCAAGGCACTTCACCCGAAGACGCCGTCAAATGGGCGCATGCGGAGTTGGTGAAGATATACACCTGACGGCAGCGCGCCCTAATGCGCGGCGTCGGCGAAGGTGGTGTGGCTTGTCGCGGCCGCCGCCGGCGAGGCCGCGACCTGGGCGCTGGCGTACTGGGCCATGAAGGCTTGGTATTCCGCGCGCTGCGCCCCCAGCGCCTCGCGGCATCGCGCCAGGTCGCCCGAGGCATAGTCGCCAGCGCCGCGCGCGCTGACATCGGCGATGCCGTTGCAGATGAACTGCTTCAGCCGCAAGGCCTCTTCGAGATCGGCCTTCTGTTGCGGAAGCGTTTGCGCCATCGCCGAAAGCGGCAAGGCAAGCACCAGGGCGGCGCCCAAGATACCCAACTTCATCGTGAACCCCCGTGGCGATTTGTCGTCGCCAAGGAAGCCACGATAGTTCTCAACGAATTCTTACTTCTGCAATTTAAGCGCGAGGTAATTGAGTAATTGCCGGTCAAATTACGCCAGTATTCGGATATCTTTTATCGATAATCCTGGTGATCGAGCAGCAATCTAATTCCCGCCGCGCAAGCAACCGCCGCGCGATCCGCCCGATGAAACCGCGCGGCTCTCGGCTCCCCCATCATTTTCCCGAAAACGCCGTCGTGGCCATAAAGCGCTGGTAGTCGGCCCGCTGCGCCTGCAGGGTGATGAGGCACTGGGCAAATTGATGGCCGGAGTAGCCGCCGCCGCGCGCGCTGACGTCGAGCATGCCGGCGCAGATCAGCTGCTGCTGGCGCAAGGCCTCTTCCATATCGGCTTGCGTCTGGGAGCCCGCCAACGCCGGGAGCGGCAAGGCAAGCAGCAGGATCGCGCCGGTGATACCCAATTTCATCGTGGGCTCCTGGATCACATACGGTGGCAACTTAATCAATATTAACAGAGATGGTTAACGGAACCTTACTTTCGGCGCGCCCTGCGGCAAATCGACGTCAAGCCCTATGGAGCGCGGGCGCGGACTCACGGTTTCGCGGGCTGCGCAATTACCCACGCCCCTCTATAACAGCCGAATCGCCATCAGCTTTTTTTGGTCGCGAGTTGACGATGGACTTGACGGTCAAGAATGTGCGCCGAATCGCCGCGCCGGACGAGCCGGCGGTCGATATCGGAATCGCCGGCGGCAAGATCGTCGCGATCGGCCCCGGCCTCATGGGCGACGGCGAGACCTTCGACGCCGGCGGCCGGCTCGCCTGCGCCGGGCTGATCGAGACGCATATCCATCTCGACAAGTCGCGGATCATCGATCGCTGCCCGTTGCCCGAGGGGCGGCGCATCAACCCGGTGACGGCGGTCGCGCCGCTGAAGCCGGCGATGACGGTCGAAGACGTCTATGCCCGCGCCGAGACGACGCTCAGAGAATGCCTCGTCAACGGCGCGACGCGGATGCGCACCCAGGTCGAGATCGACCCCGGCATCGGCCTGCGCGGCTACGAGGCGCTGAAGGCGCTTGCCGGCGCCTACAGATGGGCGATCGACATCGAGCTCTGCGTCTTTCCGCAGGACGGGATGACCAATTACCCCGGCACCGAAGAATTGCTGGTCGCCGCGCTCCAGGACGGCGCCAAGGTGCTGGGTGGGGCGCCGCGCTACGACAGCGACCCCGCCGCGCAGATCGAGCGCATCTTCGCGCTGGCCCGCGAGTACGACACCGATATCGACATCCACCTCGATGTCGGCGACAGCACCGATCGTATGGACATCCACCAGGTGCTGGAGCTGACCGAACGCTACCGCCGCGGCGGCCGGGTCGTCGTCGGCCATATGGCGAAATTGTCGCTGATGCCGCCCGCCGAGAGCGCGGCGATGGCGCGCCGGCTCGCCGCCGCCGGGATTGCGGTGACCGTGCTGCCGGCGACCGATCTCTATCTGATGGGCCGCGACCGCGACCACGATGTCCGCCGCGGCGTCGCCGACGCCAACCACCTCCACGAGCACGGCGTCACCTGCGCGCTCTCCAGCAACAACATCTTGAACCCGGCGACCCCCTACGGCGATGGCTCGCTGATCCGCATCGCCAACCTGCACGCCAATGTGGTGCAGGTTGTCGGTGCGCCACGGCTGCGCGAATTGTTCCTGATGCTAAGCGAGCACTCGGCGCGTCTGCTCAACCTCCAGGATTACGGGCTCGACATCGGCATGCCGGCCGACATCGTCGTCATCGACGCGACGACGCCGGAGCAGGCGGTCGCCGAAATCCGCCCGCCGCTCGCGGTATGGAAGCGCGGCCGCCGCACCGTCACCCGCCGGCCGCCGGAACTGCACGCGCCGGACTAGCCCAGCGGGGTGTCATTGAGCGGACGTCGGCCCGCCTTTGGTCCAGCGGAAGCCGGTGAGGATATTGTTGTCGAACTGGCACTCCACCGCGAGGTCGCGGTCCCCCGGCGCGTCCTTTGGCAGATCGTCGCGCGTGCCCTCGACGCGCGCCGTGATCGTGCGGATGCCGGTACCCTCCGAGATGCGCTTGCCGATCTCGATGTCGGCGAACGGCATCGCCCGCTGCATGATGTCGGCGCAGCGATCGGCAAGGCTCACGGTGTCGGGGGCGATCTTCCCGCCGAGCCCGCAGCCGCCGAGGAGACCGGCGGCGGCAATCGTCGCGGCGATCGCGACCAGCGGGCGCATCGCGCGGGTCACCGCATCCGTTCGTCGGCGCCGGCGAGGTGCGGCGGCGTCTCGCCGAGCAGCGCGCGACGGCAGTTTTCCACCGCCCGGCGCAGCCACGTCGCGCCACACCCCGCCGCCGGCCGAGTTGTGCGGTGAGCCGATCACATTGGGCAGGTCGAGGACCGGAAAGTTCATCGAAACCCCTGGTGCCGCACCGGCTCGACCCACCACGCGTCGATCCCGGCGCAGAAGCGCGGGTGCGCGACAAGATGCGCGTAAAGCGCCGCCTCGTCGATTATCCCGCCGCGCGCGACATTGATGAGGATCGCGTCGTCCTTCATCAACGCCGGTTCGTGCGTGCCGATCATCCCTCCCTCCGGTGATGCGGGTCGGCGCCAGGCGGAATCGATGCCGTGCGCCGTCCACCAAAACTCAACCGGACAGCCGTGGGCCAAGCCCGGCCAAAGAAGCTAAAAAAGCGAGTCGGTCGGAGCGAATGTCGCTTACCGCGGTCCCGGCGCGATGACCTCGCGGCGGCCGACGTGATTGGCGGTGCCGACGACGCCTTCTTCTTCCATGCGCTCGATGATGCGGGCGGCGCGGTTGTAGCCGATCTGCAAATGGCGCTGGACAAAGCTGGTTGAGGCCTTGCGCTCGCGGGTGACGAGGGCGACCGCCTGGTCGTAGAGCTGGTCGCCGGTGCCGGAATCGTCGTCGTCGCCGGCGAAACCCGCGCCGCCGCCCTCGCCGCCGCCGTCCTCGGTGATCTCCTCGATGTAGTCGGGCTCGGCGCGCGATTTGAGCGCCGAGACGACGCGCTCGACCTCCTCGTCGGAGACGAAGGGGCCGTGCACGCGGGTGACGCGGCCGCCGCCCGCCATGTAGAGCATGTCGCCGCGGCCGAGGAGCTGCTCGGCGCCGCCCTCGCCCAAGATCGTGCGGCTGTCGATCTTCGAGGTCACCTGGAAGCTGATGCGGGTCGGGAAGTTGGCCTTGATGGTGCCGGTGATGACGTCGACCGAGGGGCGCTGCGTCGCCATGATGATGTGGATACCGGCGGCGCGCGCCATCTGCGCCAGGCGCTGCACCGAGGCTTCGATGTCCTTGCCGGCGACCAGCATCAGATCGGCCATCTCGTCGACGATGACGACGATCAGCGGGAATTCGGTGAGGTCGAAGGGCTGCTCCTCGATGATTGGATGGCCGGTCTCGGGGTCGAACCCGGTCTGCACCTTGCGCACCAGCGTTTCGCCCTTCTCGCGGGCTTCGAGGATGCGCGCGTTGTAGCCCTCGATGCTGCGCACCCCCAGTTTCGACATCTTCTGATAGCGGCTCTCCATCTCGCGCACGGTCCATTTGAGCGCCATCACCGCCTTCTTCGGGTCGGTGACGACCGGCGCCAGCAGATGCGGAATGCCGTCATAGACCGACAGTTCCAGCATCTTCGGATCGACCATGATGAATTTGCAGCGGTCGGGGGGCATCCGGTAGAGGATCGAGAGGATCATCGTATTGATGCCGACCGACTTGCCCGAGCCGGTGGTGCCGGCGATCAACAGATGCGGCATGCGCGCGAGGTCGGCGACGACCGCCTCGCCGCCGATGTCCTTGCCGAGCGCCAGAGCGAGACGGCCCTGGTGCTTCTCGTAGGCCGGCGAATCGAGGAGCTCGCGCAGGTAGACCGTCTCGGCCCGGATGTTGGGCAGCTCGATGCCGATGACGCTGCGCCCCGGCACCACCGCGACGCGCACCGAAATGGCGCTCATCGAGCGGGCGATGTCGTCGGCGAGGCCGATGACCCGCGACGCCTTGATGCCGGCCGCCGGCTCCAGCTCGTAGAGGGTGACGACCGGGCCGGGACGGACCTGGACGATCTCGCCGCGCACCCCGTAATCCTCGAGCACGGCTTCGAGGAGCCGCGCGTTCTTGGCCAGCGCCTCCTCGTCGATCGTCTCGGTCTTGACGGCCGGCGGCTTCACCAGGAGGTCGATCGGCGGCAGGATCGGCTGCCCATCGAGGTCGAGGATCGTCTGGCGCTCGTGCTCGGCGCGCTTGCCCAAGCTGACCGAGCGGGCGCCCGGCATCACCAGGCGCACCAGCCGGCTGGCCGCCGGTTCGGGCTCGGGCGGCGGCGCGGCGCGGGGTGATGGGGCCGCGCCGAATTGCGGCTCGTGCCGCACCGGCGGCTGGACGGCGCCCGCCGTAACCCGCGTCCACGGCAGCGGCCGCGCCGGACCGAGCGCGCGAACCGCGGCCGGCGCGCTCGACCCGGCGCGGCGCGCGACGCGCCAGTGGTGAAACAGCCTCCGGCCAAGACCGGCCGCCGCCGCCGCTCCGACCACCGCCCCCTGGCCCGACACCAGCGCGAGCCGCGTCGCGCGGCGCCCGGCGACGCTGCCGATGTCGCGCCAGTCGACCCACGACAGACCCATGATCGAGAGCAGCATCAGCGCGACCAGCGCCGCGGCCGCCATCGCCAGCGGCAAGGCGAACGCGCCGAGGCCGAGCGCCTGCACCGCGCGCAGCAAGCCCCAGCCGACCGCGCCGCCGACCCCCGCCGGCATCGGCAGCGGCGCGGCGCGCAGCACCGCGCAGGCGAACGCCCCCAGCACCAGCGCCGGCACGATCATCAGGATGCGCCGCGGCATCCGCCGCAGCGTGCGCTGCAGCAACAGCCGGAACGCCCAGCCGAGCAGGATCAGCGGGAGGAGGAACGCGGCCATGCCCAGGCCCTGCACCAGCAGATCGGCGGCAATCGCCCCGTCATGGCCGAGAAAGTTGCCGGCCGGCGCGTTGCCCGCGGTGTCGAGCGACGGGTCGGCGGGGTGATAGGTCAAGAGCGCGAGGACGATCAGGAACGAGGCGAGGACGAGGGCCGAGCCCAGCCCCTCGAACAGCCGCCGCTTGAAGCTCGCGACCAGCTCGTTCCAGCTGTTGATCTGCCGGCTCACCCGCCGGCCGAGCCCGCGGGCGAGGTAGGGCGCCGATTTGGCCATGCCGTGGTCCCCCAACCACTCTAGCTGGCGCCGGCCATTCCCCCGAACGGCCGCCGCAGCAATGCGATCGCTATCCCCGTGGCGCTACAACACCCGGCGAATCCGCGCAAACGCGGCGTCGAGCGTCGCCTCGTCATGGACGATCGCCAGGCGAATATACTCGCTTCCCGGGTTGACGCCAAAATTAGCCGCGCGCGCGGTATACCCGCCGGGCAGGACGCGGATCGCGGCGTCGCGCCACAGCCGCAGCGCCGCCGCCTCGCCGTCGCCGACGTCGAGCCACAAAAAGAACCCGCCTGCCGGACGGTAGAAGCCATAGCTGCCACCGAGCGCGGTCTCGGCGAGGTCGAACTTGCGCCGGTATAGTGCGCGGTTGGCGCTCACATGCGCCTCGTCGCGCCACAACGCGGTCGCCGCCCACTGGACCGGCAGCGGCACCTGGCAGCCGCCGAAATCCCGCAGCCGCTTGAACGCGGCGATGAGGCGCGGGTCGCCGGCGGCGAAGCCCGAGCGCAGCCCCGCCGCGCTCGACCGCTTCGACAGCGAATGGAAGACCACGACGTTGTCAAAACCTTGTCCCAGCGCCTGGCAGGCTTCGAGCGCGCCGGGCGGCGGCAGCGAATCGTAGATCTCGGCGTAGCACTCGTCGACCGCCAGCACGAAATCGTATTCGCGCGCCAGGAGGACCGCCTGCTTCAGGTAGTCGAGGCCGGCGATGGTGCCCTGCGGGTTCGAGGGCGAGCACAAATAGAAGAGCGCGCAGCGCTCGAGGGTCGCTTTCGGGATCGCGTCGAGGTCGGGCAGGAACGCGTTGTCGCGCGTCGCGTCGAGGAACACCGCCTCGGCGCCGGCCATCGTCGCCGCCCCGTTGTAGACGAGATAATACGGGTTCGGGCACAGCACTACGGGCTTCTGTCCGGCCTTTTCGCGCGGCACCGCGATGCCGGAAAAGAGGTAGAGGCCCTCCTTGGTGCCGGCGAGGGTGACGACGTGGCGGTCGAGGTCGAGCGCGCCGGGCTTCAATTTGTAGCGCCGGGTCAGCCACTCGACGATCGCCTGGCGCAGTTCCGGCGTGCCGGCCATCGGCGGATACTTGTTCCACTCATGCGCATGCGCCGCGAGGGTCTCGGTGAGCAGCGCCGGCGGCTGGTGCTGCGGCTCGCCTACCGACATCGCGATGATCTCGTCGTTGACCCGCGGCGTCACCGGGTTGAGCAGGGTGCGCAGCGCCTCGAACGGATAGTCGCTGAGGCTGTCGAGTTCGGGGTTGAGCGGCAATTTCTCCGTCCTGCGCATGGTGATTTTCCGGCGAGGTTAGCCGTCATTGCGGGCGAAGCGAAGCAATCTCGCGCTGTCAGGTTAGCCCCCACCCCCGACCCTCCCCCGCTTGCGGGGGAGGGAGT
>DASRLO010000087.1:0-12540 GCA_035648415.1 Allostellaceae bacterium
GCTTTGGGTAGGTGATGCGTGGTGCGGCTTGCGCGTCGCGCAGGGTCGTGTTGTCGGGATGGGACTGGTGGAAGGTCCAGGGCGCCTTGCCGCGCAACAGGTAGGTGTCGAGGCCGGCATAGGCCAGGCCACCCCACAGGCCGAGCTTCGCGAAGGCCGGTCGGACGTTGCGCACCGCCGCGAGCTCATCCCATACCCAGCTTGCCCGCAGCTTTTGTTCGTAGCCTGTCGGTTCCGCTTGTCGGTCGCCGGCGAGCGCTTCGGCCACTGTCTCGGCGGCGAGCATGCCGGATTTCATCGCGGTGTGGCTGCCCTTGATCTTCGGCACGTTGACAAAGCCGGCGGCACAGCCGATCAGCGCGCCACCGGGAAAGTCGAGGCGCGGGATCGACTGGAACCCGCCCTCGTTCAAGGCGCGCGCGCCATAGGAAATGCGCCGGCCGCCCGCGAAGAAGCCGCGGATCGCCGGGTGGGTCTTGAAACGCTGGAATTCCTCGAACGGGTTCAGATACGGGTTCTCGTAATCGAGCCCGATCACGAAGCCGACCGACACCTGCCCGCCGTCGAGGTGGTAGAGGAACGAGCCGCCATAGGTGCGGTTGTCGAGCGGCCAGCCGACCGTATGGACGACGAGACCCGGTTGGTGCTTCTCGGGCGCCAACTCCCACAATTCCTTGATGCCGATCGCGTAGGTCTGCGGGTCGCAGCGGTCGCGCAGCTGGAAGCGCTGGACTAGGGTCTTGGTCAGCGAGCCGCGCGCACCTTCGGCGAACAGCGTCTCGCGGCCGCGCAGTTCGACCCCCGGCGTATAGCTCGCGGTCGGCTGCCCGTCCTTGCCGATGCCCATGTCGCCGGTGGCGACGCCGACGACCCGGCCGTCGCCGTCATGGAGCACCTCGGCGGCGGCGAAGCCGGGATAGATTTCGACCCCCAATTCCTCAGCCTGGGTCGCCAGCCAGCGGCACAGATTGCCGAGGCTGATGATGTAATTGCCGTGATTGTGCATCTGCGGCGGGGTCGGCAGCCGATAGGAATGGCGCTCGGTCAGCAGCAGGAAGCGGTCGTCGGTCGCCGGTGTGTCGAGCGGTGCGCCGCGCTCCTTCCAATCCGGGATCAGCTCGTTAAGCGCGCGCGGTTCGAAGACGGCACCCGACAGGATGTGCGCGCCGACCTCCGAGCCCTTCTCGATGACGCAGACCGCAAGTTCGCTGCCGGCAGCGGCGGCCAGCTGCTTCAGACGGATCGACGCCGCGAGCCCGGCCGGTCCGGCCCCGACGATGACCACGTCGTATTCCATCCGCTCGCGTTCGGTCTCGGCCACCGGCTTGCCTCTTCTGTTGCTTTCCGCCGGTTATATATGATCGCGGCAAAAACGGCGGACCGGAATTGAAGCCCCGGTGGTAGGCTTTCGCCATGCCGCCTCAGCCGCAAACGCCGCTCGCCATCGATCAGGCGCTCGCGCTGCTGCAATGGCAGATCGAGATGGGCGCCGACGAGGCGATCGGCCCGGCGGCGCTCGATCGTCTCGCGCCGGGCCTGCCGGCGGCCGCTGAGCCGGCGCCGAACGTCGCGCGGCCCATGCCGCCGCCGCGACCGAGCTTTGCGGCGGCGGCCTCGGCAACCGCGCCGCCACGGGCGTTGACCGAATCGGCTGCGGAGCCGGCGCAATCGGCCCGCGCGCTTGCCGCGCAGGCAACAACAACCGACGCGCTGGCGGCGCTGATCGCCGGGTTCGACGCTTGCCCGCTGAAACGCACCGCGACCAACACGGTTTTCGCCGACGGCAACCCGGCCGCTCCGGTGATGATCATCGGCGAGGCGCCCGGCGCCGACGAGGACCGTATCGGCACGCCCTTTGTCGGCCGCGCCGGGCAGCTTCTCGACCGCATGCTGGCGGCGATCGGGCTCGACCGGACGGGCGTGCAGATCACCAACGTCATCTACTGGCGCCCGCCCGGCAACCGCAAGCCGACGACGCAGGAAATCGCCTCGTGCCTGCCGTTCGTCTTCCGCCACATCGTGCTGTCCCGGCCGCTTGTGCTGGTGCTGGCCGGCGGCACCGCGGCGAGCTCGCTGCTGGACGTGAGCGAGGGCATCACCCGGCTGCGCGGCCGCTGGTTTGACCTCGCCATCCCCGGTCTCGACGCGCCGCTGCCGGCCTTGCCGATGTTCCATCCGGCCTATCTGCTGCGCACCCCCGAGCGCAAACGCGAAGCCTGGCGCGATCTGCTGGCGTTAAAGATGAAGCTGGAAGAGTTGGGTTAGGAGACTCAGATGCCGCTGAACCACGACCGCCCGTTTCTCGCCGTCAACATCGCGCTCTTGACCGTGTCGGATACACGCGGCGCGGCGGATGACCGCTCCGGCGATACGTTGCAGGAACGCGCCGAGGCGGCGGGCCACAAGATCGCCGCGCGCCAGATCGTCCGCGACGAGTTCGACGCGATCGCCGCGCAACTCCAGGCGTGGATCGCCGATCCCGAGATCGACGTGGTGATCGCGACCGGCGGCACCGGGGTTACCGGCCGCGACGTGACGCCCGAGGCGTTCCACTCGGTCTACGAGAAGGAAATCGCCGGGTTCGGCGAGCTTTTCCGCTGGCAGAGCTACGAGAAGATCGGCACTTCGACGATCCAGAGCCGCGCCACCGCCGGTGTCGCCGGCGGCACCTATCTGTTCGCGCTGCCGGGTTCGCCCGGCGCCTGCCGCGACGCCTGGGACGGCATCCTCATCCACCAGCTCGACAACCGCTTCCGCCCGTGCAACTTCGTCGAGCTGATGCCGCGGCTGCGGGAGAGATAAGGGATCAGTCGTCCAGCGCGGCCAATACGGCCTCGGGATTGCGCTCGATAACGCGCAGATAGGCGCGTTCCGTTTCGGCCGGAGCGCTGCGGCCCTCCTCCCACGAGCACAATGTTTCGAGCGCGATGTGAAACCGTTCGGCGAAGGCGTTTTGGGTGAGGCCGAGGCGTTCGCGAAGCGTACGTAGGTTGCCGGGGCGGAAGCAGGCGGCGAGTTCTTCGTCGGTCAGTGGCTGAGCGTCAGGATCGGACAAGGCTGCCGCCTCGATTTGCTCGTCGGTCAACCGATCGACCCGATCCCAATCGGTGCGGCTCGTCGGCTTAGGATCGATGCCCGGCCTGTAGCGAATAAGCTGCTCTTTCACGACGGCTTGCGCTCCTGACGCTGATGATGCGGCACATCTGCCCGCGAAATGTATAAGCGACCGAACACCGTCCTCCCGGCCACGACACCGATTGCCTGTGAGCGGTGCTCTCCGCGTGACCTGGAATCCAACCGCTCCAACCGCAGCGAGTCCTCGAAAACCAGCGTTCCCTCGACGAAGTCGATGCCGTGCTTCGCTAGGTTGGTTGCGGCCTTGGCGGGATCCCACTCGAATTCCACGATCGCGTTATAGGTGATCTCTACGGGCTGAGCGAGCAAGGCGATGGATCAGAAACTTCGGAAACTTGGGGCACGGCGATAGGCGGCGCCGTCATCGATGTCGTCGAGCCGCGCGGCGAAACCGACCGAGACAGCGGGGGGCAGGTTCGCCAGGACGTCTGCCAGCGCATGCCGGCTCGACCAGCGCACGTCGCCGAATTCCGGCGGCCGGTGACGGCAGCCCACCAACCAGAAGCCACCGTCAGTCGCCGGGCCGAACACGACATCGTGCCGACCGAGGAGCGCGAAGGCTGCGGCGATGCGCGGGGCGGCGAGGTCTGCTATGTCGCTGCCGACCAGTAGCGCGGGGCCGGGCGGGCAGGCCGCCAGCGCACGCCGCATCCGCTCGCCGAGATCGCCCGCGCCCTGCGGCATGATTTTTCCCCCGCCGGACCATCGTCGCGCCGCGCGATCGGGGGTCACCGCGAGGCGAAGCTGCCAGCGCCGGTCGCGGCCAAGCCGGCGCAGGCTGCGCGCCAGCATCAGCCGCTCGAAGCGCAGCGCCGCGACCGCGCCGATGTCGCGCGCCAGCCGCTTCTTGCCGGCGCCGAGGCGCGGCAGCCGCACGAAGAGGATCAGGTGGCGGCGCATCGCTTGCACACCACCTCGGCGAAGGCCGGGGCCCGTTTCAGCGATGAGTACCGGCCTTCGCCAGTATGGGCGGGAAAAGGGATACGACTCTCCTATCCTATCCGTACAGCTTCGCGATCCTTTGCGGCGTCACGCCGGCGAAATAGAGCGACAGACAGGCGAGGTTGCGCAGCATCCGGCGCTGATACCCGTCGCGCCGGTAGCGCCGCGCCGAGGCAAGCATCGTCGCGCCGATCGGCCGCAAGCGCGTGCGACCGAGCCGGCGGGCGATGTCGACATCCTCCATCAGCGGGATCGCCGCGTAGCCGCCGACTGCATCATAGAGAACGCGGCTGATCAGAAGCCCCTGATCGCCGTAGGGCAGCGCCAGCATCCGGCAGCGCCACGCGACGACGCGCTCGAGTCGCCGCGCCGCGGGCGCCGGATCGTCGAGCGTCAGGGCGAAATACCCGGCTTCGTCCGGCTCCTTCGAAAGGAACGTGCCGACCGCATCTTCCCATCCCGGCAGCGGCCGGCAATCGGCGTGCAGGAACAGCAGCCAGTCGCTTCGTGCCGCCGCGGCGCCGGCGGCAAGTTGGGTGCCCCGCCCGCGCGGCGTCACAACCACCCGAGCCCCCGCCGCGCGAGCGACCGCAAGCGTGCCGTCGTCTGAGCCGCCGTCGGCGACGATCACCTCGCCGATCAGTGCCGCGCCAGTGAGCGCGGCGAGGGCCGCCGGCAACTCGGCCGCGGCGTCGAGCGTGGGGATCACCGCGGAAAGCCGAATATGTTCTTGTAATGTTCTCATTTCGGGATCATATTGGCCGGCATGGATATGCCGGCCATCCCCCTGCCGCGCAAGGGACGTGGCGCCGCCACGAACGCCAGCGGCCGCTTCGAGAGCGAAGTGCGCGTCGCGTTCGACGACGGCTGGAGCGAGCCGGGTGCCGAGCCCGAGCCGATGCCGCTCACGACGCGGCTGACGGTCGATGCGACCCGCACGATCATCGCTCGCAACACCTCGCCCGATATCGGCTTCGACCGCTCGATCAACCCCTATCGCGGCTGCGAGCACGGCTGCATCTATTGCTTCGCGCGGCCGAGCCACGCCTATCTCGGCCTGTCGCCCGGGCTCGATTTCGAGAGCCGCATCTTCTACAAGCCGCAGGCGGCGGCGCTGCTCACCGCCGAGCTCGGCAAAAAGGGCTATAGCTGCCGGCCGATCGCGATCGGCACCAACACCGATCCCTATCAGCCGGCCGAGCGCAAGCTCGGCATCATGCGCCAAATCCTCGAAGTGCTGCGCGATTTCCGCCACCCGGTAACGATCGTCACCAAGGGCGCATTGATCCAGCGCGACATCGACATCCTCGCCGAAATGGCGGCGCGGCGCCTCGCCTGCGTCACGGTGTCGGTGACGACGCTCGACCGCAAGCTGGCGCGGGTCATGGAGCCGCGCGCGGCGACCCCGCAGCGCCGGCTCGAAACCATCGCCGCCCTCGCCAAGGCCGGCATCCCGACCGGCGTCTTGTCGGCGCCGATGATCCCGGCGCTCAACGATGCCGAGATGGAAGACATTCTGGCCGCCGCCAAGGATGCCGGCGCGGTCACCGCCGGGTACACGATGCTGCGCCTGCCGCTCGAACTGAAGGCGCTGTTCAAGGAATGGCTCGAAACGCATGTCCCGAACCGGGCGTCGCACGTGCTGTCGCTGGTGGCGCAAAGCCACGGCGGCAAGCTCTACGATGCCGCCTGGTCGAAGCGCATGGTTGGCTACGGGCCCTACGCCGACATGCTGAGCATGCGCTTCGACCGCGCCTGCCGCCGGCTCGGCTTCGCCCGCCGCCATAGCGAGCCGCTCGATGTGACGGCTTTCCGCCTACCAACGCGGAAAGGAGACCAGCTCGCATTGTTCTAGCTCTTGTCATTCCGAGGGGCGCTGAGCGCCACGCGCAATCTCGTGCGGGGGGCTAACGCCGCGGACGAGATCGATCCTGGCTGAGCCTCAGACCACCCCTTCGTCCTTCAGCCCGGCGACGTCGCCAGCGCTCATGCCGAGCCAGGCGCCAAACACCTCGCCGTTGTGCTCGCCCAATAGTGGCGACGGCTTGATCTCCGGCGGCTTGCCGTCGAAGCGGACCGGGAAGGTCGGGCGCTGCATCGTCCCGCTCGGGTGCTCCATCGTCTGGATGATGCCGCGCTCGGCGAAACTCGGCTCGCCGAGCAGATCGCCGGTGTCGAACACCGCGCCGGCCGGGATGCCCGCGGCGCCGAGGATCTCCATCGCCTCGTGCTTGGTGTGCTGGCGGGTCCAGGCCGCGACCATCGCCTCGACCTCCTCGGCGTGGGCGACCCGCTTGTCGCGGTCGAGGTATTCCGGGTCCTCGGCAAGTTCGGGCCGGCCCATCACGCCGCAGAGGCGCCGCCAATGCTCCGGGTTGTTGTGCGAGTTGAAAACGTAGCACCAATCGTTCGGGCCGCCCGGCTTGCACGGGTAGATGTCGGCCGGCGGCGGGCCGCCGAACGAGCTCTTGGCGCCGTTGCGCATCGGCGGCGTGCCGGTGCGCGCATGCATCATAAACGAGCCGCGAATGTAGTTGAGCTGCGCGTCCTGCATCGCCACCTGGAGCCGTCGGCCCTGGCCGGTCGTATGCCGCTGATAGAGCGCGCTGACGATCGAGATCGCCATCAGCATCCCGGTGCCGGTGTCGCCAAGCGTCGGCCCCGGCCGGACCGGCGGTCCGTCGCGCTGGCCGGTGATCGCCATGCCGCCGCCGCAGGCCTGGGCGATCATGTCGAAGGCGAGGTTGCGCTCATAGGGGCTGCCCTCGCCGAATCCCTTGACCTGGGCATAGATCAGCTGCGGGTTCAGCGCGTGCAGCACGTCCCAGCCGAGCCCCAGTTTCTCGATCGTGCCGGGCGCCATGTTCTCGATAAAGACGTCGGCCTTGGCCGCCATCTCCTTGACGACGGCGATGCCGCGCGGCGACTTGAGGTTGACCGTCACCGATTTCTTGTTGGCGTTGTAGACCATGAAGTAATAGGCGTCGGCGCCGGGCTTGGGGCCGTTGCCGAGGATGCGGCCGGGCTCGCCGCCCTTTGGGTTCTCGACCTTGACGACCTCGGCGCCGAGCAGCGCCATGACTTCGGTGCAGGTCGGCCCGGCCTCGAATTGCGTGAGGTCGAGCACGCGGATGCCGGCAAGGCAATTCGGCGCGGCGGCGGTCATGGGTCACTCCTCCCTGATGATGTGCTAACGATAGCGAAGCCGAAGGAGGGAAGCCATGCGCCTTAGGCTCTATGAGAACTATCGCTTCGCGCTTTATGCGCCGTTCTATGCGGCGCATGCGACCGGCGCCTACGAGGCCGAGGGACTGGAGGTCGAGCTGCTGCCGTCGCCGGGGCCGGGCAGGGCCGAGGCGGCGCTCGTCGCCGGCGAGGCGGACGTGATGTGGATGGGTCCGATCCGCGTCATGAAGGCGCACGAGCAGGATGCGGCATCGCCCCTCACCGCCTTCGCCGAAGTGGTGTGCCGCGACCCGTTCTCGCTGGTCGGCGCCACGCCCAACCCGGGGTTCAAGCTCGCCGATCTGCTCGGCAAGCGCTTTGCCAGCACCGCCGAGGTGCCGACCCCGTGGCTCTGCCTCGCAGGCGATCTGCACGATGCCGGGATCGACCCGGCGCGGCTCGAACGGCTGATCGGCCGCACCATGCAAGAGAACGTCGCCGGCCTCTCCGCTGGGGACATCGACGTGGCGCAGATGTTCGAGCCGTTTGTCGAGGTCGCGGTGCGCGGCGGCGCGCATGTCTGGCTGCCGGCGAGCGCGCGCGGATTGACCAGCTACACCGTCTTCGCGACGACGCGGCAGCGTCTCGACAGCGATCCCGAGCCGTTTCGCCGCCTGGTGCGGGCGATCTACCGGACCCAGCAATGGGTCGCGGCGCAGCCGCCGGCGAGGCTCGCCGACACCATCGCCGGCTACTTCCCGGCGTTGGACCGCGGCGTGCTCACCGGCGCGCTCGCCCGCTACCAGGAGCAGGGCGTCTGGGCGACCGATCCCGTTTTGTCGGAGGAAGGCTTCGACCGGCTGCGCCGCGCGCTGCTCGCCAGCGGCTTTCTCGGCCGCCCCGTCGCCTTCGCCGATTGCGCCGACAACCGGCTGGCGGCGGAGGCGGTGGCAGGGGAGCCCCCACCCTAACCCTCCCCCGCTTGCGGGGAGGGACATAGCAACGGCGCGCTCCCTCCCCCGCTTGCGGGGTGGGGGTCACTCCGCGTCCGGCTGCTTCGCCGGGGCGGCGTCGGCGAAAGCCGGGATCGCCATGCAGGTGTCGTAGACCCGCATCACCCGCGGATACGCCGACAGATCGGCATTAAAATTTTTGGCCGGCGTCACCTGCGTCACCAGCCCGATATCGGCGAAGCTCGGCCCGGTGCCGTGCGCGAACCGGCCGCTTTCCTTATGCTCGGTCAGCAGCGCCTCCATCGCCTGCAGCCCGGCGCCGATCCAGCGCTGGATCCACGCTGTCAGCTGCTCCTGGCTCAGCTTCAGATCGTCGAGCATGTAGTGGCGGATGCGCGGCACAATGAGCGGGTGCGAGTCGGCGATGTTGATCAGCGCAAAGCCGCGCGCCCAGGCACGCGAGGCCGGGTCTTTCGGCAAGAGCGGCGGGTTCGGGTATGTCTCCTCGAGGTATTCGAGGATCGCCAGCGACTGGAACAATGTGGCGTCGCCGTCGATCAGGGTCGGCACCACCATTTGCGGGTTGAGCTCCTTGTATGCGGAGTCGAACTGGTCGCCCTTTTCTAGGTGCAGGTAGGCGTCCTCGTGCGCTACGCCCTTGAGGTTAATCGCGATGCGCACGCGGAAGCTCGCCTGCGAGCGATAGTAGGTATAGAGCTTCATGGCCGTTTGCCTTCCCGTTTCTGCGGTTACTGCAGCATAGAAATTTCAAGAGAGGGAGTTGCGAATGAAGCCACCGACCGCCGCAGTCCTCGCGATCTTGGCTCTTTCCGGATGCGCTCCCTATCCCGTCTATGTGAGCCAGGGCCCGATGCCGTTGCTGGCCTATCGCGAGCATCAGGAAGAATGCACCGTGATACGCCGGGAAATCGCTCGCCAGCAACGCATCGCCGAAACCAGCGGGGTGATGGCGACCGCCTTGGTTGAGGCTTCCGTGCGGTTGAATGTCTCGAATGCCATTTCGGGTCTCGAATCTCGGGCCGCCCTGGCGGGATGCCCGGTGTAACCCCGTTTCGTCGGCCGCGCTGCCGGATCCAGGCGGCGGAGCATAGGCCGGAACGGGAGATACAGCCCGCCCGATAGCGGGTATAGAGCCTGATCGCTGCCTCCTCCCCAACGGACGTTCCGCCCGATGCTCGATCTGCCGCACGATAGCGCACCGCTGAAGCCGATGCTGCTCAGCGAGTATCGGCCGCCCGATTTCTTGATCGACCGGGTCGATCTGTATTTCCACCTCGGCGAGGACGCGACGGAGGTCGCGTCGGTTCTTTCCGTCCGTCGAAATCCGGTCGCCGGAACGCCAAACGCGCCGCTGCGGCTCGACGGCGAAGAATTGGAGCTACTGGCGATTTCGCTCGATAAGGCGGAACTCGCACCCGAGCGTTACCGGATCGAAGCGGATGGCGGCTTGGTTATCCCCGATGTGCCCGACGCGTTCCTTCTCGACATCTTGGTGAGGATAAAGCCGCAGCTCAACACGGCGCTTTCCGGCCTCTACACCTCGGGCGGCAATTTCTGCACGCAATGCGAAGCCGAGGGCTTTCGCCGCATCACCTATTTTATCGACCGGCCCGACGTGTCGGCGCGCTTCTGGGTGCGGATCGTCGCCGACAAGAAGCGCTATCCGATCTTGCTGTCCAACGGAAATCCCGGCGAGGCGGGCAGCGAGGGGGAAAAGCATTACATCACCTGGGACGACCCGCATCCAAAGCCCAGCTACCTGTTCGCCCTGGTCGCCGGCGATCTCGTCGCGCTGAAGGACAGCTTCACCACTAGCTCGGGCCGCGAGTTCGCGCTGGGAATCTGGGTGCGCCGCGGCGACGAGGACAAATGCGCCCATGCGATGGCCTCGCTCAAGGCCTCGATGCGCTGGGACGAGGAGACCTACGGCCTCGAATACGATCTCGACGTCTTCAACATCGTCGCAGTCAGCGACTTCAACATGGGGGCGATGGAGAACAAGGGGCTCAACATCTTCAACACGCGCTACGTGCTGGCCCAGCCCGAGACCGCGACCGACACCGATTACGAGAATATCGAATCGGTGATCGCCCACGAATATTTCCACAACTGGACCGGCGACCGCGTCACCTGCCGCGACTGGTTTCAATTGTCGCTCAAGGAAGGTCTGACCGTGTTCCGCGATCAGCAGTTCTCGGCCGCTATGGGGAGCGCGGCGGTGTCGCGCATCGCCGATATCCGGGCGCTGCGCGCGAGCCAGTTTCCCGAGGATGCTGGCCCGCTGGCGCACCCGGTGCAGCCGCAGAGCTATTTGCGGATCGACAATTTCTATACCGCGACGGTCTACAACAAGGGCGCGGAGTTGATCCGCATGATGCACACGCTCTTGGGGCGCGACGGCTTCCGGCGCGGCATGGCTCTTTACATCGAGCGCCACGACAATTCGGCGGCGACGATCCCCGATTTTGTCGCGGCGATGCAGGATGCGAGCGGCATCGACCTCTCGGAGTTTGCGCGCTGGTACCACCAGGCCGGGACGCCCGAGATCACCGTCGAGGACCGCTACGACCCGGCAAGCAAAATCTTCGAGCTGACGGTGTCGCAAAAGACGCCGCCGACGCCGGGCCAGACCGGGAAGCAGCCGGTGCCGATCCCGATCGCGATGGGTCTTATCGGCCCGAACGGCGACGAGATGCCGACCCGGCTCGACGGCGAGACGGCGGCGCGTGACGGCACGCGGCTGCTGGTTTGCGACCAGCCGCACCAGACCTTCCGCTTTGTCGATGTCGCGGCGCCGCCGTCGCCGTCGCTGCTGCGCGGTTTCTCGGCGCCCGTCAAGCTTTTGGGCGTGCCGCTTGACCGGCTGAAGTTCCTCGCGATCCACGACACCGATCCCGTCGCGCGGTGGGACGCCGGGCAGCGCGCGGCGATCGCGGTGCTGCTCGAACGCGTCGCGCTGTGGCGCGCCGGCAAAACCTTGCCGCCGCTCGACGCCGATCTTGTCGCGACGCTGCGCCACACGCTCGCCGACGCGGCGCGCGACCACGCCTTCGCCGCCGAGGCGCTGATGCTGCCGAGCGAGGCGACACTCGCGGACGAGATGGCGGTCGTCGATGTCGAGGCGATCCACGCCGTGCGCGAGGAAGCGCGCTCCGCGCTCGCCGGCTCGCTCGCTACCTTGCTCGGCGAGACCTATCGCAACCTCACCGATCCCAGCCCCTACAAGACCGATGGCCAGGCGATCGGCCGTCGCGCCCTACGCAATTTGTGCCTGGGATATCTCGCCGCGGGCAACCCCGAGGGCGGCGCGCGGCTCGCCAAGGCACAGTTCGACGCGCAGCAGAACATGACCGACGTGCTGGCCGCGCTCTCGGTGCTGGCGGATATCGACAGCACCGAGCGCCGGGCGGCTCTCACCGATTTCTATCAACGCTGGCGGAACGATCCGCTGGTTGTCGACAAATGGTTCGCGCTGCAGGCGCGCTCGTCGCTGCCGGGGACGATCGCCGCGGTGCGCGGGCTAACCCGGCATTCGGCTTTCTCCCGCACCAACCCGAACCGGCTGCGCGCCCTGGTCGGCACCTTCTCGCAGGCCAACCAGCTGCATTTCCATGACGCCGCCGGCGCCGGCTACCAATTCCTCGCCGACGAGGTGCTGATCCTCGACCCCGACAACCCGCAGGTGGCGGCGCGGATGGTGCAGGCGCTGGGGCAGTGGCGCCGCTTCGACCCGGCCCGCCAGGCGCTGATGAAG
Organism: Allostellaceae bacterium; assembly: GCA_035648415.1. Taxonomy (GTDB): domain Bacteria; phylum Pseudomonadota; class Alphaproteobacteria; order ATCC43930; family CGMCC-115725; genus DATARH01. The sequence continues at coordinate 11,971 of DASRLO010000087.1, forward strand.
GCGCAGCTGCAGCGCCTTCACGACCGCCCCGGGCTCAGCACCAACACCTTCGAGATGGTGTCGAAGAGCCTTGCCGGCGCTTCCTGATCGCCATCCCGCGAAAGCGGGAAGGGCGAGCATGCCGGCGCTCCTCGGTCCCCTGAAGCGGAGCAAAAAAAACGGCCCGCTCCGAAGAGCGGGCCGCCCGTAGGATCTTGCAGAGAATTTACGGCGCCGTGATTTCGACACGGCGGTTCTGCGGCTCGCGCACGCCGGCGGCGGTGGGGACGCGGTTGTCGTTCTCGCCGCGGCCGCTGACCGCCATCTGCTCCCTCGGCACGCCAAGGGCTGCCATCGCCCGCGCGACGTTGTTGGCGCGCCGCTCGGAGAGCCGCTGGTTGTACGCGGGCGAACCCGAACGGTCGGTGTAGCCGGTGACCTGGAGTTGCACCGGCGCACCCGATCGATACGCGTCCGCCGCCTGCTGGATGATCTGATGGCCCTCGGCGGTCACCGTGTCGCGATCCCAATCGAAAAACACGATAAAGACGCGCGGCGCCGCGCGTCTTTATCGTGTTTTTCGATTGGGAT
>DASRLO010000088.1:0-12890 GCA_035648415.1 Allostellaceae bacterium
GCATTACCGGCCTTGGCATGGCCGCGCCGCGCCCCCTGGTGCCGCCGCCGGCCATGCCAAGGCCGGTAATGCCGCCGCCGGTCGCGCCACGGCCGGTGATGCCGCCGGGCTCCTAGCGGTCGTCCGGCTCGACCGGGCGAGCTCTTATTTGCCCTTGGTCTGCTGGGTCGCCGAATAGCATTCCTTCGAATCGGTGTTGGTGCCGGTGCAGTTCGCGGTGTTGTGCTCGGCCGGGGTCGCCGCCGTATCGGTTTTCGGCACCGGCGGCCCAACCTCGGGGATACGTTGCCCCGGAGGGCCAACGACGCCCGCTGGCACCTGGCCGATGCGGGATTCCGAATCCTCGGCCGCGACGGCCTTGGCCTCCTCCGCCCTCTCATGCGCCACACGCGAGCGATGGTGGTGACGATGGTGCGCCGGCGCCACCGGCGTCTCGACGGCGGGCGGCGTCGCCGCCGCCGCGTCGGATGATGGCTGCTCCTGCGCCCCGGCCGCGCCGGCGAGGAAGAGCAGGGAGACGGGCGCTAGAATCAACAGACGCATGGGCGTGCCCCGATCATCGGCGTCACGGCCCTGATTGGCCGCGCGGGTCGTCGTCAACCATAAAACCTCACGTCATCGCGACGCAAGACGATCACCTTCGCCGATGGCGGAAGGCGTCAGTCGCGGGCAGGATTGCGAACGGTATTCTGATATCCTTGGGTATGAACCGGGTTTGCGATGTATTTGCGGCCGTATGGCAGGCGGGATGAGACCGGCGCGGCTTCCCCTGCATTTGCGCCGGCTTGAGGCCGAGGCCATCGAGGTCTTGCGCGAGGGCGCCGCCGAGTTCCGCAACCCGGTCATGCTGTATTCGATCGGCAAGGATTCGAGCGTGATGCTCCATCTTGCTCGCAAGGCGTTTTTTCCGGGCGGCCTGCCGTTTCCGCTGCTCCATATCGATACCACGTGGAAATTTCGCGAGATGATCGCGTTCCGCGACGAGACCGTGCGCCGGCTCGGGGTTCGGCTGATCGTGCACACCAACGCGGAAGGCCGGGCGCGCGGCCTGACGCCGTTTGGCCCCGCCGCGGGTCATTACACCCAGGTGATGAAGACCGAGGCGCTGAAAGAGGCTCTCGACGCGCACGAGTTCGACGCGGCGTTCGGCGGTGCGCGGCGCGACGAGGAGAAGAGCCGGGCGAAGGAGCGGGTCTTCTCGGTGCGCAGCGCCGGCCACGGCTGGGACCCGCGCCGGCAGCGGGCCGAGATGTGGCGCACCTACAACCCGCGGCTCGGTCCGGGCGAAACGATGCGGATTTTCCCGCTGTCGAACTGGACCGAGTATGACATTTGGGACTATGTCGCGGCCGAGAATATCCCGATCGTCCCGCTCTACCTGGCCGCGCGGCGCCCGGTCGTGAGCCGGAACGGCGTCCTCATCGTCGTCGACGATGCGCGCCTGCCGCTTCAGCCGGACGAGACGCCGCAGCTGCGGCTAGTGCGTTTCCGCACGCTCGGCTGCTACCCGTTGACCGGCGCGATTGAGTCGGCCGCGGCGACGGTCGGCGACATCCTGGCCGAGCTCCGGCGCGAGAGCACCTCCGAACGGCAGCATCGGGTGATCGACAGCGACGAGAACGCCTCGATGGAGCGCAAGAAGCGCGAAGGCTATTTCTGATGCCGAGGGACCCGACCGGAGAAGAGCGCGACAGCCTGCGGCTGTTGACCTGCGGCTCGGTGGATGACGGCAAGTCGACTTTGATCGGACGCCTGCTGCTCGACAGCGGTGCGGTTTTTGACGACCAGGTCGCCGCGCTGACCGAGGATTCCCGTCGTTACGGCACGGCGGGCGATGACCTCGACCCCGCCTTGTTGCTCGACGGCTTGGAAGACGAGCGGCAGCAAGGGATCACCATAGACGTCGCCTACCGCTATTTTTCGACCGAGAAGCGCTCTTTTGTCGTCGCGGACACGCCCGGACACGAGCAGTACACGCGCAACATGGCAAGCGGCGCCTCCAATGCCGAGCTTGCCGTTATCCTGGTCGATGCCCGCAAGGGGGTGCTGCCGCAGACGCGCCGCCATTCGGTGATCTGCTCGCTGCTGGGCATCCGGCACGTCGTTCTGGCGGTCAACAAGATCGATCTGGTCGGTTATGACGAGGCGGTTTTCGACGCCATCGCGGCGGCCTACCGGCAATTCGCCGCGGCGCTCGGTTTTGCCTCGCTCGTGCCGATCCCGATTTCCGCGCGCTTTAGCGACAACGTCACCAGCCGGTCGGCGCGAACCCCGTGGTATCGCGGCCCGGCCTTCCTCGAGCAGCTCGAGACGGTCGATGTGTCGAGCGCCACGCTCGCGCTGCCTTTCCGCTTTCCGGTGCAGTGGGTGAACCGGCCGAACGCGGATTTCCGGGGGTTTTCCGGCACTGTCACCTCCGGCGCGATCGGTATCGGCGACGAACTGGCGGTTGCCGCTTCCGGCCGGCTGTCGCGGCTGCGCGACATCGTCACGTTTGACGGCAGCCGCGACGAGGCCGCCGCCGGGGACGCGGTGACGTTGGTGCTCGCGGACGACGTCGACGTTACCCGCGGCGACCTGCTGTGCCGCTCGACCGAGCGTCCGGAGGTCGCCGATCAGTTCGCCGCGCAGGTTGTATGGTTCAGCGAAGCCCCACTGCTTCCGGGCCGCTCCTATCTGCTGAAGATCGGCGGACGGACGGCGCCGGCGACGGTGACGGCGCTGCGCCATCGCCTGGACGTGGCGACGTTGGAGCACTTTGCCGCCGCGACGCTCGGCCATAACGAGATCGGACTCTGCAACATGTCGACCAGCGTGCCGGTCGGGTTCGACGCGTATAAGGACAATCGCACCACCGGCGGCTTCATCCTCATCGACCGGCTGACGCAAGATACCGTCGGCGCCGGGATGATCGCTCACGCGCTGCGCCGCGCGCACAACATTCACCGGCAGGCGATCACAATCGGCAAGGCCGAGCGGGCGTGGCTGAAGCGGCAGGCGCCCGCGATCCTCTGGTTAACCGGGCTGTCCGGAGCGGGCAAATCGACGATCGCCGACCATGTCGAACAGGCGCTGCACGCGCAGGGGTTTCATACGACCCTGCTCGACGGCGACAATGTCAGGCACGGGCTCAACCGGGATCTCGGTTTTACCGAGGTCGACCGCGTCGAGAACATCCGCCGTGTCGGCGAGGTCGCCCGCTTGATGAGCGAATCGGGGTTGATCGTTATCTGCTCCTTTATTTCGCCGTTTCGTGCAGAGCGGCAAATGGTGCGCGAGTTGGTGGAACCGGGCGAGTTTATCGAGGTCTTTGTCGATACGCCGATCGAGGAATGCCGCCGCCGCGATCCGAAGGGGCTCTATGCCCGAGCCGACGCCGGCCAGATCGTCAATTTTACCGGGGTCGATTCACCCTATGAGCCGCCGAGCGATCCGGAAGTGCGCATCGTCACATCACAAATCACCCCACAAGAAGGCGCCAAGCAGGTCATCGCGTATCTCCGCGAGCAGCGCGTCATCGACAGGTAGCGAGCATTGTCGACCGTATTCCGAGCCGCAGCCATGCCGGCGCGTCCAGCCACGACCGCGATGGGATTGCGGCGATGGCGGTTCGATGCTCAACGCTCCGCCATGCCGGCCCGCAACAGCCCTTCGTGGAACTTGGCGCGGGCGGCGACCACGCTTGGGTCGCTGTTGGGGTTTGCGTCTTCATGCCGCCTGACGAGGGCCAGGGTGTGGACCGGGTGCGGAAAACGTCGATTGAACTCCACCAAGGCTCTTGCCGCTTCCTCCACTTTGTCGAGCAGCGCGTAGGCGCTCACCAGATAGAGCCGGTTGTACCAGAGGTTCGGCCTTGCCTGAACGGATCGATGCAGCCATGAAACCGCCTGGTCGTATTGTCCGGAGAAAAAGTGTGCCCGACCGAGGATCCAGTGAAAGACGCCGATCGACGGATCGTGCGGGCTCAGCCGCAATGCCTGCTCGACCAGCGGCACCGCCTCCGCCGGGCGCCCGACAAGGCTGAGCTCGCTGCCCTTGTGGGCATAGGCGAACGCAAAATTCGGGTCGAGCTCGATGGCGCGGCTGAACGCCTCCACCGCCGCATGGTGCTCGCCGCGGGAGCGCTGAATGAGGCCGTTCGCGACGTGCGCCAAGGCGTTGTTCGGGTCGATCAGCAACGCTTGGCGAACCGCATCTTCCGCGTCGAGGACCTGTTCCTTGCCGGTATCGTTCCAGCGGTTCAGATGGTCCGAGGTGATCACCTCGGCCAAGCGCGCCCAGGATTCGGCCGAACGGGGGTCGAGGCTCACCGAGCGTTGCAGAAGCTGCCGGGCCGCCAGCGTGTGTTCGGGCGCGATCGATCCGAAAAACATGCTGGTGGCGCGTAGCCGCAGATCGAGTGCGTCCGGTTGCGCGGATTGTTCGGCGCGGCGGCCCTCCGCCCGCACCAGCTGAACATTGAGCGAGGCGGCGATGCGGCCGGTTATTGCGTTTTCCAGCCGGCCCAGATTGGCGAATTGGTTTTCGAAGCGATCGCCCCATAGCTGCTCGCCCGAGGCGGCATCGATCAGCTGGATGTTCGTTCTCACCAGCTCGCCGAGACGCGCGATGCTGCCGATGACGAGGTAGCGGACTCCAAGCTCGCGGCTGATCTGGCGGGTATCGAGAGGGCTTCCCTTATAGGTCAAGGCCGATGCCGCGGAGATCACGACGATGTCGCGCATGCGCGACAAATCGACGGTCAGATCGGCGGTGACCGCGTCGGTGAAATAATCCTGTGCGGGATCGCCCGTCGCATTGCGGAACGGCAGAACCATGATCGACGGCCTGGCCGAAGGTCGCGCCGGCTCGACGGGGGAAGCAAGGGCATCGGGCTGCGCCGGGGCGTTGGCGCCATGCTCGCGAACCCCCGCGATGAAGCGGACGCCCTTACGCGCCACGGTGCGGATGACCGCCTGCGCCGCGCCGCTATCGCCCACCGCCCGGCGCACCGCGTTGATCCGCGTGGTGACCGCCGAATCCGAGACGATCCGGCCGCCCCAGACCGCATCGATCAAATCGTCCCGGCTCACGACCCGGTCGCGGTTCCGCAAGAGGTAGACGAGCAGGTCAAAAACCTGGGGCTCGATCGCAATCTGCTCATCCCGCCGACGAAGCTCGTGGCGTTCAACATCGAGCAAATGGTCGCCGAACTCGAACCGCACGATCGTCTCTCCGCCCCACCTCGGCGATCGTAAGGAAAAAACAACGCCGCCTTAAGGGGAAATGAAGATCGCCTTCAAGCGCCGGGTCGGGCGGCCCGCCATGCTCTTCCCATCGACGGCGCGCCTGGCCGCCGCGAGACGGAGGAGAGCGGCATGACCTCGATCATTCTCAAGGAAAGCCTCTGGCGCCGCGACCGCGCTCCATCGCCGGCTCAGCGACAGAATTTCCGGCGTGCCGTCCTGATCCTTTCGGGCGCGAGCCTGGTGGTGAAGACGGTGATTTGACCTGGTTCGGTCGAAAGGAAGGCCGCTTATGCCGAAAAACACGCAGCTGCTCTGGATCGCGGAGGCTGAAGCCCGCCGGCTCCGGGAATTCACCCTGATCCAGCACGCCGCTTCGGAGCCTCAAATCAGCGTCGTCGCGGCGATGCATGGCTCGGCCAGGTTCAACCGCTGGCGCCGGTTGATCGCCGGGCTGACGCCAGCCACGGCCAGCGCGCCGGCGGCTCCTGTCGGCCTGACGACGGCGTCCGAGGCGGATGCGGCGAAAGCGCCGGAATACCCGGCGCCCGCTGGTTCTGCGGTGGCCGATCTCGCCGAAACCTCGTTTGAGGCCCAGCGCTGTTAGGTCGCGGCGCGGATCAGCCCGCGATGAGCCGGGCCGCGGCGATCGCCGCCTGGCCGAGCGCGAGGCCGCAATCATCGGACGGCGCCCTCGCGTGGGAAAGCACCATGAAGCCGGCGTCGCGCAGGCGCCGGGCGCTCTCCTCGAACAGCACCTTGTTGTGGAAACAGCTCCCCGACAGCGCCACCGTGTCGAACCGCGGCTCGCCGCCCGACATGAGCTTGCCGACCATCGACGCGATCGCCCTGGCGAACCCTTTATGGAACCGCGCCGCGACGACCGGCGCGGGCGTCTTGCGGACCAGGTCGCCGAGCATCGCCCGCCACATCGCCAGTGGCTCGATATAGGGCAGCCCCGAGCCCGGCAGGTTCGGGATGGTGAAATGATAGGCCAGCGCCGCGTCCTCATCGCGCAGTGTCCGCTCGCAGACCAAAGCCTCCAGCCGGGCCGCCGCGTCGCCCGCGTACCCTTGCTCGTCGCGGCAAATCCCCAAAGCCGCGGCTACCGCGTCGAACAACGCGACGCAGGACGATGCTTTCGGCGCGTCCGCGCCGGTGCCCCTCGTGACATCGAGGCTCGCGCGCGGCCGTTTGGCGAGGTCGCGGCAGAGGTCGAGCCCGGCGTAGTTCGCGGTCAGTTCGGCCCAGCCCATCGCCGCCGTCAAATGCGCGTAAAGATTGCGCCATGGCTCGCGCGAGGCGGTGCCGTCCCCCGGCATGGCGCCCCCCGGCATAGCGCTCCCCGGCATGGCGACCGGCTTCAATGTTCCGAGCCGCCGCGCCGCGCGATAGTCGGCGACGAGGAACTCGCCGCCCCACAGCGTGTCGTCCTCTCCCCAGCCCGGGCCGTCGAGCACGATCCCCAGCACCGGCGCCGCCGCCAGCGCGCGGCCATTCTCGGCGAGGCAGCTGGCGACATGCGCGTGGTGATGCTGGACCTCAAGCAGCGGCAGGCCGGAATCATGCGCGCGGTTTCGCCCGAGCCTGGCGGAGCGGTATTCGGGGTGGCGATCGACAACGATCGCCGTGGGCTTATGATGAAACAGGCGGGCGAAGTCGGCGAGGGTATTGCGGTATTCGTCGAACGTCAGGGCATCGTCCAGATCGCCGATATGAGGCGACAGAACGGCCTTGCCCTCGGCAAGCAGGCAGAATGCGCTCGTGAGGTCGCCGCCCAGGGCCAGCAAATCCGGCGCAGCGGCGAAACCCTCGGGCAAGGCGATCGGTTCCGGCGTGTAGCCGCGGCCGCGCCGCAGGATGCGCGGCGCGCCGCCGATCACCCGCACCACCGAATCGTCGACCCGCATCGCGATCGGGCGGTCGTGGACGAGCGCGAATTCGGCGATCTCGCCGAGGCAGGCCAGGGCTTCGCGGTCATCGATGATCTGCGGCTCGCCGGCCGCATTGCCGCTGGTGAGGATGACCGGCCGCTCCATCCGGCGCAGCACCATCAGGTGCAGCGGCGTCGGCGGCAGCATGAGCCCGATCGTGCGCAGGCCCGGCGCGACGATCTCCGGCAGTTGCTCCCCCGCGGCGCGCAGCAGCACGATCGGCCCGGCCGGGCTTTGCAACAGGCGGGTCTCCTGGTCGCTCGGCGCGCAGTAGCGCCGGATCACGTCGAGGTCGCGCGCCATTAGCGCCAGCGGTTTGCTCTCCCGCCGCTTCGCCGCGCTCAGCCGCGCCACCACATCGGTATTGGTCGCGTCGCAGGCAAGCTGGTAGCCGCCAGCCCCCTTGATCGCGACGATGTGGCCGCGTTGCAGCAGGGTGCTCACCGCATCGCAATCGTCGAGCATCGAAAAGCATTCGAAGGCGACGGCGTGCCCGTCGCAGCGCACCAGCTTCGCCTGCGGGCCGCAGATGTGGCAGGCCATCGTTTCGGCATGAAACCGGCGGTCGCCCGAATCCGCGTACTCGGCGCTGCATGCCGGGCACAGCACGTACCCTTCCATCGTCGTCGCGGCGCGGTCGTGCGGGATCGCCGTGGTGATGCTGAAGCGCGGCCCGCATTGGGCGCAGGTGGTGAACGGGTAGCGGAAGCGACGCTCGTAGGGATCGAAAATCTCGGCGGCGCAAGCAGGGCAGATCGCCGCGTCCGGCGCGATTTCGGTTTTCGCGGCGCCGCCTTCGCCCTTGCCGATGCGAAAGCCGGGCTCAAGGTCGAGCGCGACGTACCGCGTGTCGATCCCTTCGAGGCGGGCGAGGGGCGGCGATTTTTCTTCCAGCCGGTCGATCAGGCGCGCGATCGCGGTTTCGTCGCCGCTGGCGCGGATCAGCACGCCCTCGCCGTCAGTCAGCACTTCGCCGTGAAGCCCGAGCTCGCGCGCCAGCCGCCAGACCGCGGGGCGGAACCCGACGCCTTGGACCCGGCCGCGCACGCGAATCTCCACGGTGATCGACGGCCACAGGGCGACTTCCAGCGCAGCGCTCATGCAATGCCCCACCTTGACGGCCGTGGCCGCCTTTCCTCGGTCGCAACGAAATCGGTACGAACCCCCGGCCGAATGGTTAAGAAAAATGGTTAACGATGAGTTAATTATTAACCGAAGATCGCCGGCGTCAGCGCGCGCCCCGCGCGGCGGCCTGTTGCTTCGCCCCCCGCGCAGCCGTGGTGACCGCGCCGGTCGAGGAAGGCAGAAACACGATCGCCTAAAACGCGATCAGGAGGCGGTGAACCTCCCCCTCGGCAATACCGTTACTCAACCGAGCAGAGCGTCTCGCTCGAACCGGAGGGTATCGTGAAAAAGATCATCATGGCGGTTGCGGGCGTCATCGCGCTTGCGGGCTTCGCCGTTCCCCAGGCGGCGAATGCGGAAGGGTGCTTGCGCGGAGCGATAGCGGGCGGTGTCGTCGGCCATTATGCCGGCCATCACGGCTTGCTCGGCGCCGGCGTCGGCTGCGCCTACGAGCATCACGAGGCCACCAAGCGCGGCCGCGAGGATTACTACCGGCGCGACGATCGCAGGTAGCCCAACCATCGGCGTCTCGCCTCCGCGGCGAGACGCCGTTCTTATCTTGCGGCGGCCCTCAGGTGCGGGCGATGGTGTCGTAAGACTCCACCCGAACTCCGATCGACTGGCGCCGCGAGCGCGCCGGGCGGCTTATTTCTTGTCTTTGTCCTTGACCTCGGCGGGCAGCTCGGCCGGGGTCGAACTGCGGGCGCCGGCATAGGACACCTCGATGCCGAGCAGCTTCACCATCTCGTCGGCGCTCTTGGCGTTGCTGAGATCGGCGTTCGACACCTTGTCCGGCGGATTGAGCGCGATCTTCAGCGGGCCTTTCGGTTTCTGGTAGTCCTCGACGAAGGCGACCAGCGAATCGATGACCTTCTGCGCGTCCTCGCCCTGCCCCATGCGGGCGGCGTCCAGGAAGTTGATCGCCATCGTAATAAGCGCCTTCGGATCGCTGCCCTGCATCGCCGCGGCGATCGGGATCGCCTTGGACAGCAGCGAGTGATCGTCATAGGTGAGCTTCGCGGTCTTCAGCGATGCGTCCGCCATCGCCGCATCCGGCTTGGCGGCGGCGTCGGCGCTGACGCCATCGACTTCCATCGACGTTTCCAGCTTGGCAAGGCCGTTGAGGTTCAGCTCCATGCGCTTTAGCGTAAAGGTCTTGTCGTCGGCATCGAGCTTGTAGTTGACGCCGAAATCGGCGCTCAGCGTATCGATACCCGCCATCTGCTTCAAATCGAAGCCACCGGCGCTCGACCCGGTGGTGACGCCGTCGAACTTCACCTTGGCGAAGAGCGGGGGCTGCTGTTTTTCCAGCGCGTCGAAATCGAGGGCTTCGACCGTAACCGTCTTGATGCTGATCGGCTGCGGTTTGTCGCCCTTGGCCGGGTCGGACGGCGGCGGCGTGACGACCACGTCTTCCAGCACGAAGCCGTCATCCCCCAGGCTCTTGCTGCTTTTGTAGGTCAGCGATCCCGCGGGAAACTGCGGCTTGAGCGTCTTTTCGAAACGGGCAAGGCCATCGGCGAGGGCGGGCCCCGACGTCGATCCAAGCCAAACAACAACGGCCGCGAGGCCGAGAACCCTTAATCTTGCCATGTCGCCCCCGCGTAAAGGAAACCCCTGAGAATGATCGCGCCTTTATAGGCACGCAGCGCGGCCGGGCACAACGGGCGCGGCACGGCTTTACATGCATGCCACGTACCACTGTCTTGCACCGAGCCCGCCGGCGCAGGATGGTCGCCCGACAGTTCAAGGGAGGAACCATGTCCGGGCCGCTCTCGCGGGGGTTCGCGTCATCGACCTGATGGAAGCGGATTGCGCTTGAGGCCAGCGTTTGACCGCGGGGGTCCTTATGGGTGGCGTAGTTATCGACAATCAGATGCAGATCGAGCCGGGGCGCTGTCTCTTGATCCGATCGTCTTGCCCATCCGGCAAGAATCGCATCCCCAACCCGATTTGGGAATCATCTGATGCGGACAGAACGCTAGGCCGCCCGTGCCCTCAATGAGCATGCGCCGCGGCGTTGCGCTTGCGCGTGGCGGCGGCTTTCTTGGCCGAGGCGGATCGCGCCGCGGCCGAACGCGAGGCCGAAGCCTGCCCGCCCGCCTCGCCGCCTTTGTGCGCCGCCGGATGGCCGGTGTGGGCGCCGCGGCCCGAGCCGGATTTCTTGCCGCCGCCGTCGTCTTTGTTGACGGTCGCCCAAGCGCGCCGTTCGGCCTCCTTTTCCGAGACGCCACGCTCTTCGTAGCTCCCGGCGATATGGTCGGCCTTGCGTTCCTGCTTGTCGGTGTATTTGGATTTGTCGCCCCGCGGCATCGCGTTTCACTCCGATGAAAGACAATGACCTGCTTCCTAAACCGCCTCTCGCGGCGGTGGTTCCCAATCACTTGATTGGCGACCCGGCCGCCTCGCTCGGGTCGCGGTCGTCGAGCACCTTGGCGATCAGCCGGTATTTCATCCGGGCATTGGTCATATCGCGGAAGAACGTGACCAGATCGTTCCACGGATCGTTGACCTTGGTCAGCCCCGAGATGAAGGCGACGACGGTGCCGATTTCGGTGCGGCCCCGCATGACGAACCAGCCGCCGACGAAAAGGATGCCCACCGTGCCGAAGTGATAGAAAAGGTTGATGACGAAGTTCATCGAATACTTGCGGCGGTAGATCTGCATGTTGAGGGTGTAGATGTTGCCGACCCCCTGCCGATAGGAGCGCATTTCGCGCTCGAGCACGCCCTCGGCGGTCTCGGCGACGATATGGGCGCTCAACCGGCGCATCACCCGGATGCGCGCCTCGGTCCGCCGGTTGATCGCGTTCTGCACCAGCGGCACGAACGCGCATTGCGGCACGAACAGCGCCAGCGCCACCATCGCCATCCACGGCTGCAGGTAGATCAGGTAGGCGAAGACGCTGATCAGCACGCCGCCGTGCAGCACGGGCTCCGAGACGCTGGTGGCGACGAACAGCCCGACCGGGTCGGCCTCGGAAAGGATGATCGAGATGCCGACGCCCTCTTTCGCGGTGGTGTCGGGCTCGGGATGGCGCAGCGCCGCCGTGAAGGTATCGAGGCGAAGCCGCCGGCTCGTCGCCTCGCCGACCGAGTTGCGGTAGACGTTCCAGGTCAGCTTCGCGAGCCCCTGCACCAACACGGTGACCGCATAGGCGCCGCACAGCCAGATAAGCTCCAAGAAGACCTTCTTGTCGATCGCGTCATTGACGATGCGCCGCTGCAGTTCCAGCGGCGCCAGGTCGAGCAGGAAAATGAACACCGACAGCAGCGCAAGCAGGATCTGCGCGCGTCGGCTGATCGCCCAGATATAGCCGTAGAGGCCCTTGCTCGCGTATTTGCCGCCGGCGACCGGGGCATCGGGGCCGGGAAGTCCCGCCGCCGGCGTCGCGGCGCGGTTCTTCTGTCGGCGGCCGCCGCGCTTGCGTCCGGCGGCGGCGGTCTTCGGGGTAAGGGAGGCGGCCATCCTAGCGCAGCGGCCAGAAGATCATGATCAGCGGCACGCCCAGCATCACCACCAGAAAGGACAGCGGCAGGCCGAGCTTCCAATAATCGCCAAAACGATAGCCGCCCAAGCCCATCACGAGCGTATTCGACTGATGCCCGATCGGCGTCAGGAAATCGGAGCCGGCGCCGAAGGCGACCGCCATCAGGAACGGGTCGATCTTGTAGCCGAGCTGCTGCGCGAGGCTCGCGGCGATCGGCCCCATGACCAGCACCGCCGCCGCGTGGTGCAGGATCGGCGTCACCAGCATCGTCGCGGCGAGCAGCGCGGCGAGGACCGCGTAGCTCGGCATATGGGCGAGGCCGCCGGCGAGCGCGGTCGCGACCAACTTCGCGGTGCCGTTGTGCTGCACCGCCTCGCCGATCGGAATCAGACAGCCGATCAGAACCAGGATCGGCCATTCGGCCGCGGCGTACGCCTCCTTCAGCGTCACCAGACCGAACACCACCAGCGCCACCGCCGCGCCGACAAAGGCGAGGGCCGCCGGAACCAGCTCTAACCCCGCGAGGGCGATCGCCGCGGCGAGGATCAGCAGCGGCGCGAATATCTGACGCCGCCGCCCGAGATTGAGCGTGCGCTCGGCGAGCGGCAGGCAGCCCAGCGCCAGCAATATGTCGGGCAGCCGGCCGGTATGGCCCTGCAGCACGATGGCGTCGCCGAGCTTGAAGCGGGTGCGCCGCAGCCGGGTGCTGCGCAGCTGGCCGCGCCGCCCGATCGCCAGCACGTTGACCCCGTACCGCTCTCGCAAATGGAGGGTCGCGGCGGAATGGCCGATCAATTCGGAGCCGTCGGCGATCACCGCCTCGACCGTGCTCAGCGCGCGCTCGTCAGGCGGCGGCCGCTCGCGCGCCGGCGTTTCGGGCTGGCGCGCCGACTCCTTGCCGCTCGCGGTTACCCGCGCCTCGTCCTGCGCGGCCACCGCGAGGACCTTTTCCGGCGTATTCGCCGGCAGCTTTTCGCTGCCGACCAGCTCCAGATTGCCGTCGCGGGCGAATTGCTCGAGGGTTTGCGGATCGCCCTCGACGACCAGCACGTCGTCGGCGTGAAGCTTCCAGCGCCGCGTCGGAATTTGCCGCCGGCCGCTTTCGCGGATCAATC
>DASRLO010000089.1:0-18540 GCA_035648415.1 Allostellaceae bacterium
ATACTCCGCCCGGGTGATTTCAGTCCACATGTTGTGGCCCCCTGTTTGTCTGACAACAACAAGGAATCACAACTCACTGAAATCACCCAATTCATTTCAAGTCAGGCTCTGAGGTGCGACCGCCAGGGCGCGTCTCGAAGGACGCACCATGTACCCCGACGACATCGATCCAGATTCCGGGTGCCGGCTGCCCCTGCCCCGCCGCGGCGAGCTGAGCGCGGACGGACAGGCGATCTATGACCGGCTCGCCAACCCCGGCGGCGAGAATTTGCGCGGGCTGCGCGGGCCGGGCGGCATCCAGCTGCACAGCCCCGAACTGTCGCGCCGCTCGCGGCCGCTCAACCATTATCTGCGGTTCGAGTCGGGGCTCGGCGGAAGGGTGCGCGAGCTGGCGATCCTCACCACCGCGCGCGAGCTCGACAGCCAGTTCGAATGGGCCGCGCACGAGCCGGCGGCGCTCGCCGAGGGCGTCTCGCCGGCGCTCATCGACACGATCCGCTACCGCCGTCCCCTCAATGGCCTCGATGGCCTCGATGAAGCCGACGCGATCGTCATCGCGCTCGGGCGCGAGATTTTTGGCGCCCGCAAGGTGGCGCCGGCGACCTACGCCCGCGCCCTCGGGCATTTCGGCCGCCGCGGGCTGGTCGATCTGGTCGCGCTGATGGGCAATTACGCGGCGACCGCGGCGCTGCTCACCGCCTTCGACATGCAGCTCGATCCCGGCCAGCAGCCGCTATTGCCCGCGCGCTGAGCGCTTTCGCTTGCGCACGAGGCTTCGCCTGACGACGTCCGGCGCCATCTTGAGCCAGCGGCCGATGCGCGGCTGCGCCCGGCGTGCCATGGCGTTGTAGAGGTCCGGGTGAACGAGGGCGATCGGCTCCCGCGGCGTCGCCGCCGCGGCGGCGGCGAGCGCGGGGCTGGCGGCGAGCGCCGCTGCGTCGGCGTAGAGCAGCAGGTTCTGCTTGTACCAATAGGCTACCGCCGCGTCGTCCCACAGGCGGTGGCGGAAGGCGTCGATCGCGCGATAGCCGCGGGCGGCGAAGAGCCCCGCCCAATAGCCGGGCCATTGCTCGTTGACGTGCTCGGTCCCGCCCTGGCCCGGCACCGCGGCGGAGAACAGCACCAGCGGCGCGAGCTCGGTCAATTCGGCGACAAAGGCGGCGGCGCGCCCGGGCGGCAGATGTTCGGCGACCTCGACGCTGACCGCCACAGCGAACCGGCGAGCAATGGCGAGCGGCTCGTCGAGCCGCGCGCGGCGGAAATTCGCCAGCGGGATCTTCAGCGCCGCGTCGTCGATCCACGGCCCGTCGAGGCCGAGAATGTCGTCGATCCCGGCGGCGCGGGCGGCGGCGAGCCAGCCGCCGTCGCCGCAGCCGACATCGACGATGCTGGCGACCGGCGCCAGCTCGAACAACAGCGGCAGGACGCGCCGCGCCGACGCTTCGGACGTCACATCGAGGAAGCGGTAGAACGCGTCGCCGTAGGGCGCCTCGGCACGGGCCAAAGCGCTCACCCCGGCATCGTCGGCATCGTCGGCATCGTCGGCATCGTCGGCGTAGGGTGGGTTAGCGAAGCGTAACCCACCGCGGCGTCATCCCAGCACCGTGGATTTCGCCGCGTTCATCGACCCTACGGTCCCGACAGGTCAATTCAGCCCGTAGAGCCGCACGACGTTGTCGTGGACGATCTTCTTCTGCGTGCTCGCCGAGAAGCCGGCGAGGTTCTGCTCCAATGTCGCGCGCGAATTCGGCCAGATGCAATCGGGGTGCGGGTAGTCGGCGCCCCAGATGATGTTGTCCTCGCCGATCAGCGGGACGATCGGTTCGAGGTATTTGTCCTGCTGGTAGGTGACAAAGCCCTGGCGGCGGAAATAGTCGCTCGGCTTCATCTTGAACCCGAGGCTGCGCGCCCGGTCGTGGTACTCGGTGTCGCAGCGGTCGAACACGTAGGGCAGCCAGGTGACGCCCGATTCGCCGAGGACGAAGTTGAAATCGGGATATTTTTCGCAGGCCCCCGAGGCCAGGATCGAGGCCAGCACCTCCATCGTGTCGAGCTGGAACAGCGTCGAGCGCACCAGCCGCCACTGGGTGAAGACCTCCTTCTCCATCTCCGGCGTGTCGGGTGCGCGCACCGCCTTAAACCCGGTCGAGTGGAACGAGATCGGGAATTTGCACTCGGCCGAGGCTTCCCACAGCACGAACCAATCGGGGTGGTAGAGCGGCGGGCTCATGCGCTTGAACGCGAGGTCGCCGCCCTTCAAGCCCAACCGGGCGCAGCGCCGCACCTCTTCCGCCGCGGCTTTCGGGTCGGTGTTGGGGATGATCGCCAGCGGAAACACCCGGTTCGGGTCCGAGCGCTTGGCGAAATCGGCGGACCAGTCGTTGTAGCGCTGGTTGACCCAGATGCGCAGATCGGCGTCGTTGATCAGGTCGTTGACCATCAGGCAGCCGTAGATGATCTCCTTTTCGAGCCCGTCGCGGTCGAGATCGGCGAGGCGCAATTCCGGGGTCGTCGGACGCGGCTGGGCGCCGGGGTAGGAATTCCACCCGAAGCCGTTCTCCTGCATCTCGTCGATATGGTCGAACGAGCCCTTGGTGTAGGGCAGGAAGCCGGGGCCGACGCCATTCCACATGCCGCGGTCGGTGTCATCGACGAACCAATGCTGGCCGTCGTTGCGCTCCTCGACCCGCGGCGCCAGCTTCTTCCACTTCTGCGGCGCCTGCGACGACCACAGATCGGCCGGGCAATAGGTCAGGTCGATATGGTTGTCGCCGGAAATGAGCTTGTGGTCCATTGCGGGGCTCCCTGTGGGATTTGGAATTTGCTGTCGCGAGTCGGCTGGGCGGATTAGCGGAACCGTAGCGCTATCTTACGAATGCGGCGGCGATGGTCTACACAAATGCGGGCAAGCCCGGCATGCGTCGATGGAACGAGCCGCCCGGCGTCATTGGTCGTAAGGCAGACGCCGACCGTTCGGAGATTTCTCATGCCCGATGCGGGTGCGACCCCATCCGCCCAGCGCAGCACCGACACGCAGCCGATCCGCGCGGTTTTCGGTGCGCTGCTGCTGGTGATGCTGCTCGCCTCGCTCGACCAGACGATCGTCTCGACCGCGCTGCCGACGATCGTCGGCGAGTTCGGCGGCCTCGCGCATCTGTCGTGGATCGTCACCGCCTATTTGCTGGCGACGACGATCGTGACCCCGCTTTACGGCAAGCTCGGCGATCTGTTCGGGCGCAAGATCGTGCTGCAATCGGCGATCCTCCTCTTCCTCGTCGGGTCGGCGCTGTGCGGCCTCAGCCGCTCGATGGTCGAGCTGATCGCCTTCCGCGCCGTGCAGGGCCTCGGCGGCGGCGGGTTGATCGTGACCGCGATGGCGGTGGTCGGCGACCTCTTCACGCCGCGCGAGCGCGGCCGCTACCAGGGCGTCTTCGGCGGGGTCTTCGGCTTTTCGACCGTGCTCGGCCCACTGATCGGCGGGTTTTTCGTCGAGCATCTGAGCTGGCGCTGGATTTTCTACATCAACCTGCCGCTGGGCCTCGTCGCGCTGGCGATCATCGGCTGGGCGTTCAAGGCGTCGGGCGCGCGGCGGCGGCCGAGCCTCGACATCGCCGGCGCGGCGTTCCTCGCGGTGACGCTCACCGCCCTCATCCTGCTCACCAGCCTCGGCGGCCAGACCCTCCCGTGGCGTTCGCCGGCGGCGATCGGCTTGGCGGCGGCGACCGTCGCGGCGCTCGCCGGCTTCGTCGCGGTCGAGTACCGCGCCGCCGAGCCCATCCTGCCGCTGCGCCTGTTCGCCAACCGGGTGTTCGCGATCGCCTGCGCGGTAGGCTTCATCGTCGGCTTCGCGCTGTTCGGTTCGGTCACCTTTATGCCGATGTACCTGCAGGTGGTGAAGGGCGTCAGCCCGACGCACGCCGGGATGATGCTGACGCCGATGATGGCGGGTGTGCTGGTGACCTCGATCGCGAGCGGCCGGATCATCAGCCGGGTCGGCTACTACCGGCCGTTTCCGATTGCCGGGACGGCGATCATGACGCTCGGCCTCGGCCTGCTGGCGACGCTCGGGGTGGCGACCAACATCTGGATGGCCTGCCTATACATGTCCATCCTCGGGCTGGGGCTCGGCCTCGTCATGCAGGTCTTGGTGCTGGCGGTGCAGAATGCGGTCGATTACCGCCATCTCGGCGTCGCGACCTCGGGCACGACCTTGTTCCGCTCGATCGGCGGCTCGGTGGGCGTCTCTCTGTTCGGCGCCGTCTTCACCGCGGCACTGGCGGCCAACCTCGCCGCCGGGCTGCCGGCCGGCACGGTGCTGCCCGCCGCCGCCGCGCCGGCCGCGATCCAGGCGCTGCCGAGCGCGACGCGGTCGCTCTACCTCGCGGCGTTCACCGGCGCGCTGCACCCGGTCTTCCAGTACGCCGCGGCGATCGCCGCGCTCGGCTTCGTGCTCGCCTGGTTCCTGCAGGACGTGCCGTTGCGGGGCGCAGCGGCGCCGAGAAATCGTCGCGCGACGCCGGTGAAAGGCAGGACCGGCGACGGGGCCGGAACGTGATCCCGGTTTGGTGCGGGTGAAGGGATTTGAACCCCCACTTCCTTACGGAAAGCAGATTTTGAGTCTGCCGCGTCTACCATTCCGCCACACCCGCCCGGCCTGGACGCCGGACTATAGCCGGGGTGCCTAGATCGGCAAGAGCAGTTGCGATTCCGGGGGCTTCGCCGCCTTAACCGCACCACTGGGCGGGTCTTCGAACTCGCCCTGGGCGACGATCCGCAGCCGCTCGGGCGCCAGCGGCCGTTGCAGCGCCAGCTCCTCGCCGACTGGGGCGCGCAGCCAGACGTTCCGGACGCGGTTTGCCATGCTCACTCTTGAGCCGGCTCCGTCCGAGACCGAGGCGCGGCTACGCATGACAGAAGCGTTAAACAGCGTAGTGCAGCAGCAACTGGATTTACGAGCGCGACCAAGCGGCCCTGGCCGCTGCTGCCGTCGATACACCGGAGGAAGTTGCGCGCCTGAACGAAGCCTGCGGAGGCGCTCTGAAATCAGGGAAGTCATTATGAGAGTGGCCTGTGCCCCGCTCGCAGATCACACCCTCGGTGCTGGAGGATGCGTCATATTAGAATCTGAACGATATGCCGACATAGGGATTGAAATCAGGTGCGGCCTTCGTCAGGCCGATATACACGCCGACATCGAGTTGAAGATTCGGTGTCACCAACCATTGGAGCGAGGGGTCGATGGTGTGGCGCTGCCCGATACGATGATCGCCGGGAAAGTCGAGCGCGAGTTCGAGGGCTGCCGTCACGACCTCCCCGATGATGGGGCGATTTAGGTTCACGAGCATCTGATAATCGCCCTGGTATCCTGTGTTGTTGCTGTTTCGCAGAAGGCCGACTGCGGGTTCGGCCGTGAGCGAAAACTTGTTGGGAAGTGCGGTGGTGAAGGGAAAATTTAGCGTGTATTCGAGATGATCGTTGCCCAAGCCACGGGCTGCGGTGGGCACCTTGACAAAGCCAATGGCACCGAGCGACTGATCACCACCATCGTTGCCAAAAAAATTGACTTTCCCGCCGACCAAAAAATCTCCAAAACCTTGTGCGCGCAAGGTAGCAGCGCCGGTTCCGCTTTTGACCTCAAGGCTATTGTATAAAGGCAAAAAGACATCGAGTTCCGCCCAGTTTGTGACGCCGAGCTTAAGATTTGGATTGATGAGAGTATAGGCGCGAGTTTTTGATCCATCGTTCGACCAGTGATCATAGGTATAGTTCCAAAAATCGCCTTCCAACTGAAAATGTCCGGCATCGACGGTCAGAGAACTGTGCGTCTTGCCGGGGCGATCGGTACTAAACGGCCGCAGGTTTTCATCGGGTGTTGGATTGAAGAGATTGAATTGGCTTTTATCGATTTTGGTTTCCGCCGCGCTCGAATTCTGGGCAGGCTCATCTGCATTCTGACTTTGGGCATATGCCGCGACAGAAAACGCGACACTGCCCAATACGAAGAAGCAGACGGACATGGAGGCTCTGCGGACCGCAAAGCGGCGCGCGAGGAAGTCGCGCACATCGGTGGCGCAACGGTCGGGCGCCGCGTCGCAGATATTGTGCGGCATTCCCTCGTAGGTCTTGAATTCGGCGTCCTTGAGGCGGCGAAAGGGCTGGTAGTTTTCGAGCGAACCCACCGTCTCGGCGCCGGGGATCACCACCAGCGTCGGGCACAAGATGCGCTGCACCTCGCCGCTCCAATCGTAGCTCGCCATCAGCAGGACGAACTTGCCGATAAAGCCCGGGTCGTTCTTCGCCGCCTCGTCGAGAAACCACCCGACCAGCCCGGGATCGGCGTCGGCCGGCAAGCGGTCGCGGATCGTCTCGGCGAGAAAGCCGCGCATCCCTTTCGCCTGGATTTGCGGGATCCAGCTCGCCGCCTGGCTGTTCTTGAGGCCGGGAGTCGAGCCAAACAGGCTGAGGCTCGTCACCCGCTCCGGCCGGGTCATCGCCAGCTGCTGACCGAGATAGCCGCCGGCCGAATTGCCGACGACATGCGCCGCGCCGCAGCCGAGCTGGTCGAGCAACTCGGCGACGTCGCGCACCAGCCGGTCGAGCGTCAGCTCGCGGTCGGGCTGCGGCACCTGCGACGCGCCGTGGCCGCGCAGATCGAGCCGCACCACCCGGTACTCGCGGCACAGATGCGGGACCCAGCCGAAATAGCGCCGGGCGCTCCCCATCGCCGCGTGCAGCAGCAATAGGGTCGGCGCCTTCGCCCAAGGATCGGTGAAATCGTCGATGGCGTACGCGAGCCTGAGTCCGTCGCTGGTGGTGAAGGTTTTCATGGCGCTCCCCCTATACGCGGCGCCGCATATTAACCTTGCGTCCTTCGAGACGCCCGCCGCGCGGGCTCCTCAGGGCGACCGAAGGGAGCGTCTCGAAGGACGCACGCAGCCTATGCAGCCTGACCAGCACTGAGAAACGCCTCCCAACCCTGGCGGCGCAAATCGCAGGCCGGGCACGCGCCGCAGCCATAGCCCCAATCGTGGCGCCGGCTGCGCTCGCCCCGGTAGCAGCTGTGACTTTCCTCGCGGATCAGCTCGACCAGCGCGTCGCCGCCGAGGTCGCGCGCCAGTTGCCAGGTCGCGCACTTGTCGCGCCACATCAGCGGCGTGTGAATCACGAAGCGATGGCCCATGCCGAGCGACAGGCTCGCCTGCAGCGATTTCAGCGTATCGTCGCGGCAATCGGGATAGCCGGAATAATCGGTCTCGCACATGCCGCCGACCAGATGGCGCACGCCGCGCCGATACCCGGTCGCCGCCGCGAAGGTGAAGAACAACAGGTTGCGGCCGGGCACAAAGGTGTTGGGCAGCCCGCTTCCGGCGAACGCGATCTCGGCGTCGCGGGTCAGCGCGGTGTCGCTGATTTGGCCGAGCACCGAGAGATCGACGAGGTGATCCTCGCCGAGCTTTCCCCCCCATTGGGGAAACTCGCGCCGCAGCCGCTCGGCGATCCGCGCCCGGCAATCCAGCTCGACACGGTGGCGCTGGCGGTAATCGAAGCCGATCGTCTCGACCCGGTCGAAGCGCGCAAGCGCCCAGGCGAGGCAGGTCGCCGAATCCTGACCGCCGGAAAACAGCACCAATGCGTCTTCTGCTTGGGTCAGCCGCGTCATCGCACTGTTATAATCCCGTTTCCCGTTTCCCGGAGGCGGCATGAGCACCAACCCCTATCTCGCGCTCGGCGTCAGGCCGTTCATCAATTGCTGCAGCGTGCGCACGATGCACGGCGGCAGCCTGATGCTGCCGCAAGTGCTCGCGGCGGTCGACGCGGCGTCGCGCCAGTTCGTCAATCTCGACGAGCTGATGGCGGCGGCGAGCAAGCGTATCGCCGAGCTGACTGGCGCCGAATCGGGGATCGTCACCTGCGGCAGCGCCGCCGCGGTGGCGCTCGGCACCGCCGCGTGCGTCGCCGGCAACGATCCGGCGAAGATGCTGCGCCTGCCGTTCACCGACGGCATGGTCAACCGCGTCGTCATCCCGGCGAAGCAGCGTTTCGCCTACGACCAGGCGGTGCGGATGTGCGGCTGCAAGATCGTCGAGATCGAGACCCGCGCCGATCTCGACGAAGCGTTGTCGCAACCGGTCGCGCTCGTCGTGCTGCTTGGCAAACAGGAGCATTTGACCAGCGTGCGGCTCGAGGAGATCGCCTCGGTGTGCCGGCCGAAAGGCATCCCGATCATGGTCGACGCGGCCTCCGAGCACATCGAGCGGCCGAGCCCGTGGCTGGCGCGCGGCGCCGACCTCGTCATCTACAGCGGCGGCAAGTTCCTGCGCGGCCCGCAGACCAGCGGCCTGCTGCTCGGCAACAAGAATCTGGTCGAGGCGGCGTGGCGCAACGGCTCGCCGCACCAGGCGCTGGGCCGGCCGATGAAGGTGTCGAAGGAGGACATCATCGGCGTCCTCGCCGCGCTCGAACATTGGTTCGAGGAGCGCGACCCCGACGCCGAGCGCGCCAAATGGGATGCGGATTGCGCGGCCATCGCCCAGCGCATCGCGCAAATTCCAGGAATCACCGGCGAGGTCATCGAGCCGGCCGGGGTCGACCGCGTGCCGCGCCTCACGATCGCCTGGGACCGCGAGCGCTACCCGCTCGACGGGCTGGGGCTGCGCCAGCGCGTGCTCGACGGCGAGCCGCGAATCATGCTCGACGACAACTCGGTGACCGAAAACTCGATCGCGGTCGACCCGTTCCAGCTCCAGCCGGGCGAGGCGGAACAGGTCGGCGACGCGGTGGTCGCCGCGCTGCTCGTCGCCGCGCAGGCCGAGAGCCTTCCGGCGCAGGTCCCTGCTCTGACCATCGCCGGGAATTGGGAACTGCGCGTCGAGTTCGTGCAAGGCGCGCGAACCCATCGCCTCAACCTCGAACAGAACGGCGCCAAGCTCAGCGGCCACCAGAAATCGGCGCAGTTCGACGGGCCGGTCGCCGGCGCGCTCGACGCCGACATCGTGCGCTTTGCGTTCGAGAAGCGCTACCAGGCGAGCCGGCTGTCCTACCGCTTCGAAGGTCGCATCAAAGACGGCGCGATGGAGGGCACCGTCTTGCTCGGCGCGGCCAGCGACCAGAATGGCGGGATCGTCAACCGCAGCCAGTTCGGCAGCGGCGCCTGGCAGGCGAAACGGGTCGCCTGAACGCGCGCCCGGCTAGGCGGCCTGGCCGAGCGCGGCGGCCGGCGGCGGCCGGTCGGCGTAGAACGAGGCGTTCTGGCGGCCAGCGGTGCATTCGCGCCCGAAGCGGATCAGGTGATGCGCCACCAGCGCGGCGGCGATCAGTTCGTCGATCCGGCCGCGGCGCAGCGCCGGCAGCGCCATGCGCCAGAACACCCGGCGGTAATCCCCGGCGATGCCGATCTTGGCGAAAATTTTCGCCAGGGTGACGAGGCCGCGCCGCAGATTGGCGGCGCTGAGCCGCGCCCGGCTCAATGGCGGGCGGACGCGGTTCGGATAGGTATGCCGCGAATTCCAGGCGAAGCGGCGGTAGATCGCCTCCGGCGAATAGGCGGCGCGCACCGCGAGGCGCCAATCGGCGAGCACGTCGTCGTAACCGCGGGCGAAGACGACATTGGATTCCCGGCTGTCGTCGGCGTCGATCCGCCCGGCGGCGCTGAGGCGATCCCACAGCGGCGTCTTCGGCAGCGCCTGCAGCAGGTTGATGGTCAGCAGCGGGATTTGCGAGCGCTCGATAAAGTCGAGCAGCTTCGCCGCGGTCGCCGGGGTGTCGGTGTCGAGGCCGAGGATGATCCCGGAGACGACCTCCATCCCGTAGCCGTTGATCGCGCGGATCGCGTCGAGGATCGGCATCGTGTGGTTGTGCGACTTCTTGATCGCGTCGAGCGCGCCCAGCTCGGGCGTCTCGATGCCGCAGAACACCGCGTAGAAGAACGCGTCGTGCATCAGCGAGAGGATGTCCGGGCAGGCGGCGATGTTGAGCGTCGCCTCGCAGGAAAACTGCACTGGGTAGCCGCGCGATTTCTGCCAGGCGACGAGATGCGGCATCAATTCGCGCGTCGCCTTTTTGTTGCCGATGAAATTGTCGTCGACGAAATAGACCGAGCCGACGATGCCGGCGGCGAGCATCGCGTCGAGTTCCTCGACGATCTGCCCCGGCGTCTTGTAGCGCGGCTGGCGGCCGTAGAGCGCCGGGATGTCGCAGAACTCGCATTGGTAGGGGCAGCCGCTCGAATACTGGATGTTGCCGAGGAAATAGCGTCGGCCCTCGATCATCTCGTAGGCCGGGATCGGAAAATCGGCGAGCGGCAGGCGTTCGTCGGCGGTGAGGATGCGTTGGGCCCGCGGCGGGCGCGGATCGTCGTCGAGCGCGGCGATCAGCGCATCGGTCGCGTCGCCGAGCTCGCCGATATGCAGGTAGTCGAAGCCGGGGTAATGCTCCGGACAGGACGACACCGAGGGGCCGCCGAGCGCGCTCGCCTTGCCGAATTCCCGGGCGCGGCGGCCGATATCGGCGATCGCTTCGCGCTGGACATGCATGCCGCTGACGAAGACGGCGTCGGCCCAGTCGAAATCGGCGTCGCTCGCCGGGCGGATGTTCTCGTCGACCAGGCGAACCTCCCAGATCGCCGGGAGATAGGCGGCGATGACCAGGAGGCCCTGCGGCGGCATGAACGCCCGCACCCCGTCCATCAGCTCGTAGGCGTGCTGGAAGGTGCCGAATGACAGTGCATAGCGCGGAAAGACGCAGAGAATGCGCCGCTGGTTCTTCACCCCGACCCGGCTTTTCACACGCGGCCTCGCTCTGGCATCATCCCCTAACGTCACATGACGTAATGCTTTCGCGGGACGAGAGTTCCCCGGAGATACGCGGAGGAAGCGGGAATGAGCCGGATTTTCGGCGAGATGCGGCAAATTGGCATCGTCGTGCGCGACATCGACAAGGCGATGAAGCACTGGGTAGAGGTGTGCGGCGTCGGCCCGTGGTTCTATGCCGAGCGGCTGCCGCTGACCGGCTACCGCTACAAGGGCCAGCCCTACGACACGCCGCATCTGTCGATCGCGCTCGCCAATTCGGGCGACGTCCAGCTCGAGTTGATCCAGCAGCGCTGCCGGACGCCGAGCCTCTACTGGGACTTTCTCGACGCCGGGCACGAAGGCGCGCAGCATTGGTCGAGTTGGCCGGTCAACTATCACGAAATTCGCGAGAAGGCGCTGGCGAGCGGCTGGCATGTCGGCCAGGAAGGCGACAGCGCGCGCGGCCCCTTTATCTATTTCCTCGAAGAAGGCCACCCCGGCACCGTCATCGAGATGGCCGAGGCGACCCCCGCCCGCATGCGCATCTTCGACCAGGTGCGCGAAGCCGCAAAAAACTGGGACGGCAAGGACCCGATCCGGATGGAGTGGCCGAAAGGGTGATCGAACCTCGGCCTGGTCGGCCGCATGCAGTCAAATGTCCTTTCTCCTGCATAGATACAGTATGTTTGTTAGTCCTGTCTGATACCAGAAGATCCACTCCTGTATCTTTCGCCGGAATCCAGACATTCAAGCTCCGAAAATGACGATCAACGTAATCTACAACAAGAAATTCACCTGCGTGAACTGTAAACAAAGGTTTCACGTCTATCTCCCATCTGGTTCCAATCCAGAAGTCGCCCGACGCCTTTAAGAAGATCAGCTCCATGCCCTTCGCTCCTCATCGATCGAGGCATCGATTTCTTCTGCGGAGCGACGTGCATATGCGGGTAGCGGGTGCTTCGCGAGCCAGTCGAGGATGTGCCGACCGTTGCCAATGTCGGCTCCGGCTTGCGGTTCTCCAGGCGACACCAGGCACGCGACTGGCTTGCCACGATTGGTGATGACGATCTCTTCGCCGGCTTGCACGCACTTGACGAGGTGCGACAATCGATTCCGCGCCTCGCGAATGCTTACCTGCATCAGTCGCCTCGGCTTCCGATGTCCCGCCGGCAGAAGCCGCCCGGCCAATCGATCGCATCGACTGCGCGATAGGCGCGCTCACGCGCGGCGGCGAGGCCTTTGCCGGTCGCGGCGACGCCGAGCACCCGACCGCCATCGGCGAGGATGCGGCTGCCCTCGCGCTTGGTGCTGGCGTGGAAGATCTTGATGTCGGGGTCGGCGCCGGCGGCGGCGAGGCCGCGGATTTCCGTGCCGCGCCGCGGGTCGTCGGGGTAGCCGGCGGCGGCCATCACCACGCAGATCGCGGCGGCGTCGCGCCAGCGCAGGTCGATGCGGTTGAGGATGCCGTCGCGGGTCGCCATCAGGGCCGGCACGATGTCGCTCTGCAGGCGCATCATCAGCGCTTGGGCCTCGGGGTCGCCGAAGCGGACGTTGTATTCGAGGAGCTTCGGCCCCGCTTCGGTCAGCATCAGCCCGGCGAACAGCACGCCCTTGAACGGGCGGCCGGCGCGCGCCATCGCCCGTGCGGTCGGCAGGATCATGCGCTCCATGACCTGGCCTTCGATCTCGGGCGTCATCGCGGCGCAGGGCGAATAGGCGCCCATCCCGCCGGTGTTGGGGCCGGTGTCGCCGTCGCCGACGCGCTTGTGGTCCTGCGCCGCGGCAAGCGGCAGCGCGTGCTCGCCGTCGCATAGCGCGAAGAAGCTCGCCTCCTCGCCGGCGAGGAATTCCTCGACGACGATCTCGGCGCCCGCCGCGCCCAACCGGCCGCCGAGCGCGGCATCGACCGCCGCGTTGGCCTCGGCGAGGGTCGCGGCGACGACGACCCCCTTCCCCGCCGCCAGCCCGTCGGCCTTGACCACGACCGGCGCACCCTGGGCGGCGATGTAGGCCCGGGCGGCAGCGGCGTCGGTGAAGCGGCGATAGGCGGCGGTCGGGATGCCCTCGCGTGCGCAGAGGTCTTTCATAAAGCCCTTGGAGCCTTCGAGCGCGGCGGCGGCGGCGCTCGGCCCGAAGGCGGCGATGCCCTCGCCCTCCAGCGCATCGACGAGGCCCGCCACCAGCGGCGCCTCGGGGCCGACCACCACCAGATCGATCGCCGCCCGCTTACAGAACGCGATGATCCCGGACGTGTCCATCGCGCCGATCGGCACGCACTCGGCGTCCTCGGCGATGCCGGCATTGCCCGGCGCGCAATAGACGCGGTCGATGAGCGGCGACGCCGAAATCGCCCAGGCGAGGGCGTGCTCGCGGCCGCCCGACCCGACGACGAGGATGCGCATTTAGCCGGCCCCGCCCCAACCCTCCCCCGCAAGCGGGGGAGGGAGCTGGCTGGCGCGCGTGGCAAACTCCCTCCCCCGCTTGCGGGGGAGGGTCGGGGTGGGGGCTTGTCCGCCATGAAGATGACAGGTCCGCACCCGCATCGCGCTTCCCCCTCCGCTCCGGTAATATACGGCGATGAACGACCTGCTCGCCGCCCCGCCACAAACCGCTATGGCCGTCCAGACCAACCAGCCGGAATATACCGTTTCCGAGCTGGCGGCGGCGCTCAAGCGCTCGGTCGAGGAAAATTTTTCGCTGGTGCGCGTGCGCGGCGAGGTCAGCGGCTACAAGAAGCACGGCTCGGGCCATTGGTACTTCGCGCTGAAGGATTCCGACGCGGTGCTCGACGCGGTGTGCTGGCGCACGACCGCGATGCGCCTCACCGTCCGGCCCGAGGACGGGATGGAGGTGGTCGCCACCGGCCGCCTCACCACCTATCCCGGCCGGTCGAAATACCAGCTCATCGTCGATTCGCTCGAGCTCGCCGGGCGCGGCGCGCTGTTGAAGCTGCTCGAAGACCGCCGGCTGCGGCTCGCCGCCGAAGGGCTCTTCGCCCCCGAGCGCAAAAGGAAGCTGCCTTACCTGCCGGCGGTGATCGGCGTCGTGACGTCGCCGACCGGCGCGGTAATACGCGACATCCTGCACCGGCTGGCCGACCGCTTCCCGCGCCGGGTGGTGGTCTGGCCGGTCGCGGTGCAGGGCGAGAACGCGGCGGCGCAGGTCGCCGCAGCGATCGAGGGCTTCAACCGGCTGCAACCTGGCGGGCCAGCGAACCACGGGGTGCCGCGGCCCGACCTCATCATCGTCGCGCGCGGCGGCGGCAGCCTCGAAGATTTGATGGCGTTCAACGAGGAGATCGTCGTGCGCGCCGCGGCGGCGTCGGCGATCCCGCTGATCTCGGCGGTCGGGCACGAGACCGACACGACCCTTATCGACCACGCCAGCGACCGCCGCGCACCAACCCCGACCGCCGCCGCCGAGATGGCCGTGCCGGTGCGGCTCGACCTCATCGCCGAGCTTGACGGCAAGACGGCGCGGCTCGCGCAGGGGCTGTCGCGGCTGTTCAGCGAGCGCCGGCTGCACCTCGCCGGGTTGGCGCGCGGCCTTCCCGACCCGCGCGACCTGATCGGCGGCGCCGCGCAGCGGCTCGACGACCGCGCCGAACGGCTGCGCCTCGCGATCCGCGGCCGGCTCGACGCTGCGCGCACCGGGCTCGCCGCCGCTCGGCTGCGGCCGGCCGCGCTCGCCGCCGACATCGCCCGCGCCCGCGCCCGGCTCGACGATGTCGCGCCTCGCCTCGCGACCGCCGCCGGCCGCGCCGTCGCCGAGCAGCGCCGCGTCGTCGAGGGGTTGGGCGGACGGCTCGCCAGCCTTTCAGACACGCACGAACGGCGTCTGCGCGAGGGTTATGTCGTCGTCCGCCGCGGCGACTCGGTGATCGCCGACGCCGCCAAGGTGACGCCGGGATGGCTGGAGCTTGAATTCCACGACGGCAAGGTCGATGTCGTGGCGGGCGCGCTCGCCCGGCCGCGCCGCTCCGCGCGGCCGAAAATCCCCCTGCCCGGCCAAGGCAGCCTCTTCTAAGCTGGAGACATAAATGCGCCCCTCCGGACGCTCCCCCGATGCAATGCGCGCCGTCACCCTCGAAATTGGCTTCTCCAAATACGCCGAAGGCTCGTGCCTGGCGAAGTTCGGCGACACCCATGTGCTGTGCACCGCGACGATCGAGGAACGCGTGCCGCCGTGGATGCGCAACAGCGGCAAGGGCTGGGTGACGGCGGAATACGGCATGCTGCCGCGCTCGACCCATACCCGCACCGATCGCGAGGCGGCGCGCGGCCGGCAGAGCGGCCGCACTCAGGAAATCCAGCGCCTGATCGGCCGCTCCCTGCGCGCGGTCACCGACCTCGTCGCGCTCGGCGAGCGGCAGATCCGCATCGATTGCGATGTGCTGCAGGCCGACGGCGGCACCCGCACCGCCGGGATCACCGGCAGCTATGTAGCGCTCCACCGGGCGTTGTCCGGCCTGGTGACGGCGGGACTAATCCCTGCCGTCCCGCTCACCGACAGCGTCGCGGCGATTTCATGCGGCGTCTGCCAGGGCGCCGCCGTGCTCGACCTCGACTACGCCGAGGATTCGGCGGCCGAGACCGACGCCAATTTCGTGCTGACCGGCGGCGGCAGGATCATCGAGATCCAGGCCACCGCCGAGGGCGCGCCGTTCGACGAGGCCGAATTCTCCGCCATGCTGCGCCTCGCCCGCGGCGGCATCGCCGAGCTCTGCCGCCTGCAACTGGCGGCGCTGCTGGTCAGATGACGCGCCGGTTCGACGGCGGGAAGCTGGTCATCGCCAGCCACAATCCCGGCAAAATGGTCGAGATCGCCGCCCTCCTCGCGCCCTACCGAATCGAGACGCTCGGCGCCGCCGAGCTTGGCCTCGCCGAGCCCGAGGAGACCGGCGCGACGTTCGAGGAAAATGCGGCGCTGAAGGCGCACGCCGCCGCCGAGGCTACCGGGTTGCCGGCGCTGGCCGACGATTCCGGGCTCGTCGTGCCGGCATTAGCTGGCGCGCCAGGCATCTATTCGGCGCGCTGGGCGGGGCCGGCCAAGGATTTTTCGCACGCCATGGCGCGGGTCGACCGAGAGCTCGGCGACCACGACCGGGGCGCCGCGTTCGTCTCGGTGCTGGCGCTGGCGTGGCCCGGCGGCGAGGAAGCGCTGTTTCGCGGCGAGGTCCACGGCCGGCTTTCCTGGCCGCCGTGCGGCGGCAACGGCTTCGGCTACGACCCGATCTTCATCCCCGTGGGCTATGCGCGGACCTTCGGCGAAATGCCGGCCGAAGAAAAATACCGGATCGACCATCGCGCCCGCGCTTTCGCCAAGCTGGTCGCAGAATGTTTCGGAGCGGATGAATAAGCGAGCGGCGGCAGCCCCCATCCCGGCCCTCCCCCGCTTGCGGGGGAGGGCCGGGGTGGGGGCTAGGCGCCGATGGCCCGGCCGCCGCTGGCGATCTATATCCATTGGCCGTTCTGCCGGTCGAAATGCCCGTATTGCGACTTCAACAGCCATGTCCGCGAGCGGATCGACGTGGACGCATGGACGAGCGCGCTGCTCGCCGATCTCGACCGGCAGGCGGAATTGGCGCCCGGACACGAGGTCGCCTCGATCTTCTTCGGCGGCGGCACGCCGTCGCTGATGCCGCCGGAAACCGCGGCGGCGCTGATCGAGCGCGTCAAGCAGCATTGGCCGGCCGCGCGCAAGCTCGAAATCACCCTCGAGGCCAACCCGAATTCCGCCGAGTCGCGGCGATTCGCCGCGTTTGCCGCGGCCGGAATCAACCGGCTGTCGCTCGGGGTGCAGGCGCTCGACCCGGCGGCGCTCAAGTTTCTCGGCCGCGGCCATGACCGCACCGAGGCGGTCGCGGCGATCACGATGTCGCAGAAGCTCTTCCCCCGCACCTCGTTCGACCTGATCTACGCGCGGCCTGGCCAGAGCCTTGCGGCCTGGGCCGACGAGCTCGACGAGGCGCTGGCCTTCGCCGGCGAGCATCTGTCGCTCTATCAGCTGACGATCGAGCCGGGCACCGCGTTCCACACCCGCGCGGCAAAGGGCGAGCTGGTCCTGCCCGACGAGAATGTCTCGGCCGCGATGTTCGAGTTGACCCAGGAGCGCCTCGCGACGCACGGATTGCCGGCCTACGAGGTCTCGAATCACGCCAGGCCCGGCGCGGAGAGCCGGCACAACCTCGCCTATTGGCGCTACGAGGATTATCTCGGCATCGGCCCCGGCGCGCATGGCCGGATTACCCGCGGCGGCGTCAAATACGCGACCCGCCAGCGCCGCCTGCCGGAAGCCTGGCTCCGGCGGCCGGAATTCGAGGAAATGACCGCGATCCGGCGCGAGAGCGCGGTCGAGGAGATGGTGATGATGGGGCTGCGCCTCGTCGAAGGCGTTCCGCGCGTGCGCCTCGAAGCCGTCGGCGATTGCACCGTCGAGGCGCTGTTTGGCGCCGGCCTCAGGCGGCTCATCGAGGGCGGGTTTGTCGCGCTCGACGAGCGCCGCCTCGCCGCCACCGCCGCCGGACGGCAACGGCTAAACGCGGTGCTGGCGGCGCTGTTCGGCTAACGTTTATTCGTCGCCCCCGCGGAAGCGGGGGTCCAGGACAGCCGACTCACGCTCGCCCTGGGTTCCAGCTTTCACCGGGATGAGCACTCTTTCTTAAACATTTGACATTATTCACGTTTTCTGGCACTATGCTCCTGCACATTGCCTACACGGATACGGCGAATCAAGGACTTAGAGGAAAAGCCTACACAATTCCTGCACAGCGGCAAGCCCCCATGACGTTTCTGACAGACAAGGAAGAACTCAAACCCGGCCTCGTCATCTTCCGGCGCGGCGACGTGCAGCACCGCAATTGGTACTGCCGCGTCAAGATCCCCAAGAGCGATCGTTACAAGACGCTCTCGCTGAAGACCGCGGACATCGCGGCGGCGCGCGACCGCGCCTACGACCATGACGCGGATTTACGCTTTCGCCTCAAGCACGATGTCCCGATCTTCAACCGCTCCTTCAGCCAAATCGCCAAGGAATATGTCGAGCTGCAAAAGCGACGCGCGGCGACCGGTCAGGTGTCAGACGCCCGCTGGCGCAAATGCGAATCAGTCATCCGGGCGCGCCTCGATCTTTACGTCGGCTCGACGCAGATTCATCTGATCGGGCAAGACCGGTGGGATGATTATCCAACCTGGCGGCGCGAGACCAGCAAGGGCCGCCTGCGCGAGCAGGTGAGCGACGCCACCATCCGCTTCGAGATGTCCATCTTCGGCGCCGTGATGAATTTCGCGGCCAAAAAACGCTACATCAGGGCCGATCAGCGGTTCGAAGGCAGACCGACGCTGGCGAAGATGCGCCGCGACGCGTTCAGCCCCGAGGAATACCGCAAGCTACACACCGTCGGGCGATCGTGGGTGAAGGCCGCGATCCGCCCTTCGAGCAGCTGGTATCGGACGGTCGCCTATAATTTCGTGCTGATCATGTGCAATACCGGCATGCGCCCGTCGGAGGCGAAGAACCTCCGCTGGCGTGATGTGTCGATCCGGAAGGATCGCGAGGGACGCGATGTCGCCGTGATGCGGGTGAGCGGCAAGGGCAAGACGCGCGAGCTAGTCGCCCCCGCCAGCGTCGCCGAATATATCGAACGTATCCGCGTCATCGCCAAGGCATCGGAGCCTGACGATCGCGTCTTCACCACCCATACCGGCGAGCCGGCAAAATCGCTCTATAAGAATATGATCGAGGACTTGCT
>DASRLO010000090.1:0-2596 GCA_035648415.1 Allostellaceae bacterium
GGGCAGGGCACCGGCCTGGGTCTGGCCACCTGTTATGGCATCCTCAAACAAAGCGGCGGACACATCAACGTCTACAGCGAACCCGGCGCCGGGACGACCTTTCGCCTCTATCTGCCGCGCGACCGCCAGGGCGCCGCGGCCACCGACGGGGCCGAGAGCGTCCATCAGGCCGCTGGCCAGGGCGAGACCGTCGTGATCGTCGAGGACAACCTGCCGATGCGACGGATCGTGGGACGCCAGCTTGCCGAGCTGGGCTATCGCGTGATCGAGGCCGATGGTGCCGCCGCGGCGCTCGAACTGCTCGGGCGCGAACGGCCGGCACTCCTGTTCAGCGATATCGTGATGCCGGGCGAGATGAACGGCATCGCGCTGGCGCACGAGGCGATCGCCCGCTGGCCCGCGCTCAAGGTCATCCTGACGTCGGGCTTTCCCGATATTCGGCTGGGCGGCGACGGCGACGCGGTCGCCGGCATTCGCCTGCTCTCCAAACCCTATCGCCGCGCCGAACTCGCCGCCGCGGTGCGCGACGCGCTGGAACCGGGGTAACCGCCGCTTCCGCCGTCACGGCGAGCGCAGCGCCGCAATGACAGCGGATCGACAAGTCGCGTAGGATCGGGAAAAATCGACGGAAGGAAACGTGATGCTGTTCACTTGTCTGCCGCAAGGCGCCCAGATCCCCGGCCGGTTTCCCGGGCCGATGCGGGCGCGCGGCAAATGGTTCACGATCGATATCCACTGCCACCTGCTGACCCCGAAGGCCGAGGAGCTGATTGCCGCCGCGGGCCTCTCGATGGACTGGCAGCCGCGCCACCAATTCGCCAACGAGCACACCCGCGAGACCAACCGCGAGCAGGCGCGCCGCACCCGCGTGCAGTTTACCTCGATCGAAAAGCGTCTCGCCGACATGGACCACATGGGGATCGACATCCAGGCGATCACCCCGTCGCCGGCGCAGACCTTTTACAGCGTCCCGGCCGATCTCGGCATCGAGACAGCCAGGGTCATCAACGACAACATCGCCGACATCGTCGGTAAGCACCCCGACCGCTTTGTCGGGCTCGGCACGGTGCCGTTCCAGGCGCCGGAGCCGGCGGTCGCCGAACTGGAGCGGCTGCACAAATCGCTGGGGCTGCGCGGCATCGAGATCGCCACCAACGTCGCCGGCGCCGATTTGTCGGAGCCGCGGTTTCGCCCGATCTTCCAGCGCGCCGAGGAACTGGGCCTCGTGCTGTTCATGCACCCGACCGGGTTCCCCGAGGCGAGCCGGTTCCGCGACCATTACTTCACCAACATCATCGGCAACCCGCTCGACACCACGGTCGCGGTGCATCATTTGATCTTCGGCGGGGTGCTGCAGGATTGCCCGAATTTGAAGCTGGTGCTGTCGCATGGCGGCGGCTATCTGCCGGCCTATTCGGGGCGGATCGACCACGGCGCGTCGGCCCGGCCCGATTGCTGCGAGCATCTGCGCCATATGCCGACGACGTACCTGAAGCGGCTCTATTTCGACACCATCGTCTACACCCACCACCAGCTCGAATATCTGGTCGAGCAGTTCGGCGCGGACCATGTGCTGATGGGCACCGACTACCCGGCCGACATGGGCGAAGTCGACCCGATCGGCTTTGTCGAGGGCGCCAGGGGGCTCGACGACACCGAGCGCCGCGCGATCCTCGGCCGCAACGCCGCGCGGTTGTTGAATATCGAGGTGCCGGAGGATCGCCGGTGAGCGCGAAGCTCGCGTGCGCCGCGGCAGTGGCCGCGATGACGCTGTCGCCGATTTTCGCCTCTGCCCAAACCCAGGTCGAACGCGGCAAGTATCTGGCGACGATCGGGGACTGCGTCGATTGTCATACCCCCGGCTATTTCTTCGGCAAGCCGGACATGACCCATTACCTTGGCGGCTCGGATGTCGGGTTCGAGATCCCGGAGCTCGGCGTCTTTGTCGGTCCGAACCTGACGCCGGACAAGGAAACCGGCCTCGGCGCCTGGACGCCGGAGCAGATCGCCACCGCCTTGACCACTGGCGCGCGCCCCGACGGCCGCATCCTCGCGCCGATCATGCCGTGGCATGCACTCTCGCATCTTACCAAACCCGATGTCGCGGCGCTTGTCGCCTATCTGCGCAGCCTGACGCCGGTCAGCCATAAGGTTCCCGGCCCCTTCGGTCCAAGCGAGAAGCCGACAGTTTTCGTCATGAAAGTGGTGCCCCCCGACGGCGCGCCGCCTGAGCAGACCCCAAAGCAGTGACACATCTTTCAGCGAGGTGAGCGATGGCTGAAATCCTGGGGATCGGCTGCACCCACCGGCCGGTGATGCTGCGGCCTAACGAGAACTGGACCTTTATGATGAAGGCCTCGCTCGATGACCCGGACATGCCGGAGCACATGAAGAACCCGGCGAACTGGCCGGAAAAGCTGCGGGAGGAACTGGGCAACGATTGGGGCGCCGCGACCGCTTCGCGCTACCGCGAAATCTACCGGCAGCATTTCGCCGAGGCGCGCCGGGCGCTCGACGAGTTCAACCCCGACCTCATCATCATGTGGGGCGACGACCAGTACGAGAACTTCAAGGAAGACATCGTCCCGCCGTTTGC
>DASRLO010000091.1:0-18454 GCA_035648415.1 Allostellaceae bacterium
CGCCCACCGCGGGTGTGCAGGTTGGCGGCATCAAGTCGGCGCAGATCGGGCCAAACCCCCTTCAGGCGATGCTGAGCCACTACCAGCAAATCGGCGTCCGACCGATCGGCGCAAGCCGGGCAAATGCCCGTCAGTATCGCCATTTCGGGCGTTTGAGCGTTCGCGATCGGAGCCACGACGAGAAAGGCGCTAGGGCGAAACTTCCGGCTGAATGCCCTGTCGCAATCGAGGCAAAGCATCCCCTGGCCTTCGGAGGCGGCGAACGTGATGCCAAGCCAGTTGAGCACGGCCACGGCGATGGCGGGGCTGTAGTCGTAATGCGCCCGCACGATCGTTAGATCGAATAGCCCAGCCGCGCGCTTGTGAAATCCGCGCATTGCCCGCCGCCAAAGAGCGTGGCGACGACGGCGTTCGGCGCGAGTAGTTGACGGATCGCCGTCAGCGGATGTATGAGGCTTGGCGTTGTTGCTGATGTTTCCGAGATCGCCGCCCCCGCCAGGGCGGCGTTTTCGTTTGGGCGGCCCTCGGCCCCAATCGCCGTCCATCACGCGGTTCCCTGTTTGGCGTCACGATCTGCGAGCCAGCCAGTGACGGTTGATCGATACCAGAACCTTCGCCGGTAGATGATGTCATCTGGTTTGGGAAAATTCAGCGAGGGATCGTTCGTCCAGCGCCATAGCGTCACGCCGCTAATGCCGAGCATTCGGCGCACGTCGGCGCTGGTGATCCTGTCGTCGGACGAGTGCTGCTGGGCGAGGGGTCGCGCGGGGGGCGGGTTTGTCGCCCCCGCAATGTGAACGGTGGTGGGCATAAAGCCTCCAGGGAACACCATCTTGATCGCCCGCGCCCGCTATTTGGCAGACGGTCAAGATTGGGGTTTTGTCCCCTGCGGTTCCTCCCCCGCTCATTAGCTCGCGATCCCGGCAGGACGTTGTTCCGGTGAGCCAGAGGCCGAGCGGCACTCCCCTTTCAGTTTCCTACTCAAGGAGCTGTCGGCTGCGCTAACACAATATCTAGCGCGAAACGCCGGCTACGTCAAACTACAAAGTAACAGCTTGTAACTTTCTGAAGCTCAATGAAAGGTAGCCGACGTTTCGAATGCTTCAGCCGGCTGACTTAATTGGCACGACGTTCGATGTGGTGGGGCTCACTAAACCCTCAATGTGTCGCGCCCATGCTTCGAGGGCCGCGTTCCGCTCGGGCTTATATTCAAATCGATTGTAGATAGCGCCAACACCGCTGATCTTGCCACTTGAATGGTTCAAAATTTTGTCTAGGACGTGGTGCGCAATCCCGATCGAAGCCATGCCGGTTGCTGCCGAGCGCCGGAGGTCGTGCAAGGTGAAAGGCTCGATCGTCTCGGCGGCCTCGCCCTGCTCCGCCCTTCGGATATTGGCCATCGCGGCTGCAAGTCGTTCGCGAGCGCGGCCGAAGCCGGAAACGGGAGTCTTGCCCGTGGTACTGAATAGGTAGCGCTTCTCGCCGACCTTCGGCAGCTTGGAGAGCAGCTCGATCGCCGGAGGCGACAGATGCACTTCATGTGCTTTCCCGTTCTTGGTGCGCTCGCCCCGGAGCGTCCACATCGCCTTGTCGAGATCGAATTCCAACCATGTGGCGTGCGCCAACTCGTCTCGCCGCTGCGCCGTCAACAGCAGCAATTTGAACAGCGGCCCAAAGGGCTCGCCAATCTTGTCGCAGCCGAGCCAGAACAGCCGGATTTCGTCATCGTCGAGTGCGCGGTCGCGGTCGACGAATGGTGACGGTGCCGAGATTTGGGCTGCGGGGTTCGCGTCAATCAAATCTTCGCTCACCGCCCAATTCATGAAGGCCCGGAAGTAGGAAAGGACGTGATTCGCATGGCTGGGCGCGCGGGCTGCAATCTCATCTAGCAGCGCGCTGATCTCTTTCTTGCTAATGCCGCGCAGCGGGCGATCCGCGCCAACTTTGTCGCTGTCCCGCACGTCGCGCTCAAGGCAACGCTTTACCTCGGCTACGTACTCAGGCCGCCGCGGGCGCGTCCGCCGTTTCCCGTTCCCCAGCGTAGGAAGCTTGGTCGTATATCGATCTAAGGCCGCCCCAAGCGTCTCAATCTCGCGCTGTGCTGCCTCGCGCTGGGCCATCGCTAGATCATCGCGACGCCTGGCGATGGGGTTGATGCCCTGCCGGGCTGCATCAATGCTCGCGCGTGCCCGTGCACGTGCGTCGGCGACGTTTGGGATCACGGCCGCCGTTCCGATCGTCTCGCGGATGACAGTCCCGTCGCCCTTCACCCGGTAGAACGCTTGCCAGGTGCGCCGGGCGTCCTTTTCTGAGCGGCCGGGTCGGGGAGCGGCAATCCGCAGCCCGAAGCCCGGAAGCTGTGAATCCCAATATTCGACGCGGCCCGTGGCCGGCGGCTTCAACCGCTCGATCGCCGCCTGTGTCAGCTTGATTGTCGGCATCGGGACATCCTTTGCGAAGGTGTGGCGCTCCAAGCGGGTAGCGGGCGGGTTGCTACCCAACCCTGTTACCCACGGAAACGAGATGAAACTTTCATCACGTTACAATGATCGCCCGGATGCCAAAACTCAAGGATTTCCAAAGCGTTTTTGAAGCATTATGAAACGCTATGAAAGCCAATCAAATCAGATTGTGGATCTGGAGGTCGCGGGTTCGAGACCCGTCACTCGCCCCACTTCAGCGATCATCCCGGTCCCGCGGAACCCGCTCGCTTGGTAATCTCCGCGGGTTCGCCAAGCGCCTTCCAATCGCCTTAACCTAATCCACATCCGGCTCGACTTAACTGCGGTGCCTTGTCGGCCGCCGCGAGCATCGTCGCTGTGCCCAGAATCCTGTCTCCGCATTTACGATTCATAAAGGAGCGAGCCTGATAATGCGAAACGTCAGCCTTTGAATGGAGATCGAAATGCTCACCAACCTGATCAAGCTTTTGAGGAACGAAGACGGAGCTACCGCTATCGAGTATGGGTTGATCGCCGCGCTGATCGCGGTCGCCGCCGTGACCGTCATGGGCACCGTCGGCACGAACCTCAGCAACACGTTCAACACCGTCGCCACCAAGCTCTAAAATCGATCCTTGTTGGTTCAAAGCGCCCGGCGGCGACGCCGCCGGGCGCTTTTGCTTTTTGTCGCGTTCGCTCAACCAGCTTTCCTACAGTCTCGGCGCCGCTAGCCAGAGCAAAAATGACCGTCTTCGCCTCTGGTAACACTCCGTTAACCGTTTAACGCTATGTTGCTTTCGCGAGGCTGACACCGTCCGCTAGCGCGCCGCGCGGACAAGAAAGGCGACCGAGGGCTCCTCGGTCGCCTTTCCTTTTGCGCGACTTCGACCGGCTCCGACCGTCGATTGCAATTTTGACGCGCATGTCCAAGGGGTCGCATGTTCGGCGCTTAAGGGTCTGCTTTGGGAAGACCGGCGAGAAAGTCGCGAAGTTCATCGAGCACCCGTTCGCTGTCGCCGAGATAGAGCAGGTGATCGGCGCCGGGCAGCTCGAGGTAGGTCGCGCCCGGTATGCCCGCGGCCAGCCGCCGGCCGCACTCGACGTCGATGCGCCGGTCGCCGCTGCGGTGCATCACCAGCGTCGGCGAAGCGACCTTCGACAACATCTCCCTGACATCGAGTTCGTGATCCAGGCGCAGCAGCGCCCCCGCGGTGGCGGCGCTGGCGCTGCGCAGCTCGAACCGCGCCCAGCGGCGGCGAAACGCCTGGTCCGACGCCTTGCTCGGCGCGACCGACGGCGGCAGCATCGGAACACCCCAGGCGCGCTCCATCAGCTTGAACCGCGCCTCGACCTTATCGGGCGGCCACGCCCGCGTCGGGCTCAGCGCGAACGCCCCATAAAGCGCCAGCGCGCGGACGCTCCGAGGATAAGCGGCGGCGAACAGCAGGGCTGTCTTCCCGCCTTCGGAAAAGCCGAACATCACTGGACGGCGCAAGCCGGCTGCGTCCATGACCGCGCGGACGTCTCCCAGTCGTTCCTCGATCGTGCCGATGCCGGACTTGCGATCGGACAGCCCCGTGCCGCGCTTGTCGAACATGATGAGGCGCGAGAATTGCGCCAGTCGCTCGCAAAATCGCGCATGCTCCGGCTCCTCCCAAATCAGGCCGAGATGCGACACCAGCCCGGGAACCAGCAGCAGGTCGAGTTCGCCCTCTCCGATGATCTGATAGGCGATGCGGATATCGCCGTTTCGGGCGTAGCGGGTTTCGACGGGCCCGGCCTTGAGCTTGTCCATCGGCACGGCCGCCCGCCTCCTCACTTCGGTCCGGCGAGTTCGTCCAGCCGCATACGCTGCCCGACCGGCGTGACAAACTCGCCGTCTTTCGAGGGCAGCCCTAAATCCTTGTGCCGCCTCGTCACGGCTTCGGAAAACAACGGGGGGATAGCGGATCCTATCGGCATATATTCAGCTGTTCGGACCGGCACCAGGCGGCGCCAAAAACCCCGACCCGCCGCAGCCCCGGCGACAACGGGGGCAGCCATCGTGCCAGAGCCCCAGCTTGTTGTCTAATGGCGGCCAGCCGCGCGGGCATGGCGGCGGCGCCTTGCGGCACCGAGCCGGGCGGGGTCACGCGCGAGGCGACGCTCGCTGCGGCGATGCAAGAGGCGATGCGGCGGTTAAGTCGAAGTTAAGCGGACAATTTGTGCTCAGGAATTAATTCCCCTCGCAGATTGCACCGATCAGGCCACCCGGGAAAACGGCGCTCTACCCGCGGCACCGGCATGGGTGAAATAGACCGGGCTGACGCCGAGACTGTCGTGGATCGTGCGTACGACGCAGGCCCAGAGATCGCGGCCGGCCCAGTCGCCGCTGTCGATCATCTGGTTGAGGCGTGCCACCGCCGCCTCTGCCGCGCCGGTCCCATGCCGATCGATCATCGCGCAGGCCAGCAGTTCTATTTCGGTTTCGCTGATCGGCATCCCAACTTTCCTCCGCGGCGGGCGCGCAACTGCCCTGCCGGAAGTCCGGTATCAAACGCCGTGCCATCGGCGGATCGTCTCTAAGGGATTATCATGGTTACCGGATTCACGACGCTGACGCGGCGCTTTTCGCAAATTGCAACGCAATTCGCGCCGATGCTTGCAAGGGGCCGGTCAGCGCAACCCGACGATGCCGAGCAGCCCAACGGCCAGCAGAACCTACCGCTCGCTCAGCGGAGGATAAGATTCGCGCTTACCCTGGTATAAGCCGCACCATCCTGGCGGCCTGCCGACGCTCAAAGCTGTGCCAGGCTGACCGCGACGTAGACCACCGCCATGCCGAGAATGGTCATCGCCGTCGTCCAGCCGGTCGGATGGTCGTGATAGCTCTCCGGCAGCAAATCGCTCGCCGAGATGTAGATGAAGAACCCCGCGAACGCAGCCAGGCAGTAGCCCAGCACCTCCTCCCGGAAGCGCAGGGCCATGGTCGACACGACGCCGACAACCGGCGCGGCGGCGTCGACAATCAGCCAGCTGAGCGCGGCGCGGCTCCCGCCATGCCGATTGAGAACGACGCCGACGGTGTTGATTCCGTCGGAGAAGTCATGCGCGAGCACCGCCGCCGCGACGATCGCGCCGACCGAAGTCGAGACCTGAAACGCCAGCCCGATCGCGAACCCGTCGAGAAAGCTGTGCAACGACAGGCTCGCGGCGCCGAGCGCACTCGCCTGCCACATCCGATCGGTGCGTTCGCCCTTGTGGCCATGCGGGGCGACGGTGCGGTCGAGGATCATGTAGACGACAAAACCGATCGCCACGAGGACGAAGACAAACCCGGTCGAGCCGGTTTTGGAAACGAGTTCGGACGCTTCCGGGATCAGGTCGAAGAACGCGACGCCGATTACCGCCCCGGCGCTGAAACCCAGGACCAGGTGCAAGCGGTCCTGCAGTTTGAGCGCCAGCAGGCCGCCGAGCAGCGTCATCACGAATGTCGCGGCGCTCAACGCGAGGGCCATCGCTTACCTCGCTTGTGAGGGGCTGTTGCGTTTCTCCGGCCGCGTCGGCCGAAGGCCGATTCCTGGCAGGGCTGGAACCCCACCTTCATCGGGTGAAGCGTATCAGCGGATGGTCAGCCCTTCGCCCGCTTGCCGTAGCGGTCGACCAGCCGTTCGGCGACGCCTTTGCTGACAAAATGCGTGATGTCGCCGCCCAGCGCGCCGATTTCCTTCACGAATCGCGACGAGATGAACTGGTAGCGGTCGGAGGACATCAGAAACACGGTCTCGATCCGGTCATTGAGGCGTGCGTTCATCCCGGCCATTTGGAATTCGTATTCGAAATCCGACACGGCGCGCAGCCCGCGGATGATGACGTTGGCGCCCGCCGACTCGGCAAAGCTCATCAGCAGCGTCTCGAAAGCGCGCACCTCGATACGCTCGGCGGTGGCGCTGTCGAGCGACTGGGCGATGTCGTCGCGCACGATCTCGACCCGCTCGTCGGTCGAGAACAGCGGCCCCTTGCCGTCGTTGCGGGCGACGCCGACGATGAGGTGGTCGACGATCTTCGCCGCGCGGCGAATGATGTCGAGATGGCCGTTGGTGATCGGATCGAAGGTGCCGGGGTAGATCCCCACCCGCGCCTCACTCACTTGCCATTCCCTTCTTCGCTTTCCGGTTCGCCCGCCTCGTCGTCGCCATCCCCGGCGACCTCGGGGAGGCGCGCCACCGATACCACATGCTCGCCGTCGCCGACGCGGAAGATCACCACGCCGACGCTGCCGCGCCGGGCGATGCGGATGTCGTTGACCGGGCAGCGGATCACCATGCCGCCGTCGGTGACCAGCATGATCTGGTCGCTCGGGCCCACCGAAAAGACCGCGACGAGCGCATCGCTGCGGCGGGTCAGATCCATGTTGTTGATGCCCTGGCCGCCGCGGCCGGTGATGCGATAGCCGTAGGCCGAGCTGCGTACGCCGAAACCCTTCTCGGTGACGCTGAGCAGGAATTGCTCGCGCGACGCCAGATCGGCGAACAATTCCTCGGAGACCGCCGCATCGCCCTGGCTTTCGGCCTCGACATCGTCGTCGCCGTTGCCGTTGGCCCCCTCGCCTCCCTCGCCGGCCTGGTGGCGCCGCTCGTTGGCGAGTTTCAGGTAGGCGTCGCGGGTTTCGGACGAGACCGCCTCGTGGCGCAGGATCGACATCGAAATGACCGCGTCCTCACCCAACAGGCGGATGCCGCGCACGCCGACCGAGGAGCGGCCGGTGAAGACGCGGACATCGTCGACCGAAAACCGGATCGCCTTGCCGTGGCGAGTGGCGAGCAGCACGTCGTCGGCGTTGCTGCACGGGGCGACCGCGATCAGCCGGTCGTCGGCATCCTCGCCCTCGA
This sequence comes from Allostellaceae bacterium, assembly GCA_035648415.1. Lineage (GTDB taxonomy): Bacteria > Pseudomonadota > Alphaproteobacteria > ATCC43930 > CGMCC-115725 > DATARH01. Next base: position 7,313 of record DASRLO010000091.1, read on the forward strand.
ATTTCATGGCGATCTTGCCGTTGGCGCGGACGTCGACAAAATCGCTGAGCGCGTTGCGCCGCACATAGCCCGCCGCGGTGGCGAACATCACCGTCAGCGCGCCCCAGCTCTCCTCGTCCTCGGGCAGCGGCATAATGGTCGAGATCGTCTCGCCTGCGGCGAGCGGCAGCAGATTGATCATCGGCCGGCCGCGCGCCTGCGGCGTGCCGAGCGGCAGGCGATAGACCTTGAGCTTGTAGACCCGGCCCGCCGAGGTGAAGAACAGCACCGGCGACAGAGTCGAGGCGACAAAAACCTCGTTGAGGAAATCCTCTTCTCGGATCGCCATGCCGGCGCGCCCGCGCCCGCCGCGGCGCTGCGAGCGGTAGGTCGAGAGCGGCACCCGCTTGATGTAGCCGGCATGGCTGACGGTGACGACCATATCCTCGCGCTGGATCAGCGCCTCGATGTCGGCCTCGAACTCGACATCCTCGATCTGGGTCCGCCGCGGGTTCGCGAACTGCGCCTTGATGGCGACGAGCTCGCCGCGCAGCACCTCGATCAGCTTTTCGGGAGACCGCAGAATTTCGAGGTGCCGGGCGATCTCGGCGACCAGCTCCTGCAGTTCCTCGCCGATCTTGTCGCGCTCGAGCCCGGTGAGGCGCTGCAGCCGCAGGTCGAGGATCGCGCGCGCCTGGGCGTCGGAAAGCTGGTAGGTGCCGGCGCCATCGGCGGCCGTCTCCTCGCCGACCAGCGCGAGCAGCGGCGCAACGTCGCCGGCCGGCCAACGGCGCCCGATCAACCCCTCTCGCGCTGCCGCCGGGTCCGGCGCGGCGCGGATCAGCGCGATGATCTCGTCGATATTGGCGACCGCGACCAGGAGGCCGACCAGGATATGCGCCCGCTCGCGCGCTTTGTTGAGCAGATGGGTCGTGCGCCGGGTGATGACCACTTCGCGAAACGCGACAAACGCGACGACGATGTCGCGCAGCGTCATCAGCTCGGGCCGGCCATTGTTGAGCGCCAGCATGTTGACGCCGAAGCTCGTCTGCAGCGCGGTATGGCGGAACAGCTGGTTCAGCACGATTTCGGGGTCGGCGTCGCGCTTCAGCTCGATAACGACGCGCAACCCGTCGCGATCGCTCTCGTCGCGCAGGTCGGAGATGCCCTCGACCAGCTTGTCGCGCACCGTTTCGGCGATGCGCTCGACGAGCTTCGACTTGTTGACCTGATAGGGGATCTCGGTAATGACGATCGCGTCGCGGTCCTTGCGTACCTCCTCGACATGGCTCTTGGCGCGCAGCACGACCGCGCCGCGGCCGGTCTTGTAGGCGGCGTGCGAGCCGGCGCGGCCGACGATGGTGCCGCCGGTCGGGAAATCCGGCGCCGGCACGTACTCCATCAGTTCTTCGACGGTGATCCCGCGATTGTCGAGATAGGCGCAGCAGGCGTCGATCACCTCGCCGAGGTTGTGCGTCGGGATGTTGGTCGCCATGCCGACCGCAATCCCCTGCGCGCCGTTGACCAGCAGGTTGGGAAACCCCGCCGGCAGCACTTTGGGTTCGCGCTCGGTCTCGTCGTAATTTGGCTGGAAATCGACGGTGTCGTTGTCGAGATCGTCGAGCAGCGTTTCCGAGACGCGCGCCAGCCTCGCCTCGGTGTAGCGGTTTGCCGCCGGCGGGTCGCCGTCCATCGAGCCGAAATTGCCCTGGCCGTCGACCAGCGGCAGGCGCATCGAGAAATCCTGCGCCAGCCGCACCATCGCGTCGTAGATCGCAAGGTCGCCGTGCGGGTGGTACTTGCCCATCACGTCGCCGGTGATACGCGCCGATTTGCGGTAGCCGCGGTTCCACAAATTGCCGTTGACCTGCATCGAGTAGAGGATGCGGCGATGCACCGGCTTCAGCCCGTCGCGCACGTCGGGCAGCGCCCGCGCCACGATCACGCTCATCGCGTAATCGAGGTAGGAGCGGCGCATCTCCTCTTCGATCGTGATCTGGGTGATGTCGGGCCCGATCGGCGGCTGGCCGGGCGGGACGGCGGTAACGGCCAAAGGCGGCTCCGAAGCTCAAATCTAACTAAAATCGCGGCCGTGCCGACGAGCGCTGCCGCGATTGCTAGATGACGCCCAGACTACCGGAATTCGCGGGTGCGAACAACGGCGCGGGCGGCAAACCTGCCTTGCCGCCCGTCCCGACGGCAGCGGAGCGATTGCTGTCGCTCGTGACAATCGAATCGCACCGCGCCGTTCTTTCCACTCGCCATGGCCGGGCGTGGCACGGTCGGCTAACCGCCGGCCAAGCCCGCGGGTGACGGCGAGATTGAGAGATTTAGTCGCCCGAAAAACCACCCAGCTTGAGCTGGAGTCTGATACCGGAAAGTTCGTTGCCGCTATGGTCGCGCACCGCGACCCCGTAGTGTTCGCCCGCTTCCAGCAACTCGCGAGCGCGCCCGAGCGCTTGATGCTCGGCGGAGAATTCCTCGGACCACGCGATATCCTGCCGCCACTCCGCACTGCCGTGCGGCGCCGTCATCTCGTTATAGACGATTCGATAACTCATCGCTTTTCCCCAAATAGGAACACCGATCCGCCCGTCGCCGCCGGATATGATCGGATGAATTTGTAAGGTGCGTCCGCCGGGTGCCCTCACCCAGAAGCGGAAAGGAGGACCGATAATCCCCGGCAACGAATCGAGCAAGACAAACCATGCCACAATGTTTGTGGCGCTGGTGTGGCATTGTGAATCATTGGGTAAATGAATGAATTATTACGCTTAAATGGCAAGTCACATTTGCGCCGCACCGCAAATTGTTCTTTAGACTGCGCGGCTTAGTCGCCCCAAACCTCGCGCGCGGTTTCGACGACGAGGCGCAATTTCGCTTCTTCTTCGTCGATCGTCAGCGCGTTGCCGTCGACCGTCGAGGAAAAGCCGCATTGCGGCGACAGGCAAAGCTGTTCGAGCGGCACATATTTCGCCGCCTCGTCGATGCGCCGCTTGAGCGCGTCCTTGCTTTCGCGCGCCGCCCGCTTGCTGGTCACCAGCCCGAGCACGACGCGCGGCCCTCCGCGCGGCACGAAGCGCAGCGGCGCGAACCCGCCGGAGCGTTCGTCGTCGTATTCGAGAAAGAAGCCGTCGACCTTCAGCTCGCCGAACAGCGCCTCGGCGACATGGTCGTACCCGCCCGACGCCATCCACGACGAGCGGAAATTGCCGCGGCACAGATGGGTGCAGATCGTCATCCCGGCCGGCTTGGCGGCGAGCGCCTGGTTGATCAGCCGGATGTTGACGAGGTGCTGCTGCGCGCCGTCGCCGCCGATGCTGTCGACATAGGCGCGCTGCGCCGGGTCGTTGAGGTAGGCCAGGCTGGTGTCGTCGAGCTGCAGGTAGGCGCAGCCGAGCGCATGGAGGCCGGCGATCTCCTTGGCGTAGACCTCGGCGAGGTCGCGCCAAAACGCCGCCATGTCGGGATAAGCGCCTTCATCGATCGCCGCGCGCCCGCCGCGGTAATGCAGCATCGACGGCGACGGGATCGTCAGCTTCGCGGTCGCCCCCTCGCCGGCCGCCGCCTTCAGAAAGGCGAAATCGTCGCCGAAGATCGTCTTGTCGAGGGACAGCCTGCCGCCGACCCGGTGCGCGGCAGGGCTGAAATCGATCGTACCTGCCTCGTTCTTGAACTGGATGTTCAGCAACCGGTCGGTCTTCGCCACCCCGCCGATCTGGTAGAGGAAATCCATGTGCCACGAGCCGCGGCGCATCTCGCCGTCGGTGACGACCTTGAGCCCGGCATCGCGCTGCAGCTTGATCCCGTCGCGGATCGCCCGGTCCTCGGCGGCGCGCAGATCGGCGGCGCCGATGCGTCCCGCCTGATGCTCGGCGCGCGCCGCAAGCAGTTCCGCCGGGCGCAGCAGACTGCCGACATGGTCGGCGCGAAACGGCGGTCCCGACATGCGTCACCCTCCCGTTCGTCCCTGGAACTTCTTGGCGAGCCATCCATTGCCGATGAAGGCTCGCCCACAGCATGTAGCCCACCTTCCGATCGACGACAATCCGGTCTCCCAAGGAGCTGCGATCTGCCCTGCCGCTGCGGGAAGTGAACCTTCCCCGGCAAACCGGCGTTGGACGGCAATGGCCGATGATCGCGATGCGATCTCCCGTCGGCTCTGTAGAAAGCAAAGCAAGAGGTGCGGAGATGAATACGAAACTGGTCTACGCATCGATGCTCACGGCTGTTTTATATGCCGGAACCGCCCAGTTAGTCTGGGCCGCGGGCGGCAGCGTCGCCGGCGGCACGGCTGGCGGCGCCGCGGCCGGAGGGGGCTCCTCGTCCTCGGTCGGGTCGGGAGCCGTCTCGACCGGCCCCGGCGGCAGCGGCGCCACTGTGGGCTCGGCCGGCTCGGCCGCCGCCGGCGACACTTCGGCTTCCTCGCTCGGACTGGGCGCCTATTCCACCGGCGCCGCGGGCACGAGCTCCAGCGTGGCGACCGGCGGGACCGCCGTCGCGCCTGACGGACGCACGGTCAACCGCAGCTTCACCCGAGACCGCGGCGCCAAGGACATCGGCGTCACGCTGGAGCGTGCTCGCCAAAGCGGCGATGTCAGCGCCTCCCGCACGCGCACCGTGGTCAACGGCGACGATCTAAAGAGCCGGACCGTTACCCGCACCCGCGAGCCCGACGGCGACTGGACCCGGACCCGGACGCGCACCGCTATCGACGGGAGCGCAATCACCAGCCGCAGCATGACCGCGACCGACCTGGCTGGCCAGAAGCCGACGCGGACCAGGACGCAATCGACCTCGACACTGCCGCCGCCTTAACGGCAGGTTCAGAACGGAATCTCGTCGTCGAGGTCGCCGCCCACCGGGGCGCGGCTGCGCGGCGGGCCGCCACCGCCGCTGGCGGGTTGGCCGGCGCCGCCATAGCGCGCCGCGTCGCCGCCGCCGCCATAGGAATCGTCGTAGTCGCCGCCGCCTTCCATTGCCGCGCCGCCACCGCCGCTGCGCGCGCCGTCGAGCATCGTCAATTCGCCGCGGAAGCGCTGCAGCACGATCTCGGTCGAATATTTCTCGACCCCGGCGTTGTCGGTCCATTTCCGGGTCTGCAGTGCGCCTTCGATGTAAAGCTTCGAGCCTTTGCGCACATATTTTTCGACAATTTCGACCAGCCGCTCGTTGAAGATCACGACGCGGTGCCACTCGGTGCGCTCCTTGCGCTCGCCCGAGTTGCGGTCGCGCCAGCTTTCCGAGGTCGCCAGCGCCAAATTGGCGATGCGCGTACCGTCATTGGTCGAGCGGATTTCCGGGTCGCGGCCGAGATTGCCGACCAGAATGACCTTGTTGATGCTGCCTGCCATGGGGGCCTTCCCGGTTAAAGGGCGAAGGCCCCCATTTTAGCAAGTCGGCCGAATGTTCCTACTTTATTCTTATCCACACTATCCACAGACGCGACGCACGGCTTCAGCGCCGCGCCGGCGCCTCGTGACCCAGCGACAGCGCGCGCCCGTGCGTCTCGACCCCGAGGAACACGAAGGCCAGCGCCACCGCCAGCATCGTCGCGCCGAGAAACACGAAGGCGGGGAAGACCGCTGCCGCCGTCGCCTTCGGCGCGATGATGTTGTCGCTGCCGGCGAGCAGCGCCAGCGCCAGCGGCCCCAGAATCTTGCCGACGCCGTTGGCCGCCTGGCCGAGGCCCGATGACCGCGAGCCCAGGTTCACCCCATATTGCTCGACCGTATAGGGCGCCAAATTCGAGAACCCGCCCTCGGCGAAGAAGGCCGAGGCCGCGATAAACAGGATGAACACCGGGAAGCCTCCGACCAGCGCCCCGCTGAAATACCCCGCCAGGACAAGCAGAACCGCGGACACGAACCCGAACACGATGCCGAGCGAGCGCCGTCCCATATGCGAGGCGATCAGCGAGACAAGTATCTTGCCGGTGACGCCCGAGGCGGACACGTAGACGAAGTACTTCGCCGCCTGGGCCGGCTCGACCTGCAATGCCAGCGCGACGATCGTCGGTCCCCACAGATAGTACCCGTAGACCGCCGAGGCCGAGCCGCCCCAGATCAGCAGCGTCTGCCAGAACAGCCGCGGGTTGACCGAGAACAGCTCGGTGAGGCTGGCGCGGGGTTGCGCCGCGGGCCGCACCGTCGGCAGCGGAACGCTGGCGAGCGGCAATCCGAGCTGCTTGGCGACGCCCGCCCGCGCTTCGGCGAACCGTCCCTTCGCGGCCAGCCAGCGCACCGATTCCGGCACCAGCGCCCAAACCAGCAACCCGACGACGACCGCGATAAAGCCGGTCATCGCGACGCCGCGCCAGCCGAAGGCGTGCAGCAGGATCGCCGAGGTGAACGACGCCAGCAGCGTGCCGGCGCTGGCGAACACGACGAAAAGGCTGGTGAGGCCGGTGCGGAAGCGGGTCGGCGTCTGCTCGACGATGATGGTCAGCGCCGGCGTGACGCCCGCGGCGAGGCCGAAACCGACAAGGAAGCGCAAGGCCGCCAGCGGGAGCCATGCGCCGGTGGGCAATAAGCCGATCGCCCCGGCGCAAACGCCGCAGATCAGGGTGCCGATGACGGTCTGCGCCTTGCGCCCGAATACGTCGCCGAGCGACCCCGACACCAGGGCGCCGGCAATCGCGCCCACGCCGGCGCCGTAAAGGATGAGGGCGCCCTGACCGTAGGTTAGCTTCCACTCCGGCCCGATCACCGACATGACGAAGGCGATCAGGAAGAAGTCGAAAAAGTCGAGGACGAGGACCCCCGACATCACGACGAAGCTGGTCCAATAGCGCGCGTTGAGCGGCGCGCTGTCGAACAGCCCCAGCAGTTCGTCCGATGTCGTCTCGGCCATCGATTCCTCCCCAATGAGCGCCTCGCGGGCGCTGCCCCATGCGATGCGAAGGCTTGCCGCCCCCTCATCGCGTTGTTACCTAAAGTATCCGTTCCAGGGCGGGCCGCGTCAACGCCGCGCGTCAACGCCGGGGCATGCGCGCCATGGCGTCGCAACCCGTCAGGCGCTAGAGTCGGCCGTCCACTCGAACCCGGTTTTGTTATCGATGCAGCAGATCCGCATCCGCGGCGCGCGGGAGCATAATCTCAAGAACATCGACGTCGATCTGCCGCGCGACAGCCTGGTGGTGATTACCGGCCTGTCGGGATCGGGCAAATCGTCGCTCGCCTTCGACACGATCTACGCCGAGGGCCAGCGCCGCTATGTCGAGAGCCTGTCGGCCTACGCCCGACAATTCCTCGAGCTGATGCAGAAGCCCGACCTCGATTCGATCGAGGGCCTGTCGCCGGCGATCGCGATCGAGCAGAAGACGACCTCGCGCAACCCGCGCTCGACCGTCGGCACCGTGACCGAGATCTACGACTACATGCGCCTCTTTTGGGCGCGGGTCGGCGTCCCCTATTCGCCGGCGACCGGATTGCCGATCGTCAGCCAGACCGTGTCGCAGATGGTCGATCGCGTACTCGCGATGAAGGACGGCACTCGGCTCTATCTGCTGGCGCCGATCGCCCGCGGCCGCAAGGGCGAGTACAAGAAGGAACTTGCCGACCTGCAGAAGCGCGGCTTCCAGCGCGTCAAGGTCGACGGCAAGATGTACGAGGTCGAGGAGGTCCCGGCCCTCAAGAAGAATTTCACCCACGACATCTCGGTCGTCGTGGACCGGCTGGTTGTGTCGCCCGACCTCGGCAACCGGCTCGCCGATTCGTTCGAGACCGCGCTCGCCCTCGCCGACGGCCTCGCCATCGCCGAGGACGCCGACAGCGGCGAGGAGACGATCTTCTCCAGCAAATTCGCCTGCCCCGTTTCGGGCTTCACGATCCCCGAGATCGAGCCGCGCCTGTTCTCGTTCAACAACCCGTTCGGCGCCTGCCCGGCCTGCGACGGGCTCGGCACCAAGCTCTATTTCGACGCCGGCCTCGTCGTCCACGACGAAAGCCGCAGCCTTTACGACGGCGCGGTCAGCCCGTGGTCGCATTCCTCCTCGCCCTATTACACGCAGACGCTCGACAGCATCGCCCGGCACTTCAAGCAGAGCATGCACACGCCGTGGTCCGACCTGCCGGAGCGGATGCGCGAGACGATCCTCCACGGCTCGGGCAGCGAGCCGGTCAAGATGACCTATGATGACGGGCTGCGGAAATATTCGACCGACCGGCCGTTCGAGGGCGTGCTGCCCAACATGGAGCGGCGCTACCGCGAGACCGACAGCGCCTGGGTGCGCGAGGAACTCGGCCGCTATCAAAGCGCCAAGACCTGCGAGGTTTGCGACGGCGCGCGGCTCAAGCCCGAGGCGCTGGCGGTCAAGATCGCCGGGCGCAGCATCAGCGAGGCGACCGCGCTGTCGATCCTCGCCGCGGTCGACTGGTTCGCCTCGACCGACGCGACCCTGACCCCGGCCCAGAGCGAGATCGCCGAGCGCATCCTGAAAGAAATCAACGAGCGGCTCGGCTTTCTCAAGAATGTCGGCCTCGAATACCTCACCCTGGCGCGCGCCTCCGCCACCCTGTCGGGCGGCGAAAGCCAGCGCATCCGGCTCGCCTCGCAGATCGGCTCGGGCCTCACCGGCGTGCTCTACGTGCTCGACGAGCCGTCGATCGGTCTGCACCAGCGCGACAACGACCGGCTCCTCGCGACCCTGCGGCGGCTGCGCGACCTCGGCAACACGGTGATCGTCGTCGAGCATGACGAGGAGGCGATCCGCAGCGCCGATTGGCTGATCGACATGGGCCCCGGCGCCGGCATCCATGGCGGCCACCTTGTTGCCGAGGGCAAGCCGGACGACGTGATGCGAGCGCCGGAAAGCATCACCGGCCAGTACCTGACCGGGATGAAGCAAATCCCGATCCCGGCCGAGCACCGCTCGGGCCACCCGCGCCAGATCCTTCGCCTCATCGGCGCGTGTGGCAACAACCTCAAGAACGTGACCGCCGAAATCCCGCTCGGCACTTTCTGCTGCGTCAGCGGCGTGTCCGGTGGCGGCAAATCGACGCTGATTGTCGAGACGCTCTACAAGGCGCTGGCCAAGCGCCTCAACAACGCGCGCGAGCAGCCGGCGCCGTTCGACCGGCTCGAGGGCGTCGAGTATCTCGACAAGATCGTCGATATCGACCAGTCGCCGATCGGCCGCACCCCGCGTTCGAACCCGGCGACCTATACCGGCTGCTTCACCCCGATCCGCGACTGGTTCGCTGGCCTCCCCGAAGCCAAAGCCCGCGGCTACCTTCCCGGCCGCTTCTCGTTCAACGTCAAGGGCGGGCGTTGCGAGGCGTGCCAGGGCGACGGCGTCATCAAGATCGAGATGCATTTCCTGCCCGACGTGTACGTCCAGTGCGATGTCTGCAATGGCAAGCGCTATAACCGCGAGACGCTCGAAGTGCTGTTCCGCGGCAAGTCGATCGCCGACGTGCTCGACATGACGGTCGACGAGGGCGCCGAGTTCTTCCGCGCGGTGCCGTCGATCCGCGACAAGCTGGTAACGTTGCAGCGGGTCGGGCTCGGCTACATCCATGTCGGCCAGCCGGCGACGACGCTCTCGGGCGGCGAGGCGCAGCGCGTCAAGCTGTCGAAGGAATTGTCGCGCCGTGCCACCGGCCGCACCCTCTACATCCTCGACGAGCCGACCACCGGCCTCCATTTCGAGGACGTGCGCAAGCTGTTGGAGGTGCTGCACGCGCTGGTTGAGACCGGCAACACGGTGCTGGTCATCGAGCACAACCTCGAAGTCATCAAGACCGCCGACTGGCTGATCGATCTCGGCCCCGAGGGCGGCGACGGCGGCGGCCGCATCGTCGCCACCGGCACGCCGGAGGACGTCGCCGCGGCGCCCGACAGCCACACCGGCCGCTATCTGCGGCCGTACCTCGCCCGCCGCCTTGCGGCGCCGCGCCGCGCCGCGAGCTCCGCCGCGGAATAGAAGTGAACGCCACCCGCACGAAGGCCATCGAAGAGCTGCGGCGAATGGTGCTCGACGAGCTCCGCGAGCATGAGGCCGCCGTTTATTTATTCGGCTCCTGCGCGACCGGAGAGGAATGGGTGATGGGAGCGGACTACACCGCCTGCGACCCCTACACGCTGGTCTTTTACGGCTGGGGCACGCGGATCGGCATGCCGACGGGCGATCTCAAAAGCTACATCGGCTTCAAAAACCGCATGCTGCAGCGTCCGGCCGTGCGCACCGTGCTCGAACGCGAGCAGAGCCCGTTGCTGCGGGCCTAGCCGGCGAAGGCCGGCATGACCTCGCGGGCGAACAACTCGGTCGAGCGCATCGCATCCTCGTGGCTCATCGTGCCGAAGGCGAAATCGCAGACATAGTAATTGACCCCGGTCCCGGCGACTTCATGGGCGATGAAGTCGCGCACCGTTTCCGGGGTTCCGGCGACCGCATCGCCGTGCTCCAGCACGGTTTCGAAATCGGGCGGCAGCGACGCTTCGAGCGGGAACGGCACGTTATATTCGTGCCACAACAGCCCCATGTGGCGCCGCCAGGCGGGATAGGCGCGGCGCGCGATGTCGCGCGCCTTGCTGTCGGTCTCGGCGACGATGATGTGCCGGTTGACCCCCATCAGCGGCAGGTCGGCCTCGGCCCGGCCGAGTTTTTCCCACTCGGCGCGATAGGCGTCGGTGATCGCCCGCACCGCCGGGATCGGTCGGCGCGCGATCACATGCGCACCGTGCTCCGCCGCCCAGGGAATGCTCTCTGGACGCCCCAGCCCGTACCACAGCTCGGGATAGGGTTTCTGCACCGGCTTCATCGGCACCGGCACCCGGTCGAAATCGTAGTATTTGCCGTGGAACGTCAGCCTGTCCTCGGTAAAACCGAGACGGGTCACCTCGAAGGCCTCGCGGAACCGCTCGGCTCCGGTCGCGAAATCGACGCCGTAGAAGCCGACCTCGATCGGCGAGATGCCGCGCCCGACCCCATAAAGAAACCGCCCGTTGCTCATCTGGTCGAGCATGCAGACTTCATCGATCAGCCGCAGCGGATGGTAGAGCGGCAGCAGATAGACCATCGGCCCGAATCTGAGCTGCTTGGTGCGCTGCGCCACCGCCGACAGGAACACGCTCGGCGACGGCGCGTAGCCTAAGGGCGTGTTGTGATGCTCGGCCAGGTGATAGGCGTAGAAGCCGGCGCGGTCATAAGCCTCGATCAGC
>DASRLO010000092.1:0-13460 GCA_035648415.1 Allostellaceae bacterium
CCCCTAGGCCCCGCTGGGGGATCAGCTTGTAAACCCTACCAAATGTGCCAATATCAGGCGGGCGAGGAGTGGTCCTCGCATCTCTCTGGAGGCTTTCATGGCCTATGGCTCGCAGCCCCGCTGGACCGGTCGTTCGGCGGCAACGCAAGCCGACCTCGATGTCGGCCTGCGCGACTACATGCTGCGCATTTACAACTACATGGCGTCGGCGCTGGCGCTCACCGGCATCGTCGCCTATGTCGCCGCGTCCGGCGGGCGCGACAGCTTTATCGCCCATATCTACCACACGCCGGTGATGTGGCTGGTGATCCTGGCGCCGCTCGGGCTGGTGATGTGGCTGTCGTTTGGCATCAACCGGCTGAGCGCCGCCGCGGCGCAGGGCATCTTCTGGGTCTATGCCGGGCTGATGGGCCTGTCGATGTCGACGATTTTTCTCGTCTACACCGGCGAGAGCGTCGCCCGCGTGTTCTTCATCACCGCCGGCACTTTCGCGGCGATGAGCCTCTACGGCTACACGACCCGGCGCGACCTGTCGCAGATGGGTTCGTTCCTGTTCATGGGTCTTATCGGCATCGTCATCGCCTCGCTGGTGAATATGTTCGTCGCTTCGAGCGCGCTGCAATTCGCGATCTGCATCATCGGCGTCATCGTGTTCGTCGGCCTCACCGCCTGGGACACGCAGCAGATCAAGGAGATGTATTTCGAGGGCGACGGGCATGAGATCGCCGGCAAGAAGGCGGTGATGGGCGCGCTCCGGCTCTATCTCGACTTCGTCAACCTGTTCATGATGCTGGTCCAGCTTCTGGGCGTGCGCCGCAACTAGGCGGCTCCAGCATCCGGCTATCGAGCCGGCCGGGCCAGGGGAGCAGCCCCGGCCCGGCCGGTTTTTTGTGCCGTTGCCAAACGTCGCGCAGGCGTCTTACTGTCGCGCGATAACGCGAGCGGGAAACCCGCCGATGTGCGACGAATGGGAGGCCTCGATGCTGGACCTTTTAGAAAAGCAACAGAAACTGACCGCGAACCAGTGGAAGATCGCTGGCGCCGCGACGCTCGGCGACATGCTCGACTTCTTCGATTTCTTCCTGATCGGCTTTGTCCTCGCTTTCGTCGTCAAGGATTGGCACCTCACCTACGGGCAGGCGGGGATGATCCTGCTGGCCTCCGGGATCAGCGCGCCGTTCGGTTCGCTGTTCTATGGCTGGCTGGCCGACAAGGTCGGCCGCCGCACCGCGCTGATCGCCAGCGTGCTGAACGTCTCCATTGCCACCGGGGCGATGGCGGTGACCCCGGAAGGCGGATGGCTTTACCTGGTTGCCTGTCGGTTCATCGTCGGCTTTGGCGTGACCGGCCTGTATTCGGTCGACATCACCCTGATGCAGGAGTTCTCGCCGGCGAGTAAGCGCGGCTGGTTCACCGGCCTGACCACGACGATGCTCCCGGCAGGATCGCTGCTCGCCGCGATACTCGGGGCCTTTGCCGCGCCCTATATCGGCTGGCGTGGGCTGGTCGCGGTCGGCCTGGTGCCGGCGCTGCTGTGCCTATACATCCGGGCGTTTGTTCCCGAATCGCCGCATTGGCTGCTCCGCAAGGGCCGGGTCGAGGAAGCCCGCAAGGCGCTGGCCTGGGCGCTGCAGATGGATCCCAAGGATATCCCGTTGCCGACCGTGCTGCCGCCGGTCGAGCACACCCGCTGGATCGAGCTCTTCAAATATCCGCGCAGCATCATCGCCGGCTGCCTGACCGGGCTGACCCAGACCGGCGGCGTCGCGCTGTCGCTGTGGATGGTGACGCTGTTCGTTATGGTGCTGAAGATCACCCCGCCCCAGGCCTCGAAGCTGGTTATCTGGTACAGTCTGTCGGCGATCGCCGGCCGGTTTTTCTGCTCCTGGATATCGGACTCGTTAGGGCGGCGGCCCGCCGGCATCCTCTGCTGCGTGGTCTCGGCGATGCTGATGGCGGCCGCCGGCTATTACAACAGCGCGTTCGTCGGCGGCGTGTCGGTATTCTTTCTGCTTATCGTGGCGCAGGGCTTCCTCGGTAGCGGCAACTATTCGATCGTCGGCCCCTATATGGGCGAGCTTTGGCCGGCGCGGCTGCGCGGCAGCGGCATGGGCCTGGTTTACGGCGTCGGCAATCTTGGCAAGTTCATCGGGCCGCTAGGTCTGGCGTTGATTGCCGGCTCCTCGAACTACGTCAAGCCGGCGGCAACGGTCGAGGCCCTCTTTACCGGCTTCCTCTATTTCTCCTATTGGTACCTGCTCGGCGCTTTCGCCTTTTGGTTCATCGGCACCGAGACGCGGGGACGGTCGATCGACGACATCGATGCCGAGATGTCGACCATGCAGGCGCGTGGCCCGCAGGTCGTCACGGCGGTTTGCGGTATCCTCGCCGGGGCGGTCAGTGTCGCGGTCCAGCCGTTCCTGCCGATCGCGGTGTTCATCGGGGTCGGGATGACCATTCTGTCGCCGAGCATCGGCGGAGCCTTGCTGGTGGCGGTGGCGGCGGGGATCATCGCCTATTTCGGCACTGCGATGGCAACGGCGGTCATCGGCCTTGGAGCGGCCGGCGCTACGGGGGCCGGAATCATCGGCCTGCTCGGCGTGCTGACGGTAATCCTGACGCTTGTCGCCGGGGTGGCTTCCCTGATAACCGCGTTCGGAAAGCCGGCCGCTTCCCCCGAACTGGCCAAGGCGGCGGCCGAATAGCCGGCGCCGCCCGGACAGACACCCTTCAGCCGGGCCTCGCGCCCGGCCCTTTTTTTGCTGGGCGGGCAAACCGGCCTGTGCTTCGATGAGGCCATCGGCGGGAAGCTCGGGAGGCGGAAATGCAGCTCTACAACTCGATCGGCCCCAATCCGCGCGCGGTGCGCATCTTCATGGCGGAGCGCGGCGTCGATCTGCCCAAGGTCGAGGTCGACATCCGCGGCGGCGAAAACCGCCAGGGGCCGTATTTGGGGAAAAATCCGGCCGGGCAGTGTCCGGCGCTCGAGCTCGACGACGGCAGCTACATCACCGAGATCACCGCGATCTGCGAATATATCGACGAGGTCTCGCCCGGCAATTCGCTGATCGGCAAGACCCCGCGGGAAAAGGCCGAGACCCGCATGTGGGTACGCCGCATCGACCTTAACATCCTCGAGCCGATGGCCAACGGTTTCCGTTTCGGCGAGGGGCTGAAAATGTTTCAGGACCGGGTTCGCTGCATCCCGCAGGCAGCGACCGACCTCAAGGCGACCGCGCGGGATAGGCTCGCCTGGCTCGACGGCCTGATCGCCGGAAAGACCTATATTTGCGGCGAGCGGCTGACCCTGGCCGACGTGTTGCTTTTTGCCTTTGTCGATTTCTTCGCCGGCGTCGGGCAGCCGCTCGATCCCGGGCTGAAGAACATCGGCGCGTGGTACGCGCGGATGCAGGCGCGGCCCAGCGCCGCCGCCTGAGACGGCCGCGCGATTCGTCTACTGTGCGGCGGCGGCGACCTACGGTCATCGTCTCCGCGCGGCAGGGGCGCTTAACCAAATCGGGTTTGGCGCGCCCTGACGGTTGCTGGTACAAGTCCACCCATGGGCAAAACTCGTTTGGTGCCGGGCTGGTCCTGGCTTGTTGCGGCCGTGGCGGCGTTCGCCTTGGTCGGCGCGCATTCGCTGCACCCGCGCGAGCTTTACAATCAGATGTATCCGGTCGAGGCGTTGAAGCGCGACACCTTCCGCATCTGCAACAATGCCAACCCGGCATTTATCAGGGCGATCGGGGCCGACCGCGAGGCCTGCTACGCCAGCATGCCGCACATCATCGCAGTGGCGCTTGGCCGGGTTCGCCGTCCCGACTTGTCCGAGCTGGCGATGCTCGATCCGCCGCACCAGGTGGAATTGCTGATGACCTTGGCGGCGATGCCGCCGCGTCAGCCGATCACCGCGCCGCGCTCGTTCGACAACATCTCATGGATGCGGCAGCTGTCGCTCCCCTGCGCGGACAAGAAGGCCGTGCCGCCGATCAGCTATGTCGGGCCCTCGGAACCGCATCTGCAACGGGGCGGGAAGGCCGCGCTCGACAACGCTATCCTCGGCAATCTGCCGCTGCTGACACGCGGCGCTAAGGGAGCGTCCGCGCAACAACTGGACGTGCCGGTCATCCCGCTCATGGGGCGGAACGCGGCGCCCTTGCCGCCCGCGAACGGCAAGGACAAGACCGCCGGCGCATTTGTGCCGTTGCCGACGCCCGATGTCGGCGACCCTGAATCGCCGGCCATCGTGCCCCTCGCGCCGGCGAGCGCCTGCGGCGCCTGACCTTCGCCATCGGCTTGTTTTGTCGATCGGACGGCGTGCTATTTTAAAAACCGCCGCCGCTCCGCCGGACCTTTGCCGACCCCCGATGAACGATGATGTTCCCCGCGACGCCGTAGCGCCGGCCTCAAGCCCGGCCGCGGTATCGCCGATGATGGCCCAGTATCACGAGATCAAGTCGGCCCACCCCGGCTATCTGCTGTTCTACCGGATGGGCGATTTCTACGAGCTGTTCTTCGACGACGCGGTGCGAGCGGCGCCGGCGCTCGACATCGCGCTCACCAAGCGCGGCCGCCACGACGGCGCCGACATCCCGATGTGCGGCGTGCCGGTCCACACCGCGGAAGCCTATCTCGCCCGCCTCATCCGCGCCGGGTTCAAGGTGGCGATCTGCGAGCAGGTCGAGGACCCGGCCGAGGCGCGCCGGCGCGGCAACAAAGGCCCGGTCAAGCGCGCGGTGGTGCGGCTCGTCACCGCGGGCACCTTGACCGAGGACGGCCTCCTCGACGCGCGCCGGCACAATTACCTCGCCGGCATCGCCGACGCCGGCGGCGAGATGGGCCTCGCTTGGCTCGACCTCTCGACCGGCGCCTTTGCGCTGGCGCCGACCACCGAGCCGACGCTCGCCGGCGACCTCGCGCGCATCATGCCGGGCGAAATCCTGCTGCCCGAGCGGCTGCTGGCGCGCCCGGCGCTGTTCGAGCTGTTCGCCGATTGGAAGCCGGCCCTGACCCCGCTCGCCAACCCGCGCTTCGACAGCGAGGCGGGGCGCCGCCGGCTGGAAAGCTTCTACGGGGTCAGGGCGCTCGACGGGTTCGGCAATTTTCGCCGCGCCGAGATCGCCGCCGCCGGCGCGCTCGTTGACTACGTTTCGCTGACCCAACAGACCGGGGCCCGACAGACCAGCGCCCAACTGACAGGGGCCCGACAGACCGGAGCTCAACAGGGCGGGGCGCCGCATCTGGCGCCGCCGGTGCGCATCGCCGCCGACACGGTGATGCAGATCGACGCGGCGACCCGGCGCAACCTCGAACTACTGGTGACCTTGGGCGGGGAGCGGCGCGGCAGTCTCCTTTCGGTCATCGACCGCACCGCGACCGGCGCCGGCTGCCGCCTGCTCGCCGATCATTTGTCGGCGCCGCTGACCGAACCCGCGGCGATCGCCGCGCGGCTCGACGCGGTGCAGTTCTTTGTCGAGCGCGCCGACATCCGCGCCCTATTGCGCGAGCGCCTCAAGCATTGCCCCGATATCGAGCGCGCGCTCACCCGCCTCAGCCTCGGCCGCGGCGGGCCGCGCGATCTTGCCGCGCTGCGCGACGCGCTCGGCGAGACCGCCTCGCTCAGGCGGATGCTGACCGCGCCCGGCCTGGTGCCGCTGCCGGCGCTGCTGGAGGCGGCCGAAAGGCGCCTCGGCGAACACGGCGCGGCGGTCGACCGCCTCGCCCGCGCGCTCGCCGCCGAATTGCCGCTCTTCGCCCGCGACGGCGGCTTTATCGCGCCCGAATATTCCGCCGAGCTCGACGAATTGCGCGAACTGCGCGACCAGAGCCGGCGCACCGTCGCCGCGCTGCAGGCGCGCTATGCCGAGGAGACCGGCGTCGCGTCGTTGCGCATCCGCCACAACAACGTCATCGGCTATTACATCGAGGTCTCCGCCGCCAATGCCGCCAAGCTCGGCGCCGGTTATATCCACCGCCAGACAATGGCGGGCGCGATGCGCTTCACCACGCCCGATCTGGCCGAGCTCGAAAGCAAGATTGCGAGCGCCGCGGAGCGGGCGCTGGCGCTCGAATTGCGCCTCTTCGAGGATCTCTGCGGCGAAATCATGGCGCGCCGGTTGGAGATCGCCGAGGCGGCGGCGGCGCTCGCCGGCCTCGATCTTTCCGCCGCGCTTGCCGAGCGCGCGCTCGAAAGCCATTGGGTGCGGCCCGAGCCGACCGGCGGCAGCGAGTTCGAGATCATCGGCGGCCGCCACCCGACCGTCGAGGCCGCGCTCGTCGGGACGGGCGCCTTCGTCGCCAACGATTGCCAGCTCGGCGAGGATCGCATATGGCTCGTCACCGGGCCCAACATGGCCGGCAAGAGCACTTTCCTGCGCCAGAACGCGCTGATCGCGATCCTGGCTCAAATGGGCTCCTACGTGCCGGCGACATCGGCGCGGATCGGCGTTGTCGACCGCCTGTTCAGCCGGGTCGGCGCCGCCGACGATCTGGCGCGCGGCCGCTCGACCTTTATGGTCGAGATGGTTGAGACCGCGGCGATCCTCAACCAGGCCGGCCCGAAGAGCTTTGTAATCCTCGACGAGATCGGCCGCGGCACCGCGACCTTCGACGGCCTCTCGATCGCCTGGGCCTGCCTCGAGCATCTGCACGAGGTGAATCGCTGCCGCGCGCTCTTCGCGACCCACTATCACGAGCTGACAACGCTCGCGGCGAAGCTGCCGGCGCTCGTCTGCCACACGATGCGGGTCAAGGAGTGGAAGGGCGACGTCGTCTTCCTGCACGAGGTCGCGCCCGGCACCGCCGACCGCTCCTACGGCATCCACGTCGCCAAGCTCGCCGGCCTCCCCGAGGGTGTCACCACCCGCGCCGAAGAAGTGCTGGAGATCCTCGAAAACGGCGACGAGGCCGGCGCCCTCGCCCGCCTCGCCGACGACCTGCCGCTGTTCCGCGCCATCCAGCACCGCCCGCCGCCGGCCGCCGGCGCTACGGAATCCGCCGCCGAGGCGATGCTGAAAGACATCCATCCCGACGAACTCACCCCGCGCGAGGCGCTGGAAGCGCTGTACCGGCTGAAGGCGGCGCTGCCCGAATAGCGTTACTTCGGCGGTTGCGGGCGGAAATCTTGGTCTGGGAAGGCGGCGCCGCTGACGGTCGGCACCTGGATCACGATCATCGGATGGTCGGCGCTCTGGTGACAGGCGTTGCACGCGGTGGTGAGGTCGGCATAGCCCTTGGTGAAGGCCGCCGCGTCCTTCGCCTTGATCGCCGCGTCGAGCGCGTCCATCGGCTGCTTGACGGTTGATTGGACCGCCTGCGGGATCGCCAGAGCGCCATGCTTCAGCACGAGCTTGCCGACATCGTCGAAGGTCTCCTGCAATTCGCCTAGCTCATAAGCCGCGTAGGCCCAGTTCTGCGCGGCGCCGGCGAGGCCCAGCTTGATGTGGCGCGGCTGCACAAAAGAGGTCATCAGTTCGCCCAACCCGGGGTGGTAGGGCGTGTTGGACAAGAGATCGTCCATATTCACTCCCGGCATTTTCTTTCCGCCCGTGTCGATGCCGGACATCGGCATCTTCTGTTGCGCGGCGGCGGGCAGCCCCAGCCCACCGAGGATGACCATGGCGAGAACCGAACCGGGTAAGCCGGTCATGCCGAAACCTCCTATTCAATGACGACAGCAAGCGCGGCCGTGACCGCCGCGCCGAGGATCACGACCAGCCACGGCGGCAGCTTCCACAGCGCCAGCAGCAGGAACGCGACGATCCCGATGGCGAAATCGCGCGGACCGAGGATCGCGCTGGTCCACACCGGGTTGTAGAGCGCCGCCAGCAGGATGCCGACGACCGCGGCGTTGATCCCGCGCAACGCCGACTGCACCCAACCCAGATGCCGCAGCGTGTCCCAGTAGGGCAGCGCGCCGATCAGCAGCAGAAACGACGGCAGGTAGATCGCGACGAGGCAGAGCACCCCGCCAAGCCAGCCGTTCGGCGGCTGGTTCATCACCGTGCCGAGATAGGCGCTGAAGGTGAAGAGCGGCCCCGGCATCGCCTGGACCGCGCCGTACCCCGCGAGGAAGGTGTCGTTCGACACCCAGCCGGGCGGCACCACCTCGGCCTGCAGCAGCGGCAGCACGACATGCCCACCGCCGAACACCAGCGCGCCGGAGCGGTAGAACGCGTCGAACTCGGCGAGCGCGTGGCTTGGCGCCGCTCTGGGCGCCGCCCTCGACAGCACCGGCAGGCCGGCCATAAGCGCCACGAACAGGACTGCGCAAACCAGCGACCAGCTTTTCGGCAGATGCACCGCCAGCGCCGCATGCGGCGCCGCGTCTGCGCCGCCGGGGAGGAACCGCCAACCGATGAGGCCGCCGGCGGCGATCGCCGCGATCTGCCCGACCGAGGGCGGCAAGGCCAGCGCCAGGATCGCCGCGCCGACCGCGATCGTCGCGCGCTCGCGGTCGGGGCAGAGGCTCCGCGCCATCCCCCAGACGGCGTTGGCGACGACCGCGACCGCGACGATCTTGAGCCCGTGCAGCCAGGCGGCGTCCCGGATGTCGCCGAGCCGCGAGACCCCGTAGCCGAAGGCGATCATCGCCACCGCCGAGGGTGTCGTGAAGCCGAGCCAGGCGGCGAGCCCGCCCGGCAGCCCGGCGCGCAACAGCCCGATCGAGAGGCCGGTCTGGCTGCTCGCCGGGCCGGGCAGAAACTGGCACAGCGCGACGATGTCGGCAAAGGCGCGCTCGTCGAGCCACTTACGGCGCTCGACAAACTCGCTGCGGAAATACCCGAGATGCGCGAGCGGCCCGCCAAACGCGATCAGGCCGAGCCGCAGGAAGATCGGGAAGACTTCGATGAAACCGCTCATGCGGGCGGGCCGCCCGCGCTCCAAAACCGCCATCAGCCGAGCGGCAGCGCCTGCCCGTCCATGTCGTCGTGGTCCATGTGCAGATGGCGCAGCACGGTCGGCGCGATGTCGATCAGCGAGGTCGCCTGCGTCTCCACCCGCCTCCCGAACCCGCCGCCTTCGGCGATCAGGAACGGGCTCTGCTCGTGCCGCCCGAGCCCGCCATGCTGGCCGAAGCCGATCTTGCTTTCGCTGTCGTCGGGATTGCTGACGATCGCGCCGTAGCCGCGCACGCCATGCGGGTTGACCCGGTCGTCGGTCGCCATCGCCACCGCGACTTGCAGCGCCGTGTGGGTCGGCAGCCCGATCGCGGCAAGTTCGGCACCGGCGACGACCCGCCCGGCCCAGTTCTCGCGGCCGAGGTAATCGGCGGTGGCGACGGTCCGGTCCCGCGCCGCCTCGCTGAAGAAGATCGTCGCCGAAATCCCCTGCGGCGCGACGACGACATCGCGCGAATCTGGCGCCGCCTTGATCCCCGCCGCGACCAGCACGCCGGTGACGTCGATCGCCTCCGACACCGTCTCCATCCCGTGGTCGGAACCGGTAAGGAAGAGGATGTCCTCGCCCTGCGGATCGAGCCGCCGCACCGTCTCGAACACCCGGCGCACGCAGTCATCGGCCGCGGCGATCGCCGCGCGGTGACGCGGCGAGCCGAGCGGCGAATGGTGGCCGGTATAATCGGGTTCGGAGAGCCACATCACCGCCAGCGCCGGCGCGCGCCCCTCGACGATGTCGGCGCAGAACCGCTCGGTCATCGCCCGGTCGCCGGCGATGCCCTTCTGCAAGGCCGCGCTGGCCGGATCATCGATCGGCGTCAGCCCCGGCCCATAGCTGCCCGCCGCATGGTAGACGGTGCCGTGCCCGTCGGGGTCCTGGAAATAGGCCGCGCCCGGCGACACGTTCGAGCACACGATCGCCGCCTCGCCGTGCCAGCGCAGCCGCTCGGCGAGCGTCGGCACGCGCAGGGTGCGGCCGGTCGCGCGCCGCATGCGGTCGCGGAAATCGGGCGCGCCGACATTGCGGCAGACCAGGCCGTCGCCCTCGTCCAATGCCTGGGTGTTGCCGTAGAGCCCGTGCCGCGCCGGCAGGCAGCCGGTGGCGATCGAGGCCGAGCTCGCCCGTGTCGTCGACGGAAAGACGCTCTTATGCGCGGCGAACGCGGTCGCCCGCCCGCCCAGCTCGACGAGGAACGGCGTGTCTCCCGGGCTTATCAGATCGGAGCGCAGGCTGTCGCAGATGACGATGACGACGCGCCTGTCGCCCTTCATGACGGTCTCCCCTAGGCATCGACCCCGTTTAGCGCAAAATCGAAGATGTCGAAATTGCGCAGCCGGGAATTGGCTCTGTTCCGGTAACCGGCGTTGAGCGGGTGCGACAGGAGGAACGGCACAAGCTGCTCGGCGCGCCCGCCATGCGAGCGCAGCCGGTGGCCGGCGAGCGCCGACAGATCGTGCTCGGCCGCGCTCGCGCCCAGCACCGTGTTGGCGTCGCCGGTGACGACGAGATCGGCCTCGCGGTCCCAGGGCAGCTCGTACTCGGCCGCCGCGGCGTCGCGCTCCAGCACCTGGTCGACCCCGGCCATCCCGCGCACCGCCCGCGCCAGCTCGGCCGGCGCGACCCCGCTTTTCGCATAGACCCGCACGAACGAGCCGAGCGCGCCGTGGTGGCGTACGAACGGGTCGGTGATCGGGCAGATTACCCGCACCGCGCCGGCGCCGAATTTCGCGTTCAGCACATCCTCGAGGAAGATCACATGCGGGCTGCCGTCCGGCAGCGCCTTGTCGTTCATGCCGTGGTCGGCGGTGACGCCGACGACGCAGCCGAGCTCGATCAGCCGCGCGATCCGCCGGTCGAGCGCCTGGTGGAAATCGAGCGCCTCCGCCTCGTCCGGCGCGTGGCCGTGCTGCACATAATCCGACAGCGACAAATAGAGCAGCTCGGCGCGGCCCTGCTCGACCAGCCGAATGCCGGCGTCGAGCACGTAGAGCGACAGGTCGGCCGAATACATGTCGGGCTTCGGCCGCCCGACCAGCGCCTCGACCGCCTCGATCCCGTGCTCGGCCAGCGTGCAGCTATCGGCCGCCTCCGACGAAAAGCAGATGCCCCCACGGCCTATGGTCACACCGTGCCCCAGCATGCGGCGCAATTTGTCCTTGGCGGTCACCGCGGCGGTCGCGACCCCGGCTTGCGACATCAGCGCCAAAAGGGTCGGGGTGCGCACCATCGCCGGGTCGGTCATCATCACCTCGGCGCCGCTCGCGCGGTCGAGCGCGAAATTGCCCGAGATGCCGTGCACCGACGGCGAGACCCCGGTGACGATCGAGATGTTGTTGGGGTTGGTGAAGGTCGGCATCGCCGCGTCGGCGAGCCCGTAGAACCCGTGCGCGCGGAACCCGGCGATGGCCGGCAGCACGCCCGCGGCGATCCCGGCTTTCAGATAGGCCGGGTCGCAACCGTCGGCGCAGATCACCGCGGTGGGTCGGGCGGGCCGGCGATAGGAGCGGCCGTTGAGGGCGATCGGTTCCATTGGCGGCCCCTTCACGGCAGGATGGTCTTCCGACTATAGACGGAAACGGCGGCGGCGGCGTGAAGATTACCGACGATCTGAGCCTCGATTGGCGCGATTGGGCTGACCTGACGGCCCCGCTTTTGTACGAGTTGCTGCAATTCCGCCAGGCGGTCTTCGTCGTCGAGCAAGCCTCGCCCTATCCCGACCTCGACGGTCGCGACGCTCGGGCACGCCATTTGCTGCTGCGCCGCGGGAGCGAGCTGATCGGTTGCCTGCGGCTGATCGAACCCGCCCCGCTGGTCCGCATCGGGCGGGTCGCGGTCGGTGCCGGCGCCCGCGGCCGCGGGTTCGCCCGGATGATGCTGGAAGCGGCGCTCCAGCGCGCGGCGGAAATCTACCCCCATCGCGACGTCGCGGTGAGCGCTCAGACCTACCTGGAGCCGTTCTACCAAAGCCTCGGGTTTGTGACCGTATCGGCGGCCTACGACGATTATGGCGTGCCGCATATCGATATGACCGGTCCGGCCAGAGGTATCTGAAGCGTCAAAAACGCGCCGCTCGATCCGCCGATCCATGCCTACAATCGCGCGATGAGCGATCTCGGCGGTGCCTCCGCCCGTCCCGCGCCCCGCCGCAGCTGGTTGATCCTCGGCGGCGCGTTCACCGCGTTCACCATCAGCGCTGGGATGATGCACTCCTACACGGTGTTTCTCGTCGCGTTCGTCGAAGAGTTCGGCTGGAGCCGCGGCGAGACCTCGATCGCCTATGCGGTGTCGCAGCTCGTCAGCGGCGGCACCTCGCCGGTGGTCGGCATGCTGGTCGACCGTCTCGGTCCGCGCCGCCTGCTGCTGATCGGCGGCGGGCTCTTGGTGGCGGGGCTCGCCGGCAGCGCGTTTGTCGTCAGCCTTTGGCAGATCGTCGCGCTCTACGGTGTAGTGATGACGTTCGGCGCCAACTGCCTCGGGCTGGTCGTCTTCGTGCCGATCCTGTCGCGGCATTTCGTGCGGCACCGCGGCATGGCGATCTCGATCGTGCAGTCGGCGAACGGCGCCGCGCGCGCAATCTCGGCGCCGCTGGTGCAGTTGCTGATCTCGGGGATCGGCTGGCGCTCGACCTACCTGGCGGAGGCGGCGTTCATGGCGGCGGCGGTGTTTCCGCTGGCCGCGTGGTTCCGGCGCGCCGACCCGCCGCGCCCGGCGCTGAACGCGGACAGCGCCGAGAGCGCGCCGGCCGGGTCGCTCGCGATCGCCCCGCGCGGCGGCTGGACCCTCGCCGAGGCGATGCGCACGCCGCATTTCTGGCTGCTGTTCGCGGTTTATCTGTTCACCGGCCTCGGCAGCTTTTTCGTCTCGCTGCATCAGCTCGCCTTCGCCATCGACCGCGGCTTCGACAAGCTCTACGCCGCCGAGGTGCTCGGCATGGGGGCGCTGCTCGGGATCGTCGGGACGATCGTCACCGGGACGCTGTCCGACTATGTCGGCCGCGAGGTGTCGGCGATCCTGGCCTACGGGTTTTCGATCGTCGGCGTCATCTGCGCGCTGTTCATCACCGGGCCGGACCAGGGGTGGCTGCTCTGGTTGCACGCGTGTCTCTTCGGTCTGACCTGGGGCGCGCGCGGGCCGGCGATCACCGCCAAGACCGCCGATCTTTTCCCCGGCGCGCAACTCGGCGCGATCCTCGGCGTCATCACCATCGGCAGCGGGCTCGGCGCGGCGCTCGGCTCGTGGGGCGCCGGATTCATCTTCGACCTATCGGGCAGCTACAGGCTCGCCTTCATTCTCTCGATCGTCGCCTATCTGTGCGGCGTCGTCGCGTTCTGGGCGCTGCGCCGGCCGCCGGTGCGTCGGCGGACTTAGCTGCCGCTGGCCAGCGGGCCGCGCGGCTGCGGGCCGGACCGGCTTAGCTGGCGACCAACCCGTCGATCATCCGGACTTGGCCCAGGCGCGTGCGCTCGGGCGGCAGCGTCAGGGTGACCGCCGTGCCGCGGCCGAGCGTGCTCTCGATGGTCATGGCGCCGCCGTGCAGCTCGACCAGCCGGAGCGCCAACGGC
>DASRLO010000093.1:0-40902 GCA_035648415.1 Allostellaceae bacterium
GTGCCCGCTACATGAGCCTGGAAACCATCGCTCCCCTGAGCGATGATCCCTTCGTCAGTCTGCCCGCTGTGGCAGCCTGAACAAGCAGCCGACGCTGCTCAGGATAGCCGCTCCTACACCACGCCCGGGGGCACGATCCTCGCGGTCGCCCGTCCACACCAAGAAGCCTTATTATCAGCGAGCCAGCAGGCCAACTCCTCGGGCGAGGCAAACTCCGGACTGATCGGCGTTCCGTAGGTGGTCGTCTCGTACATCTGAAAGTTCGTGCGCTGGCGCTTCGGGATCAGCCGCCTCATCGCTCCCATCGTCAGCGGGCGGTAGTCACCGCGCGCGTCCCTTGGGTGTTCCCACCCGGCAGGGACCATCCGCACTTCGCGACCCATATCAGGCAGCCTTCGCGTCGCGCTCGGCGAGGCGAGCGCGTATCCAGTCGCGCACCTCGTGCTCGACGAATGCAAGCCGCCCGTTGATGCCGGTTCCCAGGCGCAGCGGCTTCGGAAAGGAACCCTGCTCAACCAGCCGAGAAAGATGACGCGTGCTAAACGAGGTCAGCTCGGCAGCGCGACCCGGGGAGATAAATTGAATGTCCATTGGTGCCCTCCTTAGTCCGTGGCATCGGCGCTTGCGCGAAATGCCGAAAGGAGGTTCCCAATATTCACATTATCAGGCGTGTTGCAAAAGCTATTGCCGCGCCGAAACGCGGCGAGTTTCAGCGCATTTTCTTAGCCCGCAAGGGAAAGGCCGCCTTATAGCGATACCACGCGGCCTTCACTGCATCCTCGGAAGGAACCGCCTTCGGTCCTGGCGCGGCGACGGCGTATTCGCACGCAAGCTGTTCGACAACATCTCCGATTGCGCTTTTAACCATCTTGCCCGCCCGGACGTGCTCCGCCACGCTTTCGCCAATCGCCACCCACTCCCAGTCGCCAGGCCAACGGTCCGCATACCGAGCAAAGACGCTACCGCGACCCTCTACGTTCATGCCGAAAGCGGCAATAGTTTCGGCGCGATGATCGCGCGGGAGGTTACCGGAACGCGCTTTCTCATCAAGTGCGCCAAGGCGGCGCGCCGTCTCATCGAAATGGATCAACACCCATTCGGGCAGTGGTATGTCGCCATGCCGACAGCGAGCATAGGCCTCCCACACGAAAAGCGGGATACGGGTGTCCACAAAATTTTTGCGGGCAGCCTCGATCGCCCGCTCTTGCGCTGCGCGTCCCAGCGCATCGATTTCCTCGCGTTCCATAACCTACTGCGCCCGCTGAATACGCACGACACGCCCAGGCTGCGGATCGACGAGCCCGGCGAGGTGCGTCGCCCATCTTTCTAGGGCGGCTCGCTTCTCGTCGAGATAGGCATGGCGATCGTAGACACCACGCACGCCACCAATGACATGCCCTACGACCCGCTCCGCGATATCGGGAGCCACGCCGAGGCCTGCGAGGCCAGTGCGCATCGTCCTGCGCAGATCATGGATCGTCCAGGCGCGCAGACCCGATTCGTTGTCAATGCGCGCCTTGGCTTTACTGAAGCCAGAGAAGTGCGTGCCGGGCTTTGTCGAGAACACAAACCGATCGCATACCCGAGGCATTTCTCGCAGCAGCGCGACGGCGGGCGCGGGCAGGGGCACGGCATGCTCGACGCGGGTTTTGTAGCGCGCCGCCCGGATAACCCATAGGCCACGGTCTAGGTCGAGCTCGGGCCATTCCATGCCGGCTACGTCCTCGCGGCGTTGGCCGAGCAGCAGCAACATACGGATCAGGCCTGCGAAGGGCTCGCCCGCACCATCGCATGCGGTCCACAGCGCCTTGACTTCGCCATCGGTCAACACGCGGTCGCGGCGAGTGCGGCGGAGGATGCCGGCGCGCCGCCGCCCGCGGCTTGACGTGGCGAGGTAGTTGACCTCTAGATCGCCCCGATCGACCGCCCAATTGATCAGCCGAATCGCAATCTCGCGGAGCTTATGCGCTGCCTGCACCTTCTTGGCAGCGACGACCGGGTCGAGTACAGTCGTCAGATCGCGCCGGCGGAGTTCGTCAAGCGACCGCGCGCCCCAGGCTGGCAGGAGGCTCCGTCGGATAGTCGCCTCGATCTCGGCACCGCGGGCGAGGGCGCCACACTCAGCCCGGATATACCGCTCGGCCGTTTCGCCAAAAGTTCCGGGAGCATAGCCGGTTTCAACCTCGATTCGGCGCACCCGGTCGCGCTCGACCTTCTGCGCGGCAACCTCACGACGTTTCTCCGCATTGACATCGACGCCGAGGCGCACGGCGGCGGATGCCGTCCTGGCCTTCTCCCGCGCGTCGGCGAGGCTGATATCCGAAATTCGGCCGATCGTGACCCGCGTGGGCTTGGCATCGCCAGGCAGGCGCTTGGTGATGATGTAAACCGGGCGGCCCGCTGGTCGTACCCGGACCCCAAATCCGGGCACAACGAGGTCGCCCTGGACGTATTCGCGGCCCGGATCAGATCGCAGAGCCCGGACTTTCATATCGGTCAACACCACTGGCTCGCGCTTTGCTTTTGGCATGTTCCGCCGACCCTTTTTGCTCTCCGGGTAACGCTACGGGTAACGGTCTCGGATGACAGCCCGTGCCTCACTTGCCAAACATGCTATTGCGAGAGGGTGGGTAACGCAAGCCTTTCTGCGAACTTCTGTCTCTCAATTTTGCGGCATGTGCGGCAGGGGCGGCAGACACAACGCGCCGAATCTCGTTTACACCGAGGGGGTCGGGGGTTCGAATCCCTCATCGCCCACCACGGTGGCTGAAGAACATGCGCAGCATCTTTAAGAGCCTGCCCCGACGGGTGAATTGCTTGTTGCCGCATCCGAAAGCCGGCGCTGCGCCGCAGTCCGGCCGCTTGACGCCCCCTCGCTTGACACCCCCTGGGGGCAAGGGTACGAGTGGGCGCCCCGCCACGCATCATGATGGCGACCGCTGTGGGGGCGTAGCTCAGTTGGTTAGAGCGCCGGCCTGTCACGCCGGAGGCCGCGGGTTCGAGTCCCGTCGCTCCCGCCACCGGTCTCGGCCGCCGCTACCGGCGGCGGGGTGCTGGGTCTCGGCGCCCGAACAGCGCCCCTGACCGCGTATTTTGACTGGGGGTCGAGGGTCCCGCGATGGACAGCCTGCTCGCCGAGTATTTTCCGATCCTGGTGTTCCTCGCCATTGCCGGCGGGCTCGCCATGGCGATGATCGCCGCCTCGTACTTGCTGGGGCGCCAGCGGCCGGATTCAGAGAAGTTGTCGCCTTACGAATGCGGGTTCGACCCGTTCGAGGACGCGCGCATCCGTTTCGATGTGCGCTATTACCTGGTGGCGATCCTCTTCATCATCTTCGATCTCGAGGTCGCATTCCTGTTTCCGTGGGCGGTGTCGCTCGGCGATATCGGCATTTTCGGCTTCTGGTCGATGCTGGCGTTCCTCGGTGTGCTGACCGTCGGGTTCGCCTATGAATGGAAGAAGGGGGCGCTCGAATGGGAGTGATCAGCCCCAACGGGATGTCGGGAGCGCCGGTGCCGCCCGGCCAGGAGCAGGACGCGCTGCTGCGCGCCGCGACCGAGGAATTGCAGGACCGCGGGTTTATCGTTTCAAGCCTGGATGGGTTGGTGAACTGGGCGCGCAGCGGCTCGCTGTGGCCGATGACCTTCGGTCTCGCCTGTTGCGCCGTCGAGATGATGCATACGGGCGCGGCGCGCTACGATCTCGACCGCTTCGGCGTCGTGTTCCGGCCGAGCCCCCGCCAATCCGATGTGATGATCGTCGCCGGCACGCTGTGCAACAAGATGGCCCCGGCCCTGCGCAAGGTCTACGACCAGATGGCCGAGCCGCGCTGGGTGATCTCGATGGGGTCGTGCGCCAATGGCGGCGGTTATTACCATTATTCCTATTCGGTGGTGCGCGGCTGCGACCGCATCGTACCGGTCGACGTCTACGTGCCGGGCTGTCCGCCGACCGCCGAGGCGCTGCTTTACGGCATCCTGCTTCTGCAGAAAAAGATCAAGCGCACCCGCAACTTCGATCGCTGAGCCGGCACCATGGAGGACAAGCTCACCGCCCTAGCCGAACACCTCGCGGCGGCCCTGCCGGGGGTGATGCAGGGCTGGGATATCCATCACGGCGAGTTGTCGATCCAGATACCGGGTGAGGCGGTGCTCGAGGTGCTGAGTTTTCTGCGCGACGATCCGCAATGCCGCTTCACCGTGCTCTGCGACATTTGCGGCGTCGACTATCCTGACCGGCCGCTGCGCTTCGACGTGGTCTATAATCTCCTCAGCATGAGCCACAATCTGCGCATCCGCGTGAAGCTGGAGACCGACGAGGAGCAGCCCGTGCCATCCTCGGTCGGCGTATTCAGCGCCGCCGGCTGGTGGGAGCGCGAGGCATGGGACCTTTACGGCATCTGTTTCAGCGACCATCCCGACCTGCGCCGCATCCTGACCGATTACGGGTTCGACGGGCACCCGCTGCGCAAGGACTTCCCGCTCACCGGCTATGTCGAATTGCGCTACGACGAGGACCAGAAGCGCGTCGTCTACGAGCCGGTCAAACTGAAGCAGGAATTCCGCAGCTTCGACTTCCTGTCGCCGTGGGAAGGGATGGACCGGGTCCTGCCGGGCGACGAGAAAGCCAGCGCCGACGAAGCTGAAAAAGAGTCAAACGCGCCATGAGCGACCCGGCCCCGCCGCCTCGCACCGACCTCGGCGAGGAGCTCGAGGGCGCGCCGCATATCCGCAATTTCACGATGAATTTCGGGCCGCAACATCCGGCGGCGCACGGCGTGATGCGGATGGTGCTGGAGATGGACGGCGAGACCATCGAACGTGCCGACCCGCATATCGGCCTGCTGCATCGCGGCACCGAGAAGCTGATCGAGTACAAGACCTACCTGCAGGCGATCCCCTATTTCGACCGGCTCGATTACGTGTCGCCGATGTGCCAGGAGCATGCCTTCGCGCTGGCGGTCGAGAGGCTGATGGGGATCGAGCCGCCGCCGCGCGGTCAGTACATCCGTGTGCTGTTCGCCGAAATCACCCGCATCCTCAACCATCTGCTGAGCATCTGCGCCTTCGGGCTCGACCTGGGGGCGATCACCCCGTTCCTGTGGGGGTTCGAGGAGCGCGAACGGCTGATGGAGTTCTACGAACGCGCCTCGGGGGCGCGGCTCCATGCCAATTATTTCCGCCCGGGCGGCGTGCACATGGACCTGCCGCCGCGCCTCGTCGACGACATCGCCTCGTTCTGCGACACCTTTCCGAAGACGATCGACGATATCGAGCGCCTGCTGACCGACAACCGCATCTTCCGCCAGCGCACGGTCAATATCGGCGTATTGAGCGCCGCCGACGCGGCGGATTGGGGGATGTCGGGGCCGATGCTGCGCGCCTCGGGCGTCGCCTGGGATTTGCGCCGGGCGCAGCCTTACGATGTCTACGGCGAGATGGATTTCGATGTGCCGATCGGCAAGAACGGCGATTGCTTTGACCGCTATCTGGTGCGGATCGAGGAGATGCGGCAATCGGTGCGTATCATCCGCCAGGCGCTCGAAAAAATGCCGGCCGGGCCGGTCAAGGTCAACGACCGCAAGGTGGCGCCGCCGCCGCGAGCCGAGATGAAGCAGTCGATGGAAGCCCTCATCCATCACTTCAAGCTCTACACCGAGGGCTACCACGTGCCGGCCGGCGATACCTATACCGCGGTCGAGGCGCCGAAGGGGGAGTTCGGCGTCTACCTCGTCGCCGACGGCAGCAACCGGCCCTATCGCTGCAAGATCCGCGCGCCTGGGTTTGCGTTTCTGCAGGCGACCGAGTTTCTGTGCAAGGGCCACATGCTGGCCGATCTCGTCGCGATTATCGGCTCGATGGACATCGTCTTCGGCGAGATCGACCGATGAGCCTGCATATCGAAGGGCCTCCGTTCGAGCAGCCGGCGAGCTTCGAGTTCACGCCGGAAAACCTCGAAAAGGCCAAGTACCACATCGCCAAATATCCGCAGGGGCGGCAGGCGAGCGCGGTGCTGCCGCTCTTGGACCTGGCGCAGCGCCAGGGCGGCAACTGGCTGCCGCGGGCGGCGATGGACAAAGTCGCCGAGATCCTCGACATGGCGCCGATCCGGGTCTACGAGGTCGCGACCTTCTATATGATGTTCAATCTGAGGCCGGTGGGGCGCTGGTTCCTCCAGGCCTGCACGACGACTCCCTGCTGGCTGCAAGGTTCCGACGAAATCGTCGCCGCCTGCAAGAAGAAGCTCGGCATCGGCGTCGGCGAAAGCACCGCGGACGGCCAGTTCACCCTGGTCGAGGTCGAGTGCCTCGGCGCCTGCGTCAACGCGCCGATTCTCCAGGTCAACGACGATTTCTACGAGGACCTCGACGGCGCCTCGACCGAGACGCTGCTCGACGCGCTCGCCGCCGGCACGCAGCCGCCCAAGGGTTCGGTGACCGGGCGGCAGGGTTCGATGCCGGCCGGCGGCAAGACGACGCTGACCGAGCTTGCGCCGACCCAAAACGGGAAGAGCAACGATGCTGGCTGACCGCGACCGCATCTTCACCAACCTCTACGGCGAGGGCGATTGGCACCTCGCAGGCGCGCGCGCTCGGGGCGCCTGGGACGGCACCAAGGAGCTGATCCTCAAGGGCCGCGACTGGATCGTCCAGGAGATCAAGGATTCGGGGCTGCGCGGGCGTGGCGGCGCGGGCTTCCCGACCGGGCTCAAATGGTCGTTCATGCCGAAGGAGAGCGAGCGGCCGTCCTATCTCGTGGTCAACGCCGACGAGAGCGAGCCCGGCACCTGCAAGGACCGCGACATCTTGCGCTACGACCCGCAGAAGCTGGTCGAGGGCTGCCTCATCGCCGGCGTCGGGATGGGGGCGCATGCGGGTTACATCTACATCCGCGGCGAATTCTACAACGAGGCGCGGCACATGCAGATCGCGATCGAGGAGGCCTACGACGCGGGCCTTCTCGGCAAGAACGCCTGTGGCTCGGGCTATGATTTCGAGCTCTATTTGCACCGCGGCGCCGGCGCCTATATCTGCGGCGAGGAGACGGGGCTGCTCGAAAGCCTCGAAGGCAAAAAGGGCCAGCCGCGCCTCAAGCCGCCGTTTCCCGCCGCGGTCGGGCTTTATGGCTGCCCGTCGACGGTCAACAACGTCGAAACCATCGCGGTCGGGCCCGACATCCTGAAACGCGGCGCGAAATGGTTTGCCGGCATCGGCCGCGAGCGCAACACGGGGACCAAGATCTTCTGCATTTCCGGCCATGTGAACCAGCCGTGCAATGTCGAGGAGGCGATGTCGATCCCGATGAAGGAGCTGATCGAGCGCCATGCCGGCGGGGTGCGGGGCGGCTGGGACAACCTCCTGGCGGTGATCCCCGGCGGCTCGTCGGTCCCTTGCCTGCCCAAGGATATCTGCGACACGGTGCTGATGGATTTCGACAGCCTCATCGCGCAGAAATCGGGGCTCGGCACCGCGGGCTTAATCGTCATGGACAAATCGACCGACATCGTCCGCGCGATCTCTCGGCTCTCGGCCTTCTACAAGCATGAAAGCTGCGGCCAATGCACGCCGTGCCGCGAGGGGCTGGGCTGGGTCTGGCGCGTCATGGAGCGGATGATCGAGGGCGACGCCACGGTCGAGGAACTCGACCTGCTGCAGGAGATGACGACCGAAATCGAGGGTCACACGATTTGCGCGCTGGCCGATGGCGCGGTGTGGCCGGTGCAGGGGCTCATCCGCCATTTCAGGCCCGAGATGCTCCGCCGTATCGGCGAATATCGGGCGGTCGCTTCGCGCGCCCAGGCGGCGGAGTAGCGCCATGCCCAAGCTGACGATCGACGGGCAGGAAACCGAGGTGCCGCCGGGCACGACGGTGCTGCAGGCCTGTCAGGGCCTCGGTATCGAGATCGCGCATTTCTGCTTCCACGAGCGCCTGGCGATCGCCGGCAATTGCCGCATGTGCCTGGTCGAACAGGAGAAGGCGCCAAAGCCGATCGCGTCGTGCGCGATGCCCGCGGCCGACGGAATGGTGATCCTGACGCAGTCGGAAAAGGCCAAGAAGGCACGCCACGCCGTCATGGAAATGCTGCTGATCAATCATCCGCTCGATTGCCCGATCTGCGACCAGGGCGGCGAGTGCGACCTGCAGGACCAGGCGATGGCCTACGGCTTCGACCGCGGGCGCTACAACGAGAACAAGCGCGCGGTCGCCGATAAGGATTTCGGGCCGCTGGTCGCCACCAACATGACCCGCTGCATCCATTGCACGCGCTGCATCCGCTTCCTGACCGAGGTCGCCGGGGTGGAGGAGCTGGGCGCGACCGGGCGCGGCGAGAACATGGAGATCGGCACCTATATCGAGCGCGCGCTCGGTTCGGAGCTGTCCGGCAACATCATCGATCTTTGCCCGGTGGGCGCGCTAACCTCGAAGCCCTACGAGTTCAACGCCCGGCCCTGGGAATTGCGCAAGACCGAGAGCGTCGACGTACTCGACGCGGTCGGCAGCAATATCCGCATCGACGCCCGCGGCGCGCAGATTTTGCGCGTGCTGCCGCGGCTCAACGAAGCGGTCAACGAGGAATGGATTTCCGACAAAACCCGCTTCATGACCGACGGCCTCATCCGCCGCCGGCTCGACCGGCCCTATATCAGGCGCGGCGGCAGACTGGTCGAGGCCGAATGGCGCGAGGCGCTCGACCTCGTCGCCGACCGGCTAAAATCGGTGCCCGGCGAGCGGATCGCGGCGATCGCCGGCGACCTCTGCGACGCGGAGTCGATGTTCGCGCTGAAGGAGCTGCTCGGCGGCCTCGGCGCGACCAGCCTCGATTGCCGGCAGGACGGGGCAAAGCTCGATGCGGGCTGCCGCGCCGGGTATCTCTTCAACACGACGATCGCCGGCATCGAAGAGGCCGATGCGTGCCTCTTGATCGGCGCCAACCCGCGCTGGGAAGCGCCGATCGTCAACGCGCGGCTGCGCAAACGCTATCTCCAGGGCGGGTTCAAGATCGGCGCGATCGGCCCGGCGCTCGACCTGACCTTCCCCGTCGAGGTGCTGGGCGAGGGCGGCGAGACGCTGGCCGCGCTGGGGCAGGGCGGGCATGACTGGGCCGGCCGCCTCAAGGACGCGAAGGCGCCGATGCTGATCCTGGGGCAGGGCGCGCTTGCCCGCCCGGACGGTGCGCAGGTGCTCGGCGCGGCGCGGGCGCTCGCCGAGAGCCTCGGCATGGCCCGCAACGAGTGGAACGGCTTCAACGTGCTGCATCGCGCCGCGGCGCGGGTCGCGGGGCTCGATATGGGTTTTCTGCCGAGCGCCGGCGGGCGTGACGTGGCGAGGATTCTCGACGGCTGCCGCGGGGGCGATGTCGAGGTCGTGTATCTGCTCGGCGCCGACGAACTCGACCTTGCCGATACCGGCTCGGCTTTCGTGATCTATCAGGGGCATCACGGCGATCGCGGCGCGGCGCGCGCCGACGTCGTGCTGCCGGGCGCGGCCTACACCGAGAAGGACGGCACCTACGTCAACACCGAGGGACGGGCGCAATTGGGGCGCCGCGCGGTGTTCCCGCCGGGCGAGGCGCGCGAGGACTGGACAATCCTGCGAGCACTGTCGGGCGCGCTCGGCAAGCCGCTGCCGTTCAACTCGCTTGGCGAGTTGCGCAGCCGCATGCGGGCGGCGCATCCGACACTCGGCGGCATCGATACGGTCGACAAGGCGGCGTGGGGCGCTTTCGGCGCGGTCGGACCGATCGCGGCGACGCCGTTCGCCTATCCGATCGCCGATTTCTACAAGACCGACCCGATCAGCCGCGCCAGCCCGACGATGGCCGAGTGCAGCGAGCTGTTCGTGACCGGCGCGGGCCACGCGCGGACAGGCACGCATGGATAGGTTCTTCTGGAACGACATCGTTCCGACGGTCATCCTCGTCCTCGAGATATTGGCGATTGTCGTGCCGCTGCTGTTGGCGATCGCCTATCTGACCTATGCCGAGCGCAAGGTGATCGCGGCGTCGCAGCTGCGCAAGGGGCCGAACGTCGTCGGCCCCTTCGGACTGCTGCAGCCGATCGCGGACGGCGTGAAGCTGTTTCTCAAGGAGACGATCGTCCCCAGCGGCGCCAACCGCATCGTCTTCCTCGCCGCGCCGATGGTGACCTTCGCATTGGCGCTGGTTGCCTGGGCGGTGATCCCCTTCGATTACGGGATCGTGATTGCCAACATCAATGTCGGTATCCTCTATCTATTCGCGATCAGTTCGCTGTCGGTCTACGGCGTCATCATGGCCGGGTGGGCGTCGAACTCGCGCTATGCCTTTCTTGGCGCGTTGCGCTCGGCGGCGCAAATGGTCTCCTACGAGGTCTCGATCGGCTTCGTCCTGGTCACCGTGCTGCTCTGTGCGGGGTCGTTGAACCTTACCGACATCGTCTTGGCTCAGCGCCACATCTGGTATGCGATCCCGCTGTTGCCGATGTTCGTCGTGTTCTTCGTATCGGGGCTGGCGGAAACCAATCGCTCGCCGTTCGACCTGCCGGAGGGCGAGTCGGAATTGGTGGCCGGCTACTTCGTCGAGTATTCGGCGATGAGCTTCGCCCTGTTTTTCCTTGGCGAGTACGGCAACATGATCCTGGTCAGCGCCATGACCAGCATCCTGTTCCTCGGCGGCTGGCTGCCGCCGTTCGGCATCGAGCCGTTCAGCGGCGTGCTCGCGCACATCTGGCACGGACTATGGCTCGCGCTGAAGATCGCCTTCGTGCTGTTCGGCTTTCTCTGGGTGCGGGCGACCTTTCCGCGTTTCCGCTATGACCAGTTGATGCGGCTTGGCTGGAAGGTGTTCCTGCCATTTTCTCTGATATGGTTGGTGCTCACCGCGGGGTTTCTGACCGCGATGGGCTGGGTTCCGGTTCATTGACAGGATGAGGGCAGCGGTATGGCGAGGACGAGGGTTTGTAGATGAACTTCCTGGCGCGCAGCGCGCGCGGCCTTCTCCTGACCGAGCTGCTTTCGGGTATGCTGTTGACCCTGCGCTACATGCTGTTTACGCGCCCGGTGACGGTCAATTACCCCTATGAGAAGGGGCCGCTGTCGTCGCGGTTTCGCGGCGAGCATGCGCTGCGCCGCTATCCGAACGGCGAAGAGCGCTGCATCGCGTGCAAATTGTGCGAGGCGATCTGCCCGGCGCTGGCGATCACCATCGAGGCCGAGCCGCGCGCCGACGGCAGCCGCCGCACGACGCGCTACGACATCGACATGACCAAGTGCATCTATTGCGGCTATTGCCAGGAAGCCTGCCCGGTGGACGCGATCGTCGAGGGGCCGAATTTCGAATTCGCCTCGGAGACGCGCGAGGAACTGTTCTACGACAAGGACAAGCTGCTCGCGAACGGCGATCGCTGGGAGGCCGAGATCGCCAGGAGCCTCGCGCTCGAGGCGCCGTACCGATGATCCTTCCCGCGATCATGTTCTACCTGTTCGCCGCGCTGGCTATCGCCTCGGGCGTGATGGTCGTCTCGGCGCGCAATCCGGTGCATTCGGTGCTGTTCCTGATCCTCGCCTTTTTCAACGCGGCGGGTCTCTTTGTGCTGATGGGGGCCGAGTTCCTGGCGATGATCCTCATCATCGTCTATGTCGGCGCGGTCGCGGTGCTGTTCCTTTTCGTCGTGATGATGCTCGACATCGATTTCGCCCAGCTTCGCAGCGGCGCCGCGAGGTATCTTCCGATCGGCGCGCTGATCGGTTTCATCCTGCTAGCGGAGCTGATCTTCGTGTTCGGCAGCTGGGTGATCGTGCCCAATGTCGCGGGCGTCGCCGCCGCGCCGCTGCCCACGGGTGCACATTTCACCAATACCCGCGCGCTAGGCGACCTGCTCTATACGCGCTACGTCTTCGCCTTCCAGATGGCGGGGATGGTTCTGCTCGTCGCGATGATCGGGGCGATCGTGCTGACGTTGCGCCATCGCGTCGGGACGCGGCGGCAAGTCATCGCCGACCAGCTCGGGCGGGTCCGCAACCAGACCGTCGAAGTAGTCAAGGCGCCGGTCGGCGCCGGGGTCGCGGATTAGCGCCATGACGATCGGGCTCGCTCATTACCTGACCGTCGCGGCAATCCTCTTCACGCTCGGGATTTTCGGGATTTTTCTCAACCGCAAGAACGTCATCATCATCCTGATGTCGATCGAGCTGATGCTGCTCGCGGTCAACATCAATTTCGTTGCCTTCTCGGTCGTGCTCAACGATCTGGTCGGCCAGGTCTTCGCGATGTTCGTGCTGACGGTGGCGGCGGCGGAAGCCGCTATCGGGCTCGCCATTCTGCTGGTTTATTTCCGCAACCGCGGGACGATCCGGGTCGAGGACATCCGGATGATGCGGGGTTAGCGCCGTGGTCGCTCTCGTCGTTTTCCTGCCGCTTTTGGCCGCCGCGATCGCCGGGTTCTTCGGCCGGGCGATCGGCGATCGCGGCGCGCAAATCGTGACCTGCGGCGCGCTCGTGCTGTCGGCGGCATTCGGCATTCTGGTGTTCCGCGACGTCATGGGGCAGTCGGCGCCGCAGGTGCAAACCTTGGTGACCTGGATCGCCGCCGGCGGCGTCGATGTCGCGTGGTCGCTGCGCCTCGATACGCTCAGCGGGGTGATGATCCTCGTCGTGACCATCGTCTCGGCGATGGTCCACATCTATTCGATCGGCTACATGGCCCATGACCATTCCATCCCGCGGTTCATGGCCTATCTGAGCCTGTTCACCTTCTTCATGCTGATGCTGGTGACGGCCAACGATTTCGTGCAGATGTTCTTCGGCTGGGAGGGGGTCGGTCTCTGCTCGTACCTCCTGATCGGCTTCTGGTACGACCGCGACACCGCCGACGCGGCGGCGATCAAGGCCTTTGTCGTCAACCGGATCGGCGATTTCGGGTTCGCGCTCGGCATCTTCGCGGTGTTCGTGATTTTCGGGTCCCTGGATTTCGAGACGGTGTTCGGCAAGGCGCCGGCGGCGACGCACGAGGTGATGAATTTCCTCGGCTGGCAGGTGCCGGCGCTGACCCTCGCCTGCATCCTCCTCTTTGTCGGGGCGATGGGAAAATCGGCGCAGCTCGGCCTCCATACCTGGCTGCCCGACGCAATGGAGGGGCCGACCCCGGTGTCGGCGCTGATCCACGCCGCGACGATGGTGACCGCCGGCGTCTACATGGTGGCGCGGCTGTCGCCGATGTTCGAATATGCGCCGGGCGCGCTGGCCATGGTCGGGGTGATCGGCGGCACGACGTGCATGTTCGCCGCCAGCATCGGCATGGCGCAGAACGACATCAAGCGCGTCATCGCCTATTCGACCTGTTCGCAGCTCGGCTACATGTTTTTCGCCGCCGGCGTCTCGGCCTACGGCGCGGCGATGTTCCACCTGTTCACCCACGCCTTCTTCAAGGCGCTGCTGTTCCTGTGCGCCGGCTCTGTGATTCACGCGATGTCGGGCGAGCAGGACATGCGGCGCATGGGCGGGTTGTGGAACAAAATCCCGATCACCTATGTGCTGATGTGGATCGGCAGCCTGTCCTTGGCGGGCATCCCGTTCTTTTCGGGCTATTTCTCCAAGGATTCGATCCTCGCCGCCGCCTGGGCGTCGGGGACGGCGGTCGGGCGGTATTCGTTCTGCCTCGGCGTCTTCACCGCCTTTCTGACCGCGTTCTACTCGTGGCGGCTGCTGATCATGACCTTCCACGGCACCTCGCGCGCCGATCACGAGACCCAGCACCACATTCACGAAAGCCCGTGGGTCATGCTGCTGCCGCTCTTCGTTCTAGCGGCGGGAGCAATCTTCGTCGGCTATTTCGCCGCGCCGTATTTTATCGGCGAGGATCGGGTTGCGTTCTGGAAGCAGGCGATCCTGGTGCTGCCCGCGCACGATTCTCTCGCGGCGATGGAACACAATTCGACCTTTATCGATCTCCTGCCGCTGATCGCCGGGGTCACCGGCATCGCGCTCGCCTATATCTGCTACATCGTGCGGCCGGGCATCCCGGCCGAGATGGCGATGCGGTTCCGCGCGCTCTATCTGTTCCTACTGAACAAATGGTATTTCGACGAGCTCTACGATCGGCTCTTCGTGCGCAGCGCGTTCAGCCTCGGCGACGGGCTTTGGAAGACCGGCGACGGCACGATCATCGACGGGCTGGGTCCGGACGGCATCGCCGCCGCGACGCGCGAGCTGGCGCGCGAGGCGAGCCGGCTGCAGACCGGCTACGTCTACCACTACGCCTTCGCCATGCTGATCGGCGTCGTCGCGCTGATCACCTGGTACCTGATCCCGCGGTGATGGTGATGCTGAGCCCCGCAGAAATAAGAAACTCGTCATTCCCGCGAAAGCGGGAATGCAGGGCCAACGCTACGTCGCTTGCCCTGGACCCCCGCTTTCGCGGGGGCGGCGATAAGGAAGCGGTAAGCGCCCAATGGGACAAACCATGAGCCACTGGCCGCTGCTGTCGCTCGTCACCTTCCTGCCGCTGGTGGGGGCCGGGTTTATCCTGACGACGCGCGGCGACGCCGAGATCGTCGCGCGCAACGCCAAGAACATCGCGCTGTCGACTTCGATCATCGTGTTTCTGCTGTCGCTGCTGCTGTGGATCGATTTCAACCCGGCGACGGCGGCGTTCCAATTTGTCGAGGAGGCGCGTTGGATCAAAATCGGCGGGTTCGCGATCAACTATCACATGGGGATCGACGGGATTTCGCTGTTCTTCGTGCTGCTCTCGACCCTGCTGACCGTGCTCTGCGTCGCCGCGAGCTGGCAATCGGTGCATGCCCAGGTCAAGGAATACATGATCGCCTTCCTCGTCCTCGAGACGCTGATGGTGGGCATGTTCTGCGCGCTCGATCTCATCGTGTTCTACGTGTTTTTCGAGGGCGTGCTGATCCCGATGTTCCTGATCATCGGGGTGTGGGGCCACAGCAACCGGGTCTATGCCGCGTTCAAATTCTTCCTCTACACGCTGCTCGGTTCCGTGCTGATGCTGCTGGCGATCATCGCCGTCTATTTCAACACCGATCCACATACGATGGACATTCCCACGCTGCTTGCCTCGTCGCACTTCTCGTTCGGGCTGCAGAAATGGCTGTTCCTCGCCTTTTTCGCATCTTTCGCGGTCAAGGTGCCGATGTGGCCGGTCCACACCTGGCTTCCCGACGCGCATGTCGAGGCGCCGACCGCCGGATCGGTTATCCTAGCCGGCGTTCTTTTGAAGATGGGCGGGTACGGGTTCGTGCGCTTTTCGCTGCCGTTGTTCCCGCTCGCCTCGCAT
Source organism: Allostellaceae bacterium (assembly GCA_035648415.1). Classification (GTDB taxonomy): domain Bacteria; phylum Pseudomonadota; class Alphaproteobacteria; order ATCC43930; family CGMCC-115725; genus DATARH01. The sequence goes on from DASRLO010000093.1 coordinate 15,276, forward strand.
TATTTCACGCCGATGATGTTCGCGCTCTCGGCGATCGCGGTGATCTACACCTCGCTCGTCGCGCTGGCGCAGACCAACATGAAGAAGCTGATCGCCTATTCGTCGGTCGCCCATATGGGCTTCGTGACGATGGGCATCTTCGCGGCGACCAGCGAGGCGGTGCAGGGCGCGGTCATCCAGATGCTGAGCCACGGTCTCGTTTCGGGCGCGCTGTTCCTTTGCGTTGGCGTGATCTATGACCGGATGCACACTTACGACATCGCCCGCTATGGCGGGCTCGTCGAACGCATGCCCGCCTATGCGTTCGTCTTCATGGCGTTCATGCTGGCCTCGGTCGGGTTGCCGGGGACAAGCGGGTTTGTCGGCGAGTTCCTGATCCTCCTGGGGACGTTCCGGGTGTCGACGCTCGAATGCTTTCTGGCGGCGACCGCATTGTTCCTCGGCGCCGCCTATATGCTCTACCTTTATCGCCGGGTGATTTTCGGCACGATCACGCGCGACGATCTGCGCAACATTCTCGACCTCACGCCGCGGGAGAAGGCGGTGTTCGCGCCACTCTTGATCCTGGTGTTGTGGATGGGCGTCTACCCGAGCTCGTTCCTGACGCCGATCCGCGCCTCGGTCGATCATCTGGTGCAGCAGGTCGGCGCCGCGCAGGCCGGCCAGCGCGCGAGCGCGGAGTAGACCGCGATGCCGCTCGCCGCCGCCCCCGATTTCCTGCCGGCGCTGCCGGAGATTGCGCTCGCCATCGCCGCTATGGTGCTGCTGCTGATCGGCGTGTTCCGCGGCGAGGGCTCGACCCGGCTCGTCTCGTGGCTCGCGGTGCTGGTGCTAATCGGCATCCTCATCCTGGCGGCGCGGCTCGGGCTCGACCGGCATGTCGCCTTCTACGGCATGTTCGTGACCGATGCCTTCGGGCTCTTCATGAAGGCGCTGGTGCTGATCGGCTCGGCGGTGTCGATCGTGATGGCGATGCGCTACAACGAGGAGCATCAGATCGCGCGGTTCGAGTTCCCGGTGCTGGTGCTGCTGGCGACCACCGGGATGATGGTCATGGTTTCGGCCAACGACCTGATCACGCTCTATCTCGGCCTCGAATTGCAGAGCCTGGCGCTCTACGTCGTAGCCAGCTTCGACCGGGATTCGGTCCGTTCGAGCGAGGCAGGGCTGAAGTATTTCGTGCTGGGCGCGTTGTCGTCGGGGATGCTGCTGTACGGCGCCTCGATGATCTACGGTTTTGCCGGGACGACGAGTTTTGCGGCGCTGGCGAAGATCTTGATCGGGGCGAGCCATGCCTCGCCGGGGCTGATCATCGGCGTTGTCTTCGTCACGGTCGGGCTCGCCTTCAAGGTCTCGGCGGTGCCGTTCCACATGTGGTTGCCGGACGTCTACGAGGGCGCCCCGACCCCGGTCACCGCGTTCTTCGCGGTCGCCCCGAAGATGGCGGCTATCGCGCTCTTCATACGCTTCCTGATCGAGCCGTTCGGCGGCATGCTGGCCGAATGGCGGCAGGTGATCGTGTTCCTCTCGGTCGCCTCGATGGTGCTGGGCGCGGTCGCGGCGATCGCGCAGACCAACATCAAGCGGCTGATGGCCTACAGCTCGATCGGCCATATCGGCTACGCGCTGATCGGCCTCGCGGCGGCGACGCCGGCGGGCATCCGCGGCGTTCTCGTCTATATGGCGATCTACCTCTTCATGAATGTCGGCACCTTCGCGGTGATCCTCTGCATGCGGCAGAACGGCAAGATGCTCGAAGGCATCAACGACCTGGCGGGCCTGTCGCGCTCGCAGCCGGGCTTGGCGCTGGCGCTGGCGATCTTCATGTTCGCGATGGCGGGCATCCCGCCGACCGCCGGGTTTTTTTCCAAGCTCTACATCTTCGTCGCCGCGATCGACGCGAAATTGATCGGGCTCGCCATCATCGGCGTCGTCGCCAGCGTTGTGGGAGCGTTCTATTACCTGCGGATCGTCAAGGTGATGTATTTCGACGAGCCGGCCGGGGCGTTCGACCGGCCGATCGCGATCGAGCTGAAGGCCGTGTTGGTGGTTACCGCGATCGTGACGCTGTTCTTCTTCCTGCTGCCCGATCCCGTGGTCGGCAGCGCCGAGGCCGCGGCGGCCTCGCTTTTCCCGCGATGAACGGCCAGACGCCGCTTCCATCGCTCTTTCGGCTGGCCGCTTACGACACGATCGGCAGCACCAACGACGAAGCCAAGCGCCTGGCGCGCGAGGGCGAGGCGGAAGGGCTGATTGTCTGCGCCAAGGCACAGACAGCCGGGCGCGGGCGGCGCGGCCGCAATTGGGCGTCCCCGCCGGGCAACCTCTATTCGTCGACGCTGCTGCGGCCGAATTGCCGGGCCGGGACCGCGGCGCAGCTTGGCTTTGTCGCGGCGCTGGGCATCGGCGGCGCGATCGGCGAGCTTGCTCCGGAAATCGGATTGCTTTGCAAATGGCCGAATGACCTTCTCGCCAACGGCAAGAAGGTTTCCGGCATCCTCCTGGAAACCGAGATGATCGCCGGCGACATCCCGGACTTCGTCGTGTTGGGTGTCGGCGTCAACCTCGCATCGTCGCCGAGCGACACGCCTTACCCAGCCACCTCACTGGCCGCGGAGGGCGCCCCGGAAATCGTGCCGCTGACGATGATCTCGGTATTTGCCCGCCATTTCGCCAAATGGCTCGCCCGCTGGCGCGAGGAGGGGTTCGCCCCGATCCGCGAGGCATGGCTCGCGCGGGCGAGCGGCCTCGGCGAGCCGGTGCAGGTGCGGCTCGAACGCGACACGCTCGAGGGGCGCTTTCTCGATCTCGACGGCGACGGCGCGCTGCTGCTCGGCGTGGCCGGCGGCAGCCGCCGCATCGCCGCCGGCGAGATTTTTCCGGCCACGGCCTGATGCTGCTGGCGATCGATTCCGGCAACACCAACGCGGTCTTCGCGGTTTACGAGGGCGACGCGCTGCGGGCCTCGTGGCGGGTCTCGACCAATGCGCGGCGCACCGCCGACGAATATGCGGTGTGGCTGACCCAGCTTCTCGCTCTCGCGAACCTAAAGCCCGGCGACATCGACGCGACGATCGTTGCCAATGTCGTGCCGGAGGCGAGCTTCAACCTGCTGCAGCTCTGCCGGCGCTATCTCAACAGCGAACCGCTCATCGTCGGCAGCGCGAATTGCCAGCCGGGGATCGGCATCGATGTCGACATGCCGCCGCAGAATGTCGGGGCCGACCGCGTCGCCAACGCGGTCGCGGCGCAGGACCGCTACAAGGCGCCGCTGATGGTCATCGATTTCGGCACCGCGACCAATTTCGACGTCGTCGACAAGGGGGGCAATTACTGCGGCGGCATCATCGCGCCCGGACCGAACCTGTCGCTTCAGGCGTTGGAGATGGCGGCGGCGCAATTGCCGCACATCGCGATCCGCAAGCCGCCCGCCGTCGTCGGGCGCAACACGATTTCGGCAATGGAGTCGGGTGTGTTCTGGGGCTATGTCGGGATGCTGGAAGGGCTGGTGAATCGGGTTCGCGAGGAGCGCGGCGAGAAGATGGCGACGGTGGCGACCGGCGGTCTCGCGCCGCTCTTCGCCGGAGCGACCAAGGCGATCGAGAAGGTCGATCCCGATCTGACGCTGTGGGGGCTTCGGCTGATCTACCGGCGCAATCGCAACCGATGATCCCAGGGCGATGAAAGCCCAGGGGGCCCAAAAGACCGCGCCCAAGGGCGACGTCACGGCGTTGGACCGCACGATCGAGCGCGACGAGAAGGGACTTTATTTCGTCCCGCTCGGCGGCAGCGGCGAGATCGGGATGAACCTCAACCTTTACGGCTATCGCGGTCAATGGCTGATGCTCGATTGCGGCGTCACCTTTGGCGACGATACGCAGCCGGGGCTCGATGTGGTGATGCCCGACCCCGCCTTTATCGTCGAGCGCAAGGACAAGCTCCTCGGCATCGTCGCGACCCACGCGCACGAAGACCATATCGGCGCGATCCCCTATCTGTGGCCGCAGCTGCAATGCCCGATCTGGGCGACGCCGTTCACCGCCTCCCTGCTGAAGGCGAAGCTGGAGGAAGCCGGGCTCGCGGGCCGGGCAAAGATCACCATCGTGCCGATGTCGGGCCGGTTTTCGATCGGTCCGTTCGAGCTGGAACTGGTCACGCTGACCCATTCGATCCCGGAGCCGAACGCCGTCGCGATCCGCACGCCGGTCGGCACGGTCATGCACACGGGCGACTGGAAGCTCGACCCCGATCCGCTGATCGGCGACGTCACCGACGAAGCGGCGCTGATCCGCATCGGCGACGAGGGCGTCATCGCGATGGTCGGCGACTCGACCAACGCGCTGAAGGACGGCACTTCCGGCTCCGAAGCCGAATTACGCCAGTCGCTGACCGAGCTGATCGGGCGCTACCAGGGCCGGATAGCGGTCGCCTGCTTCGCATCGAATGTTGCCCGGCTGCACACGATTGCGCGGGCGGCGCAGGCGCACGGCCGCGACGTGGCGCTGATCGGCCGCTCGCTGTGGCGCATGGACAAGGCGGCGCGTGAGAACGGCTATCTCAACGATCTGCCGCGCTTCCTGACCGAGGACGAGGCGGGCTATGTCCCGTCGGACCGGATCCTGCTGATCTGCACCGGCAGCCAGGGCGAGCCGCGCGCGGCCTTGGCGCGCATCGCCCGCGAAGACCATGCGCACATCGTGCTCGAGGATGGCGATGTCGTGATCTTCTCGTCGCGCATCATCCCCGGCAACGAGAAGGCGATCGGCCGCCTGCAGAATGCCTTGGTGCGGCTCGGCGTCGAGATCGTCACCGAGACCGACCATTTCGTCCATGTCTCGGGCCATCCGGCGCGCGCCGAGCTGGTGCGGATGTACCAGATGGTGCGGCCCAAGGTGGCGATCCCGGTGCATGGCGAAGCGCGGCACCTCGCGGCCCATGCCGATCTGGCGATGGATTGCCAGGTCGCCGACGCGCTGATCATCGAGAACGGCGATGTCGTGCGTCTCGACGCGCAGGGCGCCACGATCGAGGGCCAGGTGCCGGCGGGCCGCGTCGCCAGCGACGGAAAACGGCTGTTGCCGGTCGGCGGGATGGTGTTCCAGCAGCGCAAGCGGGTCGGCAATCAGGGCGGGGTTGTCGCCGCAATAGTCGTCGATCGCGGCGGCGGCCTTGCCGCGCCGCCGCAAATCACCCTGATCGGGCTTGTCGAGGCGCATGAGACGGCCGATGTCTCTACCGCGCTGGGCGCTGCGGTGACCGCTGCGGTCGAGGCGCTGCCGCGAGCCATGCGGCACGACGATACGAGGGTACGCGATGCCGCGAACCGCGCGCTGCGCAAGGCGGTCAACGAGCGGATCGGCAAGCGGGCGCTGATCGAGGTGCAACTCATCCGGCTGTAAGGCTCAAGGGGATCGAAAAAGCGAGATGATCGGAAAGCTGAACCATGTCGCGATCGTCGTCCCCGACCTCGCCGCGGCGGCGGCGCTCTACCGCGACACGCTCGGCGCCACGGTATTGCCGCCGCATGCGCTGCCCGAGCATGGCGTCACTGCGGTGTTTGTCGAGCTGGGCAACACGCGCATCGAACTGCTGAAGCCGTTGGGGGCGGACTCGCCGGTGCGCGGTTTTCTCGCACGCAACCCCGAGGGCGGGATGCACCATGTCTGCTATGAGGTGCCCGATATCAGGGCGGCGCGCGACCGCCTGCGGGCGGCGGGCGCGCGCGTGCTCGGCGACGGCGAGCCCAGTACCGGCGCGCACGGCAAGCCGGTACTGTTCCTGCACCCGAAGGATTTCTGCGGCACGCTGGTCGAGCTCGAAGAGGTTTGATGGCCAGGGACCATGGGCTGGGTCACCGGAATCGTCGTCTATGTTCTGACCTGGTGGGTGGTGCTGTTCATGACCCTGCCGCTCTGGGTCAAGCCGACCGAGCCCGACGACACCGGCTACGGCTTCGGTGCGCCGAAGCATCCGCATATGGGGCGCAAGGCGGCGCTGACCTCGGCGATCGCCGCGGTCCTCTGGGTCGGCATCTATATCCTGGTCAAGGAGCCGTGGTTCAGCTTTCGCGGGGGATGAGGTGAGCGCCGCCTATTGTCTTGCCGCGCCCGGCAATCCGCTGCACGGGCGCTATCACGATGATGAATACGGCTTTCCGTCGCGTGACGAGGCGGTGTTGTTCGAACGGCTGGTGCTGGAGATCAACCAGGCCGGACTGTCCTGGGCGACGATCCTGCGCAAGCGCGCGGCGTTTCGCGCCGCCTTCGCCGATTTCAATGTCGACGAGGTCGCCGCTTTCGGCGCGGCCGATACCGAGCGCCTGATGACGGATGCCGGGATCATCCGCAACCGCCTGAAGATCGCGGCCGTCATCGACAATGCGCGGCGCATCCGGGAGCTGCGCCGCGAATACGGATCGTTCGCCGGCTGGCTCGATTCGCACCATCCGCGACCGCGCGAGGAATGGGTCAGGCTGTTCAAGAAGACTTTTCGCTTCACCGGCGGAGAGATCGTCAACGAGTTCCTGATGAGCCTTGGATATCTCCGCGGCGCGCATGAGCCGAGCTGCCCGATCTACGCACGGATAGCGGCGCTCGATCCGCCGTGGGTCGAGAAACGCAGCGAGAGGGGAGAGCCGGGCTGAGCGATGAACGCAGAGGGCCAAATTGACGCACGCTTCGGTCCGGGCTATAGCAGCGCCCGGAACTTTTGTCCCCGACGTCTCGTATCTTTGACGCTCGGCGAACCGGCTGGGCGGGCTCCTTAGCCGATATCCCGGGCGCATTCCGCCTGGAATTGTGTTCAAAACGGTCGCCGATGAAGGAGGAGACATTGTCGCTGCGGCAGAAATACCAGACGATCCTAACCCAGCTGGCGCCCGCCGGGGCCGTGGGCGTGTCTTTGGCGCTGGGCGCCGCGGCTCCCGCCGTGGCGAGCGAGCAGCCGGCCGGCGCGCAGCCTTCGGCGGTCGAGAAGGAGAAAGTCTCCGAGCGGCTCGCTGCGGTGCGCGACGCGGTAACGGCAATCGATCAGACCAGGGCCGACGCCGCTAAGGCCGACGGCCGGCTGGCCTGGGGTAATTGGGGCTGGGGATATCGCGGTGGCCGGGGCTGGCCCAATTGGAACAACTGGCACAACTGGAACAACTGGGGCAACTGGTTCCGCAACTGGTAGGCGCCAGGCCTCGGGAGCGGACGGCGGGTATCATCTGGAGGCGTCGACCATGCCCCAGATTCAGCTGCTGGTCGTCCAGCCGACCCCGTTTTGCAATATCGATTGCCGTTACTGCTATCTGCCGGAGCGCACCAACAAGTCGGTGGTGGCGGAGGAGACGCTTCGCAACCTGTTCAGCCAGGTTTTTGTCTCGGGCTGGGCCGGGGATGGACTGAGCGTGGTCTGGCATGCCGGCGAACCGCTGGTGCTTCCCGTTGCCTTCTACCGCCGCGCCTTCGCCTTGATCGACGAACTCAAGCCGGCGGAGATTACCGTCAGGCACTCATTTCAGACCAACGGCACACTGATTGACGACGCCTGGTGCGAGTTCATCGGCGAGTGCGGCGTCAATGTCGGCGTCAGCGTCGACGGGCCGAGGCATCTGCACGACCTCAACCGGATCACCCGCTCGGGCCGCGGCACGTTCGACAAGACGGTGGCCGGCATCCGACGCTTGAAGGTGCGTGGGGTGCCGTTCCACGTGATCTCGGTGCTAACCCCGCAGAGCCTGGCGGCGCCGGCCGAGATGTTCGATTTCTACCTCGCCGAGGGGATCGAGCACGTCTGTTTCAATGTCGAGGAAAGCGAGGGCGAGCATCGCTCGGCGAGTTTCGCCGAGATCGGCATCGAGGATGCGTACTACCGCTTCCTCAGCGAATTCTGGCGTCTTTCGGCGGCGCATCCCGGCAAGATCCATTTCATCCGCGAGATCGACGAGGCGCAGCGCAACATCTTTCGGCCGCAGAATGCTGGATTCTTCAATCAGTTGGCGACGCCGTTCGCGATCACCAGCATGGATTGGACCGGCAACATCGCCACCTTCTCGCCCGAGTTGCTGGGGCTCAAGAGCCCGCTCTACGGCGATTTCGTGCTCGGCAACGTCAATCGCGATCGCCTGGTCGAGCTGGCCGAGCGGCCTCTTCTGTCGCGGATGAAGGCCGATATCGACGCCGGTATCGCTTTGTGCCGCGGGCGCTGCGAGTATTTCAGCGTGTGCGGCGGCGGCGAACCGGTCAACAAGCTGTTCGAGAACGGCAGCTTTGCGACCGCTGAAACGACCTATTGCCGGATGACCAAGATGCGGGCGACCGATCTGGTTCTGGATCGGCTCGAGCGGTTTCCGGAACTAATGGGGGGCAGGGAGGCGGCGCGGCCGCCCGGCAGTGCCTCGCCGGTTGGGTAGGCGGTGGCCGCATCCGTGGCGTTCACTTGGGGAGGATGGGGATGAAGACGAACCATACGAAGCTTGGCGCGATTGCCGCGGCCCTGGTCGTGGCGGCGGGCCTTTCCGGCAGCGCCTTCGCGCAGGGCGCCGCGCCGGGCGGGCAGGGCGATAATTCGCAAGGCTATGCGCCGGCGGGCAACGATGCCAATGCCGCCGGGCCGTCCGGCGGGACCCGGGCGCTCGAAGTGCCGGTGCTTTATGTGACCGGCATCGAAGTCATTCATGGCGCGCTCGATCCCAAGGTCGACATCGTCCGCGTCACCGGTCTCGCCAGCTCGGCGGGGTGGAGCGCACCGACGCTGGTGCCGTTCTTCTACGGCAAGCCGGCCGACGACGTGCTCGATCTGCAGTTCATCGCGACCAGCCCCGAACAGTCGCAGAAGGCCGAGGGCTTCATGCCGATCTCGGCCAGCTTCACGCTCGATGCCAGCCATCCGTTCAAGGGCGTCCGCGTCCGCGCCTTTGGCAACGCGTTGCAGCTCAAGCAGATGAACGGAAGCGCCCAGGCGCAGGTCAAGGCCGTCGACTGCAAGGATTGCGTCGGCAAGGCCTTTGTCGACAAGGGACAGGGGCAGGCCGGCCCCGGCGTGATCTATGGCGGCGACCTGCCGCCCGACTACCGTCCGATCTCGCCGACTCACGGGGTCAAGGGCGACATCCACAACCCGAACCGGATCAACCTGATCCTCGACGAACAGAACAAGATCGTGATGGCTTTCTGGGAGTAGGAGAGCCCGTTCGCCCGGAATCGTCGCGACCTCGCGGAAGCGCGGCGCCCCCGATCGCCGAATGACGGTCGGGGGCGAATTGGCGTGGGATCTAGTCTAGGTAACGGAACTTATCGATGAATGGTCGGAGTGAGAGGATTTGAACCTCCGGCCCCTGCCTCCCGAAAGCAGTGCTCTACCAGGCTGAGCTACACTCCGCCGTGTCCGGCGCCCGTGTGGGCGCGCTCTATAGCGCCAATACGGCAAATCCGCAATCAGAAGCCGCGTTCCGTGGCGAAAGCGGCGGCTTCGGTGAGGGCGCGGCGCAGCGGGCTGTCGGGAAAGCGGTCGAGCGCGTCGATCGCCGAGCCGGCATAGGCACGTCCCCGCGCCAGCGTTTCGGCCAGCGCGCCGCGGCGTTCGAGGATGCGCACCGCGCGCTCGAGATCGCCCGTCTGCTGCTCGCCATCTTCGAGCGTGCGGCGCCAGAAGGACCGCTCCTCGGCATCGCCGCGGGCGAAGGCGATGACGATCGGCAGTGTGATCTTGCCGTCGCGGAAATCGTCGCCAACCGTCTTGCCGAGCTCGGTCTGGCGCGCCGAGAAATCGAGCATGTCGTCGATCAGTTGATAGGCGATGCCGAGATTGCGTCCAAACCGTTCGAGCGCCATCTCGTCGTCAACCGGGCGTTCGGCGAGCACCGCGCCCACCCGGCTCGCCGCCGCGAACAGCGCCGCGGTCTTCGCCTCGATCACCGCCAGGTAGGCGTCTTCGGTGGTCGTCGTGTCGTTCGCGGTCATCAACTGGTTCACCTCGCCCTCGGCGATGACCGAAGCAGCACGCGACAGGATCTCCAGCACGCGCAGCGAACCGTCCTCGACCATCAGCTGAAAGGCGCGGGCGAACAGGAAATCCCCGACCAGGATCGCCGGCTTGTTGCCCCAGACCGCATTCGCGGTATCGCGCCCGCGGCGCAGCTCGCTGGTGTCGACCACGTCGTCGTGCAGCAGGGTCGCGGTGTGAATGAACTCGACCACGGCGGCGATCGCGATATGGCGGTCGCCGCGATACCCGCCGAGTCGCGCGCAGGCGAGCGTCAAGAGCGGCCGCAACCGTTTGCCGCCGGCCGAGACGATGTGTCCGGCAACCTGCGGGATCAGCGCGACCGGGCTGTGCATGCGCTCGACGATCAGCGTGTTGACTCGTTCCAGATCGCCGGACATCAGCCGAAACAGCGGATCCAGGGACGCGGCCGGGCGGTCGGGCGCACGATCGATGCTCGGTACCGGAGGGGCCACGATTACTCCTCGATCGGCGCTCTGACGCCCGGCGGCGGCGAAGCTTGACGTGCCCGAAGGCGAGCGAGCATAGAGTGACGGGGTGCCCGGTCAAGTGCCGGAGCCTTACCGGCTGGATCGCCGACAGCTAACGGGCCGCCGATGAAGGAGTTGCTGCGCACCAACGATCTGGTCCGGCTGTCGTGGATCGAGGCGCTGCTGGCCGATGCCGGGATCGGCTGCTTGGTCCTCGACCAGCACACGAGCCTCGTCGAAGGCAGCATCGGGGCGATCCAGCGGCGGCTGATGGTTGCCAAACGCGATCACGGCCGCGCCACCAGCCTGATCACCGAGGCGGATCCCGGCGCATGAGCCTGCCCGAGGACGGCATAGCGCTCAGCGAAGACAGCTTGCTCGGCGGCCGGGTTCGCTTGCGCCAGCCGGTCGACGGCGCGCGCGCCTCGATCGACGCGGTGTTCCTCGCCGCGGCGGTGCCGGTCGAGCCGGGCCAGCTCGTGCTCGACATCGGCTGCGGCACCGGCGCGGCGATGCTGTGCGTCGCGGCGCGCGAGCCGCAATGCCGGGTCGCCGGCCTCGAACGCCAGCGCGAGCTGGTGCGCATCGCCGGCGACAACATCATCCTGAACGGTCTGCAGCAACGCGCCTCGGTCATGGTCGGCGATTTGCTGCAACCGCCGCCGCGGATCAGCGCCGGCGCGTTCGACCACGTGATCGCCAACCCGCCTTATCTCGAACGCGGCCGCGCCAACGAGACGCCAAACCCGGCGCGGGCCGAGGCGACGATCGAAGGCGATGCCGAGCTCGGCGATTGGATACGGTTCGCGCTGTCGATGGTGAAGCCGAGGGGCAGCGTGACCCTGATCCATCGCGCCGACCGGATCGACGCGGTGCTCGGCAAGATCGCCGGTCGGGCCGGCGAGGTCGTGGTCTTTCCGCTGTGGCCGGGGCAGGGGCGGCCGGCGACCCGGATTCTGGTGCGGGCGCGCAAGCAGGTCGCCTCGCCCGCCCGGCTCGCCGTCGGGATGCTGCTGCACGAAGCCGATGGCCGCTTCTCGCAGGCCGCCGAAGCGGTGCTGCGCGGCGCCGAGGCGCTGGCGCTGTAGGCGCGCACTGGCCGAAGCCGGCCGCGATACCCATCTGAAGATGCATGAAGTTTTCCGATCTGATCGAGCGTTTCCGCAATCCGCCGCCGGTCGTTCCGGTGCTGCGGTTCGATGGTGTCATCGCCTCCCGGCAGCGGCGCGGTGCGATGTCGCTCGCCACTCACGCCAACGCGCTCGACAGGGCGTTCCGGATGAAGCGCCTCGCCGGGGTGGCGATCGTCGTCAATTCGCCGGGCGGCTCGCCGGTGCAATCCTCGCTGCTGTACCGCCGCATCCGCCAGCTCGCCGACGAGAAGCAGGTGCCGGTCTTCGCCTTCGCCGAGGATGTCGCGGCATCGGGCGGCTATTGGCTGGCGCTCGCCGGAGACGAGGTCTACGCCGACGAAACCTCGCTGCTCGGATCGATCGGCGTGGTCAGCGGCGGGTTCGGCTTTACCCGGCTGATCGACCGGCTCGGCATCGAGCGTCGGCTGCACACCGCCGGCGAGAACAAGTCGCTGCTCGACCCGTTCCTGCCCGAGGCCGAGCGCGATGTCGAGCGGCTGGAAGCGTTGCAGGGCGACATCCATGCGGCATTCAAGGACCACGTAAAACGCCGGCGTATCGGCAAGATCGACCCGACCGACGATACGCTATTTTCGGGTGAGGTGATGACTGGCCGCATGGCGCTCGCCAAGGGCCTCATCGATGGCATCGGCGACCTGCGCGCGGTGATGCGCGCCCGCTTCGGCGATCGGGTTCGCCTCGTGTCCCTCGCCAGCGAGCGGCGGCGGCGCTGGTTCCTGCCGCGGCCGGTGCGCGGCATCGAGGCGCAAGGGCTCGGCCTTGCCGCCGATCTCGTCGATTGGCTGGAAGCGCGGCTGCTTTGGGCGCGGTTTGGGCTATAGGTCTGTTGACCCTAAGGCCGGGCGACCCTAAACCTCGAAAATGTTCGCCGGACTCCCCGAGCTCTTTGTCATCCTGATCGTGGTTTTCGCTGCGTGGCATGTCGTCAAGGCGTTCAACCGCGTGCGGCCGCCGGCGCCGCCGCAGCGTCCGCCGCCGCGCCCCCGGCCGCAGCCGATGATCGAGGCCGAGGATCTCGTCTCCTGCCGGGTCTGCGCCACCTATGTCGCGGCCAACGCGCCGGCTTGCGGCCGGGCCGACTGCCCGCAGCCGCGCTGACGGGATGTCGATGGCCGCCGCCAGCAAGCCGCTCGGCTTCCAGGGCCTGATCCTCGAATTGCAGCTTTATTGGGCGGCGCAAGGCTGCGTGATCCTGCAGCCGCTCGACCTCGAGGTCGGCGCCGGCACGTTCCACCCCGCGACCGCGCTGCGCGCGCTCGGGCCCGAACCGTGGAAGGCCGCCTATGTCCAGCCGTCGCGGCGCCCAACCGACGGGCGCTACGGCGACAACCCCAACCGGCTGCAGCATTACTACCAGCTGCAGGTGATCCTGAAGCCGTCGCCGGCCGACAGCCAGGAACTCTATCTCGACAGCCTAGCGGCGATCGGCATCGATGCGTCGCGCCACGACATCCGCTTTGTCGAGGACGATTGGGAAAGCCCGACCCTCGGCGCCTGGGGGCTCGGCTGGGAGGTGTGGCTCGACGGGATGGAGGTCAGCCAGTTCACCTATTTCCAGCAGGTCGGTGGGATTGAGTGCGACCCGGTCTCGACCGAACTGACCTATGGGCTCGAACGGCTGGCGATGTACGTGCAGGGGGTCGAAAGCGTCTACGACCTCGATTTCAACGGCGTCGAGGGCGCGGGCCGCATCACCTACGGCGATGTGTTCATGCGCGCCGAGCGGGAGTTCTCGGCGTACAATTTTGAGTTCGCCAACACCACCAAACTGTTCCAGCACTTCGCCGATGCCGAGGACGAGTGCAATGCGCTGATCGCCAAAGCTCTGCCGCTGCCCGCCTATGACCAGTGCCTCAAATCGAGCCACCTGTTCAATCTGCTCGACGCCCGCGGGGTGATCAGCGTCACCGAGCGTGCCGCCTATATCGGCCGCGTGCGGGCGCTGGCTCGGGCCTGCTGCGAGGCCTGGCTGGCGGGATGCCGGTCATGATCTCCATTTCCATGGTTACTCTTGGCCGGGTTTGGCCCGGCCATCCACGAGTTGGTTTCGAAGCACCTTCGCCGGCCGAAAGACGTGGATGCCCGGAACAAGTCCGGGCAAGGGCAATCTGCGGGGTTGTCACCCGATGAGCGGTGAGCTGTTGCTCGAACTCCTGTCCGAGGAGATCCCGGCGGGCATGCAGCGCCGGGCGATCGAGCAGCTGACCGGGCTGGTCCGCGACAAGCTCGCCGGCGCCGATGTGGCGGCTGCGCGCATCGCCGGGCACGTGACGCCGCGCCGGCTGGTGGTGATCGCCGACGGTATTCCGGCGCGCCAGCCCGACCGCAGCGAGGAACGGCGCGGCCCGCGCGTCGGCGCCCCGCCGCAGGCGATCGACGGGTTCCTGCGCGCGGCGGGGCTCGCGTCAATCGACGATTGCGAGGTGCGGAGCACCGACCGCGGCGAATTCTATTTCGCCGTCACCCGACAACCCGGCCGCGCCACGGCCGAGGTGCTGCCCGAATTGCTGCTCGCGGCGATGACCGCGCTGACCTGGCCGAAATCGATGCGCTACCCGGCGTCGGGCCTGCGCTGGGTGCGGCCGTTGAATTCGGTCGTCTGCCTGTTCGACGGCGCGGTGCTGGACCTGCCGCTCGGCGCGGTGCCGGTCGGCCGGGTGACGCGCGGCCACCGCTTTCTGGCGCCGGACGAAATCTCGGTCGCCAACGCCGCGGAATATCGCGACAAGCTGGCTAAGGCGCATGTCGTGCTCGATTGGAACGAGCGGCGCCAAATCATCGCGCGGGACCTCGACAAACTCGCCGAAGCCGAACGATTGAAGCTCAAGCCGGACGACGCATTGCTCGACGAGGTGACGGGCCTTGTCGAATGGCCGGTCGTGCTGATGGGCAGGATCGACGCCGATTTTGTCCGGCCGCTGCCCGACGGCCTGCCGCCCGAGGTGCTGGCGACGGCGATGCGCACGCACCAGAAATATTTCTCCTGCCTCAACCCCGACGGCACCCCGGCGCCGCGCTTCCTGTTCGTCGCCAACAATGCGACCCCCGACGGCGGCAAGACCGTCGCCGCCGGCAACGAGCGCGTGCTGCGCGCCCGCCTCTCCGACGCCCGCTTCTTCTGGGACCAGGACCGCAAAACGCGCCTCGAAGACCGCGTCGAGGCGCTCAAGCAGCGCGTCTATCACGAAAAGCTCGGCAGCGTGTACGACAAGGTCGAGCGGATGAAGAGACTGGCGGAGTTACTTCTTACTCCGGTTCCGGGTTCAGGCGCAGCGAACGTAAGGCAAGCTACGCAACTGTCTAAAGCCGATCTTTCGACCGGAATGATCGGAGAATTCCCTGAGCTGCAAGGCATCATGGGTCGTTACTATGCGCTTCACGATGGTAAGAGCGCCGTCATCGCGGACGCTATCGCGGATCACTACAGACCACTGGGGCCAAATGACGTTTGTCCCACGGCTCCGGCGAGCGTGGTCGTAGCACTCGCGGATAAGATCGATGCGCTCACCGCTTTCTTCGCCATCGGGGAGCCTCCGACTGGCTCGCGCGATCCCTTTGCGTTACGTCGCGCCGCCCTAGGCGTTATTCGGATAATTTTGGAAAACGATCTTCGGATCGGGCTAAAGCCGCTTTTTAAAGCGGCTGCCCAGCCATTTCAAACGAACACCGATAAAGCCGCGAATGCGGTGCTAGGATTTGTTGCTGACCGCCTCAAAGTGCACCTGCGCGAGCAAGGCGTGCGACACGACCTAATCTCTGCGGTCTTCGCGCTCAATGAGGACGATTTAGTCCGTCTGCTGGCACGCGTCTCGGCTCTGCAAGCGTTTATCGATTCAGACGATGGCGCCAACCTGCTGACCGCCTATCGCCGCGCATCGAATATAGTATCGATAGAGGAAAGGCGGGACGATCGGCGTTACGATCACGCTCCTGATAAGGCGCTATACCGGGAGCAGGAAGAATATGCGTTAGCGAGTGATTTGGAGGTCACAGGCGGTAATGCCGGTCATTCGCTGAGTTCCGAAGAGTTTCCTGCCGCGATGGGCCATTTGGCTTCGATGCGGCGGTATGTCGATGAATTTTTCGCCAAGGTGACCGTTAATGCGGATGATCCCAAATTGCGCGAGAACCGCCTGCGTCTTCTCGCGCGTATACGTGCGACGATGAACCAGGTCGCCGATTTCTCCCAGATCGAAGGATAGGGCCCGGTATGGCGAAATGGGTCTACAGCTTTGGCGGCGGCGCGGCGGAGGGGAGCGCCGACCTGCGCGACCTGTTGGGCGGCAAGGGCGCCAACCTCGCCGAGATGTCGAGCCTGGGACTGCCGGTGCCGCCGGGGTTCACCATCACCACCGAAGTCTGCACCCATTTCTACGCGCACCAGCGCAGCTATCCCGCCGAACTTGAGGGGCAGGTCGCGGCCGCGCTGGCGGCGGTCGAGCAGGGGCTCGACGCCAAGCTCGGCGGTGTGAAGAACCCGCTTCTGGTCTCGGTGCGCTCGGGCGCGCGCGCCTCGATGCCGGGGATGATGGACACCGTGTTGAACCTCGGCCTCAATGACGAGACGGTCGCGGGCCTCGCGCAAATCAGCGGCGACCCGCGTTTCGCCTGGGACAGCTATCGCCGCTTTCTGCAGATGTACGGCGAGGTCGTGCTCGACATCGACCATCACCATTTCGAGGCGGTGATCGACGACTACAAGATCGACGCCAGCGTCACGCTCGACACCGAGCTCTCGGCCAAGGATTGGCAAACCGTCGCGCAGGGCTTCAAGGACATCGTCCAGAGCGAGACCGGTGAGCCGTTTCCGCAGGAGGTCAAGGCGCAGCTCTGGGGCGCGATCGGCGCGGTGTTCGGCTCGTGGATGAACCAGCGCGCGCTGACCTATCGCCGGCTCAACAACATCCCGGAGAGTTGGGGCACCGCGGTCAGCGTGCAGGCGATGGTTTTCGGCAACCGCGGCGAGGATTGCGCGACCGGTGTCGCGTTCACCCGCAACCCCTCCACGGGGGCCAACGAGTTTTACGGCGAATTCCTGGTCAACGCGCAGGGCGAGGACGTCGTCGCCGGCATCCGCACCCCGCAATCGCTGACCGTCGCCGGCAAAAAGGCCAGCAGCTCCACCCTGCCGGCGATGGAAGAGGTGATGCCGGAGGTGTTCGGCGAGCTCTTGTCGGTGCGCGACAAGCTCGAGGACCGCTACCGCGACATGCAGGACATCGAGTTCACCGTCGAGCGCGGGCGGCTGTGGATGCTGCAGACCCGCACCGGCAAGCGCACCGCGCAGGCGGCGCTGAAGATCGCGGTGTCGCTGGTCGGCGAGGGGGTCATCGACCGCGCCGAAGCGATCCGCCGGATCGAGCCGAATTCGCTCGATCAGCTGCTGCACCCGATGCTCGACCCGTCGGCCAAGGTCAATGTGCTGGCGCGCGGGCTGCCGGCCTCGCCGGGCGCGGCGTCGGGCAAGCTCGTGTTCTCGGCCGAGGAGGCGGAGAGCTGCGCCAGCCGCGGTGAGGCGGTGATCCTGGCGCGCGCGGAAACCAGCCCCGAAGACATCCACGGCATGCACGCGGCGCGCGGCGTCCTGACCACGCGCGGCGGCATGACGAGCCACGCGGCGGTAGTCGCGCGCGGCATGGGGCGGCCCTGCGTCGCCGGCGCCGGCGATCTGCGCATCGATTATGTCGCCGGCACGATGACCATCCGCAACATCCAGGTGCGCGCCGGCGACCTGATTACCCTCAACGGCTCGACCGGCGAGGTCATACTAGGCGAGGTGCCGACGATCGAGCCCGAGCTCAGCGGCGATTTTACCGCGTTGATGGGCTGGGCCGACGAGCTCCGCCGCCTCAAGGTGCGCACCAACGCCGAGACCCCGACCGACGCCCGCGCGGCGCGCAATTTCGGCGCTGAGGGGATCGGCCTGTCGCGCACCGAGCACATGTTCTTCGAGGCCGACCGGATCGGCGCGATCCGCGAGATGATCATGGCCGACGAGGAACCCGGCCGGCGCGCCGCGCTCGCCAAGCTGCTGCCGATGCAGCGCGCCGATTTTGTCGAGATCTTCAAGATCATGGCCGGGCTTCCGGTGACGATCCGGCTGCTCGACCCGCCGCTGCACGAGTTCCTGCCGAAGACCGAACCCGAATTCGAGGAATTGGCGAAAGTCATCAGAAAGAGCGTTGCCGAGGTGCGCCAACGCACGCTCGCGCTGCGCGAGACCAACCCGATGCTCGGCCATCGGGGTTGCCGGCTCGGCATCACCTTCCCGGAAATCTACGAGATGCAGGCGGTCGCGATCTTCGAAGCGGCGGTTTCCGCCGCGCGCGACGGTGGCACGGCGGTCGAGCCCGAGATCATGGTGCCGCTGATCGCGACGCGGCGCGAATTCGACATCCTGAAGGAACTGGTCGACCGCGTCGGCGGCGAGGTCATGGAGCGCGAGGGGGTAACGGTGCCGTACTCGGTCGGGACGATGATCGAGTTGCCGCGCGCCGCGCTGATGGCCGGCGAGATCGCCGAGAGCGCGGAATTCTTCAGCTTCGGCACCAACGACCTGACGCAGACCACCTATGGCCTGTCGCGCGACGATGCCGCGAGCTTTATCGGCGCCTATCAGCGGCTCGGCATCTTCGAGCAGGACCCGTTCGTCTCTATCGATACGGAAGGGGTGGGCGAACTGATCCGCATCGCCGTCGAACGTGGACGCGCGACCCGGCCCGGATTGAAGCTTGGGATTTGCGGCGAGCACGGCGGCGACCCGGCGTCGATCCGCTTTTGCCGCGAGGTCGGGCTCGACTACGTGTCGTGTTCGCCCTATCGGGTGCCGATCGCCCGCCTCGCCGCGGCGCAGGCGGAGCTCGCGGAGGAAGCCGGGGCGGGGACGGCCTAGCAACATTCCGCAGCGGACTTGCCCACGCATCTTGGACCGGGATGATCTCGCCATGACCTCAGCGTTTACCAATCCCGGGATGCCGGAGCATTTCGGCATCCGCGTCACCAGCGCGGAAAAGGACAAGCTCCTCGGCGAACTGCATGCCGACCACCGGCACCTCAACCGCGGCGGCCACGTGCATGGCGGCGCGCTGGCGGCGTTCGCCGACGATCTCGGCGGGACATTGGCCGGGCTCAATGTCCCGCCGGGCTTTCGGACGACGACGGTCGAATCGAAGATCAACATCCTGCGCGCCTGCCCGCCGGGGCGGCTGACCGGCGTTTCCACGCCGGTGCATGTCGGGCGGCGGACGATCGTGCTGCAGACCTCGATCTACCGGCCTGACGGCAAGCTCGCGGCGCTGATGACGCAGACCCAGATGGTGCTGCCGCGGGAGCCGGCGGCGTCCGAATAGCGCCGGCTTCCCGCGCTTACTCGGGCAACCGCATCCAGCCGGGCGTCACCGGCTCAAGGTTAGAGCCGTCGATCGCCAGCTTGCCGCCGCTGGCGACCGCTTCCAGCCGCAACAGCGCCAGGCCGATCCCGCCGCGGCTCGAGCGCATCTCGCCGGCTTCGCGGCCGTCGAGCATCACGATCGCGCCGGGCTCGGGGGTGGGGCCCCCGATCCGCACGGGGAACAGCCGCTTCTTGACGAGGCCGCGGTATTTGGTGCGGGCGGTCAGCTCCTGGCCGATATAGCAGCCTTTGTTCCAATCGACGCCGTTGAGTTCGTCGAACCCGGCTTCAAGCAAAATTGACTTGTCGAGCATCAGGTCGCGGCTGCCGTCGGGCACGCCGAGCGACAGGCGGAGCCGGTCGTATTCGGCGAATTCGGTCTCGGCCGCGCCGGACTCGCGCAACACGCGGTTGATTCCTTCGCGCGGCAGGATGACGCGCGTGCCGAGCGCCGCGAGGCGGGGATCGGTGAAGGCGACCCCGCCGTCGAGCGCGCGCGCGGCGCCCGGTTCCTCTGGCAGGTCGAAAATCGGGCCGCCGATGATGGCGGCGACCGCGAGATCGGGCCGCTCGTCGATCGTCACCTTGGAGCGCAGGCGATACATCGACAGGCGTCGCTTGAGGTCGGCGCGGCGCGCCGCCTCGCCGTCGAGCCAGATCGTTTCGCCGCATTCGGCCAGCATGAAATCGTGGAGGTACTTGCCCTGAGCCGTGAGCAAGGCGGCATAGATCGCGCGCCCGCCGCTGATTCGGGTTGTGTCGTTCGAGACCAGCCCCTGTAGGAAGCTCGCGCGGTCGGGGCCGCCGATGGCGAGCACGCCGCGATCCTGCAATACGACAAACCGGCTTCCGCTCATCGAAAAAATTTCGGCAACCTCCCGGTACGCTAGACGTAGAGTTCCCCCGCTTGCTTGGCAAGGCAAGCGATCCCGCGATATAACGCGCTGGACCGGCGACATGGATATCCTCTTCGTAACCGCGACGCGCATCGGCGACGCCATGCTGTCGACCGGGCTTCTCTCGTATTTGACCGAGCGGCATGCCGGCGCTCGGCTGACGATCGCGGCCGGTCCCGTCGCGGCGCCGCTCTTCGCGGCGGTGCCGAAGTTGGAGCGGCTGATCGTCATGCGAAAGCGGCCGTTCGCGCTGCATTGGCTCGGGCTCTACGGCGCGGTTGTCGGACGGCGCTGGGACTTGGTGGTCGATCTGCGGGGATCGGCGCTCGCCTGGCTGCTCCGTGCTCACGAGCGGCGGGTCATGGCGAAGGGCGACCAGCGCGAGAACCGGGTGCGCCAGCTCGGCCGGCTGTTCGATCTGGACCCGCCGCCGAGCCCGTATTTGTGGCTAGCGCCAGAGCATGAGCGTCAGGCCGAGACGCTGGTCCCGCTGGGCGTCCCGGTTCTGGCGATCGGCCCGGCGGCAAACTGGCGCGGCAAGCAATGGCGGGCGGAGCGCTTCGCCGAGCTGGCGCAGCGTCTGACGGCGGCCGATGGACCTCTCCCCCGAGCGAGAGTCGCGGTGCTCGCCGCCGCGCATGAACGCGAGCAGGCCGAACCGGTGCTGGCGACGATCCCGCACGGCCGGGCCATCGATTTGACCGGGCGCACCGACCTCTTGACGGCCGCCGCGGTGCTGCGGCGCTGCGCGCTGTTCATCGGCAACGATACCGGGCTCATGCACATCGCGGCGGCAAGCGGCACGCCGACGCTCGGACTGTTCGGTCCGAGCCCGATCGAGCAGTACGCGCCCTGGGGCCGGTTGGCCGCGACGGTGCGCAGCGATGACGGGCAGGCGATGATGTTCCGCGAGGGGTTCGACCATCGCACCACCGACACGCTGATGGATTCGCTGTCGGTCGAGGCGACCGAGGCGGCGGCCCGCGAATTGTGGTCGCGGGTGGTGAGCAAGGCGGCGTGAGCGCCGCGCGCCCGCTGATCTCGGCAGTCGTCGTCGCGCATGATGAAGAGGCTCAGCTCGCCGATTGCCTACGAACGCTCGGATTCGCCGACGAGCTCGTAGTCGTGCTCGATCGCTGCCGCGACCGCTCGAAGGAGATCGCCGGTTGCTTTACGGCGCATATCGTCGAGGGAGCCTGGGAGCGCGAGGGGCCGCGCCGGCATGCCGGGATCGATACCTGCACCGGTGAATGGATCGTCGAAATCGACGCCGACGAGCGCGTGCCGCCGGCGCTCGCCGCGGAACTCCGCAGCGTCGCCGAGCGCTCCGCCGCCGCATGGCATTTGATCCCGGTCGACAACTATATCGGCGAACGGCTGGTGCGCTGGGGCTGGGGCGCCTCGTTCGGCAAGGGCGCTTATGCCGGGCTTTACCGCAGCGGCGTCAAGCATTGGGGCGATCAGCGCGTCCATCCCCGGGTGACGCTGTCCGGGCCGCAAGGCACGACGCTCGACGCGCGGCTCGTTCATCGGGTGGACCGCAACATTTCCGACATGCTGGCGCGGCTCGACCGCTATTCGACCGCCCGCGCGAAAGATCTGCGCGAGAGCGGCGACATCGGCGGGTACGCGCGCAATCTGCGGCGCATCCCGACGCGGTTCTGGAAATGCTACGTCGCGCGGCGCGGCTATCGCGAGGGGCCATACGGGTTTCTGATCGCGCTGTGCGCCGGGCTTTACCCGATCCTCTCCTACCTCAAGGCGCGGTTGGAGAACGAGTGATGGCGCGCGTGGTGATGGCCGATGACGGCATCGCCTTTGACGGTGCGACGGCCGAGGCAGGGCCGCTCGGCGGCGCCGAGACGGCGTTTGTCGCGCTCGCCGAGGCGCTCGCCGCGCGTGGGCACCAGGTCGAGGCGCGCAGCCGCTGTGCTGCGCCGCTGCGCCATAACGAGGTGAACTGGGCGCCGATCGGTGGCGGCGTTCCGGAGAGATGCGACCTCTATATCGGCAATCGCGGCCATCGGGTTATCGGCTTGTCGCGGCCAGGGCGGCGCCTCTTCTGGCTGCACAATCCCGCGCGGTACCTGCGCAAGCCTCGCTATGCGTGGCGCCTCGCATTGTATCGGCCGACCCTGGTCAGCACCGGCGACTATCACGCCAGCACGATCCCCGCCTGGCTGCCGGTTGGCGGGCGGGAAATCATCCCGTATGGCGTCCTCGATATTTTCCGCCATGCCGAACGGCGCGATCCGCCGCCGCCGCTTGCGGTGTTCACGTCGAACCCGCTGCGCGGTCTCGACTGGCTGCTCGATTTATGGGTCACGCGGATCAGGCCGGCGGCGCCGCAAGCGGAGCTGCACATTTACGCCGGCGCGGCGGTGTATGGCGGCTCCGCCGCCAAATATGCGCGGCAGATGGAAAGCGTGCTGGACCGCGCCGAGACGCTGCAAGCGGATGGCGTTCGCCGGCATGCGCCGATCGGGCGGGAAGGGCTTATGCTGATGCTGACCGGGGCGCGCGCGATGCTCTATCGCGGCGATCCGGGCGAAACCTTCTGTCTGTCGCTCGCCGAGGCGCAGGCGATGGGCGTCCCGGCGGTCGTAACCCCGCTGGGCTCGGTCGGCGAGCGCGTCGCCGACGGGATCAGCGGCCGGGTTGCCGGTAGCGACGATGCCTTTGTCGAGGCGGCGGTCGCGGTGCTGCGCGACGATGCCGTGTGGCGGCGCTGGCATGAAGGCGCGCTGGCCTCGCGGCGCGGCCTCAGCTGGGACGATGTCGCCACCCGTTACGAGGCGCTGATCCCGTGACCCGAGACTATCCTGGTATACCGCGACCGCATCGTGCCGCGTTGCGAAGCGCCGGCTGGAACAGATTAATTGGACGTCATTGCGAGCGCAGCAAAGCAATCCCAATGCCGCTTGAGGCTGATCCGGTCGAGATTGGCGCGCCGCCTGACAGCGGGTCAGACGAGGCGCCAGCGCAAGGTCTCGCCGGCGCGAAATGGCGCCACGGCGAGGTCGGCTTCGCCGATCTGCGCCGGCACCGCCGTGGCTTCTCGGCGCAGGGTTACCCGCGTCTCGTTGACCGGCAGGCGGTAAAAGGCGGGGCCGTTGAGCGAGGCGAACGCCTCGAAATGGTCGAGCGCGTTTTTCTCCTCGAACACCTCGGCGTAAAGCTCGAGCGCCGAGGCCGCGGTGAAAATGCCGGCGCAACCGCAGGCGGCTTCCTTGGTCGGGACCGCGTGCGGCGCGCTGTCGGTGCCGAGGAAGAAATGCGGGTTGCCCGAGGCCGCGGCGCGGCGCAGCGCCAGCCGGTGCTTCTCGCGCTTGGCGATTGGCAGACAATAAAGATGCGGCCGGATGCCACCCTGAAAGAGGGCGTTGCGGTTGATCATCAGATGATGCGCGGTGATCGTCGCCGCGAGGTTGTCGCCGCCGTGCTCGACATAATCCGCCGCCTCGGACGTGGTGATGTGTTCGAGCACGATGCGCAATTCCGGCAGGCGGCGGCGCAGCGGGATCAAGGTGTGGTCGATGAACACCGCTTCGCGGTCGAAGACATCGACCTCCGGGTCGGTCGCCTCGCCATGGACAAGCAGCGGCATGCCGAGCGCCGTCATCTTTTGGAGCACCGGCATGACCTTGTCGATCGCGGTCACGCCATGCGCCGAGTTGGTGGTGGCGTGCGCCGGGTAGAGCTTGACCGCGGTGAATACTCCCTCGGCATAGCCGCGCGCGATCTCGTCCGGGTCGCTGCCGTCGGTCAGGTAGGCGGTCATCAGCGGGGTGAAATCGATGTCCGGCGGCAGCGCCGCGACGATGCGCTCGCGATAAGCGAGGGCGGTCGCGATCGTCGTCACCGGCGGCACCAGGTTCGGCATCACGACGGCGCGGGCGAATTGACGCGCGGTCAGCGGCAATACTGCCCGCATCATCGCGCCGTCGCGCAGATGGACATGCCAGTCGTCCGGGCGTCGGATGGTGATCGTGTCGGCCATGCGCGAAGCTCGCTCGATGCCCATATCAGGCCCATATCAAGATAGAGCGTGATCGGCGAGCTTGCTATCCTCGCCGCCGCAATCGAAGGAGCAGGGCATGACCGGGTGCATCGTCGGATGGGCGCACAGCAAATTCGGGCGGTATGACGACCGCGATGTTGAATCGCTGATTGTCGAGGTCGCGCAAGGCGCGCTCGCCGATGCCGGCGTGTCGGGCGCCGAGGTCGACGCCGTCTATCTCGGTACGATGAACGGCGGGTTTGTTAAACAAGAATTTCCGGCGTCGCTCGTGTTCCAGGCCGATCCCGGGCTGCGCTTCAAGCCGGCGACTCGGGTCGAGAATGCCTGCGCCACCGGCTCGGCGGCGATCCACATGGGCCTCAATACGATCGCGGCGGGCAAGGCGCGGCTGGTGCTCGTGGTCGGCGTCGAGAAGATGACCGAGCGCAACGCCGCCGAGGTCAACGATCTGTTGCTGCGCGCCTGCTACCGCAAGGAGGAGGACCAGATCGAAGGCGGGTTCGCCGGCATTTTCGGGCAGATCGCGCAGGGCTATTTCCAGCGCTACGGCGACCAGTCCGACGCGCTCGCCCGGATCGCCGCGAAAAACCACAAGAACGGTGTCGGGAATCCCTTGGCTCAGATGCAGCGCGATCTCGGCTACGAGTTCTGCCGCACGGTCTCGGACAAGAACCCGCTGGTCGCCGGCCCGTTGAAGCGCACCGATTGCTCGCTGGTGTCGGACGGCGCGGCGGCGGTCGTGCTTGCCGACACCGGGACGGCGCTGTCGATGAAGAAGGCGATCGCCTTCCGCGCCGCCGAGCAGGTCAACGACTTCCTGCCGATGTCGAAGCGCGACATCCTCGCCTTCGAGGGGCCGGCGCTGGCGTGGAAGCAGGCGCTGGCCGCGGCGCGGCTCGGGCTCATGGATCTCGACCTAGTCGAGACGCATGACTGCTTCACGATCGCCGAACTGATCGAATACGAGGCGATGGGACTGACATTGCCGGGTGAGGGCGCCCGCGCCATTCTCGAGGGCTGGACCGAGAAGGACGGGCTGCTGCCGATCAACCCGTCGGGCGGGCTGAAGGCCAAGGGCCATCCGGTCGGCGCGACCGGCGTCTCGATGCATGTGCTCGCCTCGATGCAGGTTACCGGCACGGCCGGCGACATGCAGATCCCCGGCGCCGCGCTCGCCGGGGTGATGAACATGGGCGGCGCCGCGGTCGCCAATTTCGTCAGCATCCTCGAACCGCTGCGCTACTAGCATGGGCTCCTTCCGCGCGCTGGTCCTGCACGAGGAGGGCGGCAAGGTCACGTCCCGTATCGAAGACGTCGACGAGGCGCGGTTGCCGCTGGGCGAGGTCACCGTCGCGGTCGAGTATTCGACGCTCAACTACAAGGACGGCATGATCCTTCAGGGCGTCGGCCGGCTGGTGCGCGCCTATCCGCATGTGCCGGGGATCGATTTCGCCGGCACCGTCGAGCGATCGGAGGCGCCCGAGTTCAAGCCGGGCGACAAGGTCGTGCTGACCGACTGGCGGGTCGGCGAGGTGCAATGGGGCGGGTTTGCCGAGAAGGCGCGGGTCAAGGCTGAGCATCTGGTGCATTTGCCGAGCGCGCTGACGACGCGTCAGGCGATGGCGGTCGGCACCGCCGGGTTCGCCGCGATGCTGGCGGTGATGGCGCTTGAGCGGCATGGCCTCGGGGCGGGGGGCGAGGTGCTGGTC
>DASRLO010000094.1:0-9377 GCA_035648415.1 Allostellaceae bacterium
GGAGCAGACCTTGCTGAAACTGGGTTACAAGGCGTCGGCCGAGCAATTCGGGCCGCGCGAGCTGCTGGACTTCTCGGTGCTGGCCGAGGAGGCCGGGTTCGAGTCGGTCTTCGTCAGCGACCATTTCCAGCCGTGGAAGCACACCGACGGGCATGCGCCGAACTCGCTCGCCTGGCTCGGCGCGCTCGGCGCCAGCACCAAGCGGGTTGTCATCGGCACCAGCGTCGCGACGCCGACCTTTCGTTATCACCCGTCGATCGTGGCGCAGGCCTTCGGCACGCTGGGCTCGATGTTCCCGGGCCGCGTCGTGCTCGGCCTCGGCACCGGCGAGTCGCTGAACGAGGTGCCGGCGACGGGCATGACATGGCCGGGCGCCAAGGAACGACGCGACCGGCTGCGCGAGTCGGTGCGCCTGATCAACCAGCTGTGGACCGAGGACCGGGTCAGCTTCCAGGGCCAGTTCTACCGCACCGAAAGCGCCACGATCTACGACAAGCCCAAGCAGAAGGTGCCGATCTGGATCGCTGCCTCCGGCCCGCTCGCGGCGGCGATGGCGGGACAGATCGCCGAAGGCTTCATCTGCACCAGCGGCAAGAACCCCCAGCTTTACACCGACCTGCTGGATAAGGTCGGCGAGGGGCTGGGCAAGGCCGGCCGACCGGATGCCAGCTTGGAGCGGATGATTGAGGTCAAGGTGTCGTTCGACACCGATGCGCAGCAGGCCAAGGAATTGACCCGGCATTGGGCCGCCCTCGCGCTGTCGCCCGAGGAAAAGATGGGGGTCGAGGATCCTATCGAGATGGAAAAGCGCGCCGACGCGCTGCCGCTCGACCGCGCTGCCAGCCGCTGGATCGTGTCGAGCGACCCCGACGAACAAGTCGAACGCATCCGCCCCTATGTCGAGTTGGGGTTCAGGCACCTCGTGTTCCACGCTCCCGGCCCGGACCAAGCCCGCTTCATCAAGCTCTACGCGGAGCAGGTGTTCCCACGCCTGCGCAAGGCGTTCGACTGACGCGGCCGGGTGATGGCCGATCGGGTCACGATCATTGCGCTGCCGGGCATTCCGATGGTGCAACCCGGCGATAATCTCCATGCGCTCGCCGTCTCCGCGCTCGTCGATGCCGACCTCGCGCTCGAAGCGGGCGATGTGCTCGTCGTCGCGCAGAAGATCGTGTCGAAGGCCGAAGACCGGTTTGTCGATGTCGCGACCGTGACGCCGTCGGCGCGCGCGAGAAAATTGGCCGCGGAAACCGGCAAGGATCCTCGCTTTGTGGAAATCGTGCTGTCCGAGTCGAAGCGGATCGTCCGGCGCCGCGAAAACCTGATCATCGCCGAGCACCGGCTTGGTTTCGTCATGGCCAATGCCGGGATCGACCACTCCAACGTCGCGCCCGGCGGCGAGCATGAGCGGGTGCTGCTGCTGCCGATCGACCCCGACGCGTCAGCCCGCGCGCTGCGGGACGATCTTGTCGCCTCGTACGGCGTGCCGATAGCCGTCCTCATCAGCGACAGCTTCGGCCGGCCATGGCGGCGCGGGACGGTGGGCATTGCGCTCGGCGCGGCGGGGCTGCCGGCGATCATCGACTGGCGCGGCCATCCGGATCTCTTCGGCCGGCCGCTCGAAGTCACCGAGACCGGCTTCGCCGACGAGATCGCCGCGGCCGCGTCGCTGGTCATGGGCCAGGCCGACGAGGCGATGCCGATGGTGCTGGTCCGCGGCCTCGCCTGGACCGCCCCTGACGCCGACGCCGCGGCGCTGGTCCGCCCGCCGGAGCACGACCTCTTCCGATGAGCGCCAATGGTTGCTGACGAGGCGCCGGTTCTCGCGCTGTCGGGCGGCGTCGGCGGCGCCAAGCTCGCGCTTGGGCTTTATCGCCTCCTGCCGCCGGACACGCTGACCGTCGTCGCCAATACCGGCGACGATTTCGAGCATCTTGGCCTCTCGATCTGCCCCGATCTCGACACGCTGCTCTACACGCTGTCCGGCCAGGCGAACCCCGAGCTCGGTTGGGGCCGGGAGGGCGAAACCTGGACCTTTATGGCGGCGCTCGAAAAGCTCGGCGGCGAGACCTGGTTCCGCCTCGGCGACGGCGATCTCGCGACCCATGTCGAACGCACCCGGCGGTTCGCGGCCGGCGAAAGCCTCACCGGGATCATCGACAATTTCCGCCGCCGCTACGGTATTGCCGCCCGTCTCTTGCCGATGAGCGACGATCCGGTGCGCACCTTCATCGACTCCGATCGGGGACGGCTCGACTTCCAGGATTATTTCGTGCGGCTGCGCAGCGAGCCGCCGGTCCGCTCGCTGAGCTTCGCCGGCAGCGAAACCGCCCGGCCGCAGCCGGATTTCCTCGCGGCGCTGGCCGATCCGAATTTGCGCGCGATCGTCGTCTGCCCGTCGAACCCGCTCATCAGCATCGGCCCGATCCTCAGTCTACCGGGCGTGCGCGAGGCATTGCGCGACAGCCCGGCGCCGGTCGTCGCGGTGTCGCCGATCATCGGCGGCAAGGCGATCAAGGGCCCGACCGCGAAGATGATGGCCGAGCTCGGCATGCAAGCCGATGCCGCCGCGGTGGCGCGGCATTACCGTGACTTCCTCGATCTCTACATAGCCGACGAGGCCGACCGCGACGCCGTTGCCGGCCTCGATCTGCCCGTCGTCCTGGGGCCGACGCTGATGGTCACGCTCGAAGACCGCGAGGGATTGGCCCGCTTGGTGCTCGCGGCCGCGGACGAGCTGCGGCGATGAGCTATCCCAGCGAGGTCTGGGCGATCATCCCGGTCAAGGAAACGCGCGATGCGAAGCAGCGCCTTGGCCCGGCGCTTTCTCGGCCGCAACGCCAGGGGCTGGCGCTGGCAATGCTGGAAGACGTGCTGGAAGCGGTCGCCGGCGTCAAAGGCCTGGGGGGCGCGATCCTCGTGACGATCGACGCGCAGGCGATCGCCCTCGCCCGCCGCTACGGGATGACCACCATCGCCGATGGCGCCCAGGCCGGCCACACTGGCGCCGTCGATGCCGGCGCGAGGCACCTGGTTGCCGGCGGCCGCCTCGCGATGCTGACCCTCCCGGGCGATCTGCCGCTGGTCACCGCCGCCGAGATCGAGCGGCTGATCGCGGCGCACGGCCCCGCCCCCGCTTTCACCATCGCGCCGGCGCATGACGATCTCGGCTCCAACGCGATCCTGATGTCGCCGCCGCAAGCGGCGCCGCTGCGCTTCGGCGAGGACAGCTTCTTTCCGCATCTGGCGGCGTCCCGCGCGGCGGGGATCGAGCCATGCGTCGTGCGCCTGCCCGGGATCGCCTTCGATATCGACAATCCGCAAGACCTCTATCATTTTGCGGGGCTTGGATCGGCGACGCGCGCGGGCAGGTTGGTGGCCGAATACGCGAACGAAATCGGCAACGCCGGCGGGCGCCTCGACGCCTGCGGCTAGGAGGTTGGGTGGCGAATTTTTTTGCGAAGATCCTGGCGCGCGCCGAAGCCGGCGAGGTTCTACCCCACGCCGACGCCCTGGCGCTTGCCGAGTGCGAGGATTTGCCGGAGCTGATGCGGGTCGCCGCCGCGCGGCGCGACGCCGGGCATGGCGGGCTGGTGTCATATTCGCGCAAAGTCTTTATTCCGCTCACCCAGCTTTGCCGCGATGTTTGCCACTACTGCACCTTCGCCCACCCGCCGCGTAAGGGCGAACGGGTTTACCTCGATCGCGGCGAGGTTCTGGCGATCG
This sequence comes from Allostellaceae bacterium, assembly GCA_035648415.1. Lineage (GTDB taxonomy): Bacteria > Pseudomonadota > Alphaproteobacteria > ATCC43930 > CGMCC-115725 > DATARH01. The sequence continues at coordinate 3,727 of DASRLO010000094.1, forward strand.
CCCGCGCCGGAGCCAAGGCCGGCTGCCATGAGGCGCTGTTCACCCTGGGTGACAAGCCGGAACTGCGCTATCGCGCGGCGCGCGAGGAGCTCGAGGCGCTCGGCCATCGGAGCACCCTCTCCTACCTCGCGGAGATGGCCGGGCTGGTGCTCAAGGAAGCCGGGCTGTTGCCGCACCTCAACCCGGGCCTTTTGACCCGTGGCGACCTCGACGCGCTGAAGAAAGTCTCGGTCTCGCAGGGGATCATGCTGGAGAGCGCCAGCGAGCGGTTGTCGCAACGCGGCGGACCGCATTTCGGTTCTCCCGACAAGCTGCCGGCGCGGCGTCTGGCGACGATCGACACGGCCGGCGAAGCGGCCGTGCCGTTCACCTCGGGCATCCTCATCGGCATCGGCGAGACGCGCCGCGAACGCATCGAGGCGCTCCTGGCGTTGCGCGACTTGCATGAGCGCCACTCCCACATCCAGGAAATCATCGTCCAGAATTTCCGAGCGAAGCCCGGCACGAACATGGCGGACGCGCCCGAGCCGGACCAAGCCGACCATTTGTGGACGATCGCTATTGCCCGCCTTGTCTTCGGCCCGGCGATGAATATCCAGGCGCCGCCGAACCTGATGCCGGACGGGCTCGAGGCGATGATCGCCGCCGGGATCAACGATTGGGGCGGCGTATCGCCGGTGACCCCGGACCACGTCAACCCCGAAGCGCCGTGGCCGGCGCTCGACCTGTTGGCCGAGCGTACCGCCGCCGCCGGCAAGCAGCTCGTCGAGCGGCTGGCGATTTATCCCGATTACGCCGCCAAGCCGGAGCGGTGGCTCGACCCGACGTTGCGGACGCCAACCCTGCGGCTGCTCGACGGCCAGGGTTTCGCCCGCACGGAACCGTGGACCCCCGGCTCCGGCGCAAACCCGCCGCCGGCCGGCAGGCGAGCGGGCTATCCGGCGCTCACCGCGCGGTTCGAGCCAATTCTCGAACGCGCCGCCGCCGGCGAGCGACTGACCGAACGCGAGATCGTCACCCTCTTCGGTGCACGCGGCGATGCGTTCGATGCAGTGTGCGAAGCCGCCGACCGGCTGCGCCGCCAGGTCAATGGCGACACCGTCAGCTATGTCGTCACCCGCAACATCAACTACACCAACATCTGCTATTTTCGCTGCCAGTTCTGCGCCTTCTCCAAGGGCAAGTTCAGCGAGAATTTGCGCGGTCGGCCCTACGACCTCGACTGGAACGAGATCGTCCGCCGTTGCGAGGAAGCCTGGGAGCGTGGCGCGACCGAGGTCTGCCTGCAGGGCGGTATCCACCCGGAATACACCGGCGCGACCTATCTCGGCATCTGCCGAACGATCAAAAAGGCGCTGCCGGATATGCACATCCACGCCTTCTCGCCGCTCGAGATCTGGCAGGGCGCCAAGACCTTGGGCCGCACGCTCCCCGACTTTCTCTCCGAGTTGCGCGACGCCGGCCTTAGCTCGCTGCCCGGCACCGCGGCGGAAATCCTCGACGACGAGGTGCGCGCGGTCATCTGCCCGGACAAAGTCAAGACCGCCGAGTGGCTCGAAGTCATGGAAGCCGCGCACAATGTCGGGCTCCGTGCCACGGTCACTATCATGTACGGCCATGTCGACGGCTACGAGCATTGGGCAAGGCATTTGCTGCGGGTGCGAGCATTGCAGGCGCGCACCGGCGGGTTCACCGAGTTCGTGCCACTGCCCTTCGTGCCGATGGAAGCGCCGATGTCGCTGAAAGGCCGCGCCCGCCTTGGCCCGACCTACCGGGAGGCGGTGCTGATGCACGCCATCGCGCGCCTCGCGCTGCACAGGCTGATCCCCAACATCCAGACATCATGGGTGAAGCTGGGCGCCGCCGGGGCCGCCGCCTGCCTCAACGCGGGATGCAACGACCTCGGCGGCACCTTGATGAACGAGAGCATCTCGCGCGCGGCGGGCGCCAGTTTCGGCCAGGAGATGCCGCCCGAAGCGATGGAAGACCTCATCCACTCGCTCGGCCGCACCCCACGCCAACGCACCACGTTCTATGGCGACGCGCCGATCGAGCGCAAATCCGCGTCGTTCGGCGCCGCACCGCTATCCGACCCGGTCAACACACCGGCCCGCAAGTACGAGCGCGCCGCCGCGGAGTAGCGGAGCGCAAAACCCTGGACTTGATTACCGCTGGTGGTAAGATTTCCTACCAACGACCCGAGAAGAATAACCGTGCCTGATATCCAGAAAATCAGCGTTGCTCTGACCGGGGAGCAGGTCGACGCTCTCAAAGAGGCCGTCGGCTCCGGCGAATATGCCACTGCCAGCGAGATAGTGCGCGAAGCGATCCGCGATTGGCAGCTCAAGCATGAGCTGCGTCGCGATGAGCTCAAGCGACTGCGCCACATGTGGGATGCAGGTCAGGCGAGCGGCCCGGCACTGCCGGTGGACTTCGCCGAGCTGAGACGCGTGGCCCGGCAACGTCTGAGGCACGCCGAAAAAGTCCAGGATGATGGCGGCTGAGCCTGTAGTCTGGCGTCCGCGGGCGCGCGAGGATTTGCTCGAAATCTACATTGCCATTGGCCTGGACGGTCCCGCAGCCGCAGAGCGCGTTTTCCATGCGATCGAGACGAAGATAGCTCACCTGGCCGAATATCCGAGGCTGGGGCCGCGCCGTTCCGACATTCGCCCGAGCGCCCGTATGTAGTCGAGCGGCCCTACCTGATATGGTACGAGACCGTCCCTGACACCGACAGCGGTCCTGTCGAAGGAGTCATCATCGTTCGCGTCATCGACGGGCGGCGCGACCTACCGCCTCTCCTCGGCAATACGGAAGTCTGATCGCAGCTATTTCACTAACGCCCGGGCGATCTCTTCCCACTCGCTGTCGAGCGCGGCGATCGACGGCGTTTTGCCGGCGCGCTTGTACCAGCCGCCGGCATTCATCTGGTCTCCTTCGACGCGGTGCAGATAGGCGTGCGCCCAGGCGCCCTTTTCGTTGGCTTCCGCCTGCGCGCAGCGATGCGCCTTGTGCCAGTCGCCCTTGGCCTGCCACCACAGCGCTTGCATGGCGCCGTTGATTCCCGCCGGCGGGGACGCCCCCGCCAATGACGATTTGAAGGTCTCGAATTCCATCGTGCCCTCCGATGATTTGTCGCGGTTGATGATACAAGCGCCGCGCCGCTCAGGCGAGCACCCGATCGAGCCGAGCGCGCAGCCGGTTATAGGAACGACCAGCGGCAGGCTCATGAAGCGCCATCGCCATGGAAGATTCCGCTCAGTGGAATTTCGGCATCACGTTTTCGCAGAGCAATTGCAGCGACTTCATTACCCGCTGGTGCGGGATTTTGGTGCCGCAATTCATCTCCGCCAGGATGCCGTCGAGACCGAGTGTTTCCTTCAGCCCCATCAGCCGATCGGCGACACGCTCCGGAGAGCCGACGATCAGCTTTTCCTTGAGCGCATCCTCGTAGCTGATCTCCTGCAGGCGGCGGCCGCGAGCCGCGCGGTCCTCGACTGCCCGAACCCCCGAGCGCGTCGCCGAATCCTCCAGCCGCTCGCCGAGATAGCGATAGAAATACATGACGCTCTCTTCCGGCTCCTCGATCGCGGCCTTGTCGGTTTCGGCGACATAGACCGGCGCCCGCAGAAATACCTGCCCCTCGCCGGGGTGGCCGGCTTCCTTCCAAGCCTTGCGGTACGCGGCGATGTTCGGGCCCAGCTCCTCGATCGTGCCGAGGCGAACGGCGACGAATACCGCATGGCCGAGCTTGGCGATCGCCGGGAACGTGTCGGCGCTGTTCGCCGCGATGCGGATTTCCGGCCACGGCTTCTGGTAAGGCTTTGGCGTCAGCGCGACATTGTCGAAGCTGTAATATTTGCCGTGATAGGAAAACCGCGGCTCGGTCCACGCCCGCTTCAAAATTTCCAGCGTCTCGGCAAAGCGTTCGCGGCTTTCGCCGTAGGGTACGCCATAGGCCTCATAGGTGCGCGGAAACCCGCTGCGCCCGACGCCGAAAATTAGCCGGCCATGGCTGATCTGGTCGACCGTCGCCGCCTCTTCGGCCAACCGCAGCGGATGGCACAGCGGCAGAACCTGTACGCCGGTGCCGATCTTAATGCGCTTGGTGCGTGCGGCGATGGCGCTCGCCAAAGTCAGCGGCGCCGAACAGACCGAGCGCTCCGGCGCAACATGAATCTCGGCCAACCACATCGCATCGAGGCCCCAGCGCTCGGCGGCGTCGATCTGCTCGAATGAGCTGGTGAACGCCTCCTCCTCGGTGGTTCCGGCGGGCCGTTGAAACTCGTGAAACATGCCGAACTCGAACGCCATCCGCCGCCTCCTCCCGTCTTGGCCGGCTACCGCCGACACGATCTTCGCGTGCCGCCAATTCTTCGCCGACGGTCCCAATGGGCGGTGACTTTAGGGTCGAACGCGGGTCAGAGCCATCACGAAACGCGCACGCCGAGACAGCGCATTCGCATAGCGGCAACCCGAATGCAGCAGCCGATCTCAAGAAAGACGGTTGAGTGGGTGCACAGCAACGGTTTATCGTTTCTAGACAAATACAACCAACAAAAGGGAATTATATATTTAATTCCCTTTTGGCATTCTGTTTTTTGGCGGCAATCCTTTTACCGACAATAGCGTACGGCTATTCGGGCGGCTTATGCCCGACGTGCATTCGCAACTCCTTCGCTGTGACTGAGGGTTTAGTGAAGGTCAGCCCCGCACTGGACAGCGCTTTCATTAGCCGTTCTGCTTCGCCTGAGTCTCCCTCGCGCGGAGTAACCCACAGGCCAGTTACCACTTGCCCCTGCCATGAAGCGGGGGAAAGCGTCACCGACGCTCCCGATGCCTCAAGCGCGCTCTTTATGTCGCCGGCAAATGAGAACGCTTCCGGGTCGTCCCCCGCATGTGTCATCGATACCGTCGTCCCTCCCTTCATGGCTTCGGAAATTATCCGCGCTTGCTCGGCGGTAAGTCGTCGTCCTGCCGTTCGCTCCTCTACCTCGGCGGCGCGCTGGAACGCGTCATTTGCGCTCTGCGGCGCGATGCTCCGTTCTGCATTGAACGTCATCCATTCCTCGAATGCCGGTAGCGGCTTAGGGCCGACAAAGACGTACAGATTTGGAACAATCCCATTGAGCGGGAGTGATCCGCCTATAGGCGTCCCTTTGTTCACCTGGACTAATATTTGGGCTTTTTTAAATACGCCCGCGATGAATGAGACGTTCATGTGGGGAAATGATGATCCCATGTGCACGCCAAATATTATATCTCCAACAAATGTATTACCTCTCCGCTGGATATTTTTTATACCTGCGGTAACAAAGATTTTTGTTATTTCTAATGAATATGCCCACGACTCCTTGTCTGCCGTATCGTACTCAACTAGCAAATTAATATCGTCTGCCATGGGACGGATGCCTGCCGCTATCTGCTCGGCTTGTTCGTCCGATACGCGTCTCCAAGCTGTTAATCGCTCAATATCGGCAACACGCCCGCGAGCGTCAGCGGCCTCTTTCTCTAGGTTCCGGACCCATAAAGTGGATTCCCAGCCGGAACGTTTTGTGATTCAAGGTTCCCGAAGGGGGAACCATCATGGATCGCGATCAATTCTGGCTGGACGAGGGGCAGTTCGCGCGGCTCGCGCCGCATCTTCCGAC
>DASRLO010000095.1:0-8810 GCA_035648415.1 Allostellaceae bacterium
TTTAGATTCTAAACGGGCGCTCCGCACGCCCTGGCTCAACGCCTGCACATCGCTCAGCACCGCCTTGATCAACGCGGGCGTCGCCTTATCGTTGGCATCGAGCGATGCGGCGACGCGATCGACCAGCGCCGAGCCGACCACCACGGCGTCGGCGACCTTGGCCACCGCGGCGGCGCGCTCGGGCGTGCGGATGCCGAAGCCGACCGCGACCGGCAGATCGGTGTGTTTCTTCAACCGCGTCACCGCCGCGGTGATCACATCGCCGGTCGCCGATTTCATGCCGGTCACGCCGGCGACGGCGACGTAATAGAGAAAGCCCTGGGTGTTCTTCAGCACCTGCGGCAGGCGCTTGTCGTCGGTCGTCGGCGTGGCGAGGCGAATGAAATCGAGGCCGGCCGCTTTCGCCGGGATGCACAGCTCCTCGTCATGCTCGGGCGGCAGGTCGACGACGATGAGCCCGTCGGCGCCGGCCTCCTGCGCGTCCGCCAGGAAGCGGGGGACGCCATAGCGGTAGATCGGGTTGTAGTAGCCCATCAGCACGATCGGCGTGTCGGCGTCCTTGGCGCGGAAGGCGCGGACGATGGCGAGCGTCCGCGCCAGGCTCATGCCGGCGCGGAGCGCGCGCAGGCTCGCCGCCTGGATCGCCGGCCCGTCGGCCATCGGGTCCGAGAACGGCATGCCGATCTCGATGAGGTCGGCGCCCGCCGCGGCGACGCCCTCGAAGAGGCGCGTCGAGGTCGCGATGTCGGGGTCGCCGGCGATCAGATAGGCGACCAGGCCGGCCCGGCCCTCGGCCTTCAGCGCCGCGAAGCGCTGCTCGATGCGACCCCCCGGGCGTCCCCTCGGGCGGCCCGCCGGGAGGCTCACAGTTTCACCCCAAGATGTTCCGCGACGGCGAAGATGTCCTTGTCGCCGCGGCCGCACATGTTCATCACCAGCAGGTGGTCGCGCGGCAGGGCCGGCACGAGCTTGGCGACATGCGCCAGCGCGTGCGCCGGTTCCAGCGCCGGGATGATGCCTTCGAGCCGGCTGCACAGCTGAAAGGCGTCGAGCGCTTCCCGGTCGGTGATCGAGACGTATTCGACCCGCCCCAGATCGTGCAGCCAGGAATGCTCGGGGCCGATGCCGGGATAATCGAGCCCGGCCGAGATCGAGTGCGCGTCCTTGATCTGGCCGTCATCGTCCTGCAGCAGGTAGGTGCGGTTGCCGTGCAGCACGCCGGGGAGGCCGCCGTTGAGCGAAGCGGCGTGGAGGCCGGTCTCGACCCCGCTGCCGCCGGCCTCGACCCCGATCATCCGCACCGACGGGTCGTCGAGAAACGGGTGGAACAACCCCATCGCGTTCGAACCGCCGCCGATACACGCGACGAGGCTGTCGGGGAGACGCCCCTCGGCCTCGTGCAGCTGGATTCGGGTCTCGTCGCCGATCACGCATTGAAAGTCGCGCACCATCGCCGGGTAGGGGTGCGGCCCCGCGACCGTGCCGATCACGTAGAACGTGTCCTCGACATGGGCGACCCAGTCGCGCAGCGCCTCGTTGAGCGCGTCCTTCAGGGTCGCGGTGCCGGAATGCACCGGCACCACCTCGGCGCCCAAGAGCTTCATGCGGAACAGGTTGGGCTTTTGCCGCTCGATGTCGGTCGCGCCCATATAGACGACGCAGGGCAGGTCGAAGAGCGCGCAGGCGGTCGCGGTGGCGACGCCGTGCTGGCCGGCGCCGGTCTCGGCGATGATGCGGGTCTTGCCCATGCGTCGCGCCAGCAGCACCTGGCCCAGCACGTTGTTGATCTTGTGCGCGCCGGTGTGGTTCAGCTCCTCGCGCTTCATGTAGATCTTGGCGCCGGCGAAATGCTTGGTGAGACGCTCGGCGAAATAGAGCGGGCTCGGCCGGCCGACATAGTGCTTCAGGTAATAGTCGAGCTCGGCCTTGAAGGCGGGGTCGGCCTTGGCGGCGTCGTAGGCGGCCTCGACCGCGAGCACTAGCGGCATCAGGGTCTCGGCGACATAGCGCCCGCCGTAGAGACCGAAATGCCCGTCGGCGTCGGGGCCGGCGCGAAAGGTGTTCGGTGTTTGCATCGTCTGTCTTAATGCACCACGCAGGCACGGAGAACACGGAGAAAACAACAAAATTCACCGCAAAGGACGCGGAGGATACGCAAAGGGCGCGAAGCTTGTTCGGCGCGAAGCGCCATTATCCACGATGAGGCGATGAGGCGATGAGATTGGCATCGCTCGGACTCTCACCGCCTCTCCGCCTCATTGTGGATTTTGAGCGCGCTGCGCGCTCGGAAAACCTTTGCGTGCTTTGCGTATCCTTCGCGGCCTCCGCGGTAAAATCTTCCCTCCGCGTTCTCCGTGTCTCCGCGGTTATCGAATAGAGGCGGCAGCAGCGAGGAAGGCGTGGATTTTATCCACCTCCTTCCGGCCCGGAGCGGACTCCACGCCGGAGGAGACATCGACCGCCGTCGCGCCGGAAATCCGCACCGCCTCGGGCAGCAGCGCCGCGGTGAGGCCGCCCGACAGCATCCACGGCAGGCGCCAATCGCGGCCGGCGATCAGCCGCCAGTCGAAGGCGAGGCCGTTGCCGCCCGGCAGCGCATCGGCGCGGCGCGGCGGCTTGGCATCGAACAGCAGCAGGTCGGCCGCCTCCTCATAGCGCGCGGCGGCGGCGACGTCGTCCGGGCCGGCGACCGGGATCGCTTTCATCACCGCGCGGCCGAACCGGCGTTTGGCGCCGGCGACGCGCTCGGGCGTCTCGGCGCCGTGGAACTGCAAGATGTCGATCGGCGCGGCGGCGAGCGCCGCCGCGATCGCCGCGTCGTCGGCATCGACAAAGAGCGCGACCCGCTTCACACCGGCGGGCACCGCGGCGCACAGCTCGCCGGCGCGCGCCGGACCGACCGAGCGCGGGCTTGGCGGATAGAACACAAAGCCGACATAGGCGGCGCCGCCGGCGACCGCGGCGGCGACCGCCGCCTCGCTCGACAGTCCGCAGATTTTCGCGGCGACGCTCACGGCCGCACCAGTTCCGTCGGCGCGGCGGCGACGACCGGGCGCGCGCGCTCCGCGTCGAGCTCGCGCTCCAGCGTGGCGATGCGGTCGCGCGAGCGACGAGCCTCGCGGCGCCAGCGCCAGCCGCCGATCCACGTGACCAGCTGACCCGCGACAAAGCCTAGGATGAGCGTCCCCAGCACCAGCAGATAAAGGGGCATTTCGATTGCCGACCCCGGCAGCAGCCAGAACCCGAGCGACACGGTCTCGCGGTTCGGCACGGCGAACAGGATCAGCATCAGCGCGGCGAACGCGAGCACAATCCACCACAGAATTCTCATTCGAGCGCCCCAGCCCTTGGAGGTCGTCAACCATATTTAATCGTCTTTCCCGCGAAAGCGGGAACCCAGGGCGAGCGACCGAACGGTTGCTCCTGGGCCCCGCTTGCGCGGGGGTAACGAATAAATAGTGCGCCCTTGCTAGTTTTCGTCACCCAGGCTGGAAGCCTGGAAATGGCCGGGACTGATTCGCGGATCAAATCCGGCTTTCGTGTCGAAAAGCGGTCTTAATGGTTCAGCCGGTCGCGCAGCTGCTTGCCGGTCTTGAAGAACGGGATGTGCTTCTCGCTGACCGAGACGCTGTCGCCGGTGCGGGGGTTGCGGCCGATGCGGGCGTCGCGGCGCTTGACCGAGAACGCGCCAAAGCCGCGCAGCTCGACGCGGTCGCCGCGCGCCAAAGCCGCCGCGATCTCATCGAAGATCGCGGTGACGATGATCTCGACATCGCGCTGGTAAAGATGCGGGTTGCTTTCCGCCAGCCGTTGGACGAGCTCCGATTTCGTCATTGCGCTCGCAGCCCCCGTCGGTTTGTTCGACTGCGCTACGGTGCCAAAGCCGCGAGCGAGCGTCAAGCAACCCACTGAAAGCAAGCGGGTTCCGCCGCCCATCACGCCCTCCCATCGCCAAGGCGATGGGCCGCTACCCCTCCCGCAAGGGGCTGAGGACGCCGGCGCGTTCCCTCGCCCGATTTACCGGGAGGGCTGGTTTGTCCGGTTTACGGTGAGGCGGGCGCAGCGCCTATCAGGCTTTGTCCTCGATCTCGGTCTCGCTCTCGCTCTCGGTATCCGTCTCGTCTTGGCGGCGGCGAATTGCCGCGCCGAGAATGTCGCCGAGGCTGGCGCCCGAGTCGGACGAGCCGAACTCGGCCATCGCCTTTTTCTCCTCGTCGACTTCTTTCGCCTTGATCGACAAGGTCACCTTGCGGGTGGCGCGGTCGAGCGTGGTGATTTTGGCGTCGACCCGCTCGCCGACCGCAAAGCGGTCGGGGCGCTGCTCGCTGCGGTCGCGCGACAGCTCGGACTTGCGGATGAATCCGGGCATGCCGTCGGGCAGCTCGACATCGATCCCGGTGTCCGAGCTGCCGGTGATCGTCGCGGTGACGACATCGCCCTTCTTGACCTTGGCCATGCCGGCCTCGAACGGGTCGGATTCGAGCTGCTTGATGCCGAGCGAGATACGCTCCTTCTCGACATCGACGTCGAGCACCTTGACCTTGACCATCTGGCCCTTGCGATAGTCCTGCATCGCCTCTTCGCCGGGCTTGGTCCAGTCGATGTCGGACAAATGGACCATGCCGTCGATATCGCCGGGCAGGCCGACGAACAGTCCGAACTCGGTGGTGTTGCGGACCTCGCCCTCGATCTCGCTTCCTGCCGGGTGCTCTTCGAGGAAGGCGTCCCACGGATTGGCCAGGGTCTGTTTGAGGCCGAGGCTGATGCGCCGCTTCTGCGGGTCGACATCGAGCACCATGACCTCGACCTCCTGACTGGTCGAGACGATCTTGCCGGGGTGCACGTTCTTCTTGGTCCAGCTCATCTCGGAGACGTGGACGAGACCCTCGACCCCCGGCTCCAACTCGACAAAGGCGCCGTAGTCGGTGATGTTGGTGACGCGGCCGGTGAACTTGGCGGCGGCCGGGTATTTGAACTCGACGCCTTCCCACGGGTCGGCTTCGAGCTGCTTCATGCCGAGCGAGATGCGCTGCGTCTCCGGGTTGAAGCGGATCACCTGGACGTTGACGTTCTGGCCGATGTTGAGCGCCTCGGACGGGTGGTTGATGCGCCGCCAGGCGATGTCGGTGACATGCAGCAGTCCGTCAACCCCGCCGAGATCGACGAAGGCGCCGTAATCGGTGATGTTCTTGACGACGCCGGCGAGGATCTGTCCCTCCTTGAGGCTCGCTACCAGCTCCGAGCGCTGCTCGGCGCGGCTCTCTTCGAGCACGGCCCGGCGCGACACCACGATGTTGCCGCGCGAGCGGTCCATCTTGAGGATCTGGAACGGCTGCGGCGATCCCAGCAGCGGGGCGATGTCGCGCACCGGGCGGATATCGACCTGGCTGCCCGGCAGGAACGCGACCGCGCCCGAGAGGTCGACGGTGAACCCGCCCTTGACCCGGCCGAAGATCACCCCGGTGACGCGCTCGTTGGCCTGGAAATTCTTTTCGAGCAGTGTCCAGGCTTCCTCGCGCCGCGCCTTCTCGCGCGACAGCGACGCCTCGCCGTTCTTGTCCTCCATGCGCTCGAGGAAGACCTCGACCGTGTCGCCGACATGGATGTCCGGCGGCGCGCCGTTGTTGGAAAATTCCTTGAGCGCCACCCGCCCTTCGGATTTGAGGCCGACATCGATGAGGGCGGCATCGTTCTCGATCGAGATGACGCGGCCCTTGACGACGGTGCCTTCGAGACCCGTGCTCGCGACGCCCAGCGACTCGTCGAGCAGGGCGGCAAAGCTTTCGTTGGAGGCGGCGGGTGCGGTTTCAGTAAGAGACATTCCAGTTCCTCGATCCCGGTTGAAGAGCGGCTCCGCCGGGATCGGCGCGGAGCGGGCAGCCGGCATTGCATCGGGCGCGACCGCGTTGACCCGGTCCTGCAAGAACAAGAAGGAGGCCCACCGTCAGCGCCGATTGGCGCCGGCGGGGGCGCACAAGCGCGCGACGAGGTGGGAGGCCTGCTCGAACGCCTGGTCGGCATCGAGCAATGTCGTGTCGATGGTCACGGCGTCGGGCGCGGCGCTGAGCGGCGCTACCCGGCGCCCGCTGTCGCGCGCGTCGCGTTCCCTCATGTCCTGCAGGACATCGTCGTATATAGCCGCCGCGCCGCTCGCCCGCAACTCCTTGACCCGCCGTGCGGCGCGGGATTCCGCGCTGGCGGTGACAAAAAGCTTCAGGTCGGCATCCGGGCAGACCACCGTGCCGATGTCGCGGCCGTCGAGCACCGCCCCCTTGGCGGCCCGATTAGCCACCAGCGGCGGGTGGTTGGCGAAGTCGCGCTGCGCCTGCAACAGGGCCGCGCGCACCGCCGGCATCGCCGCCACCACCGAAGCCGCGCGGGCGACATTCTCCTGCAGCAGGCGCGGGTCGCCGAGGCGCGACAAGTCGATGTTTCGCGCCGCTTTTTCGACCGCGGCGGAATCCTCCGGGTCGCCGCCCGCCGCCAGCACGCCCAGCGCGGTCGCGCGGTAAAGCCTGCCGGTATCGAGATGCGCGAGACCGAAACGCTGGGCGATGCGCCGCGCCAGGGTGCCCTTACCCGACGCCGCCGGCCCGTCGATGGCGATAACGATCGGCTTTGTCATTTCGGAACAGATTGAAAATTTTCATCGTCTTGCCCGCGCAAGCGGAACCCCAGGGGCAACCATTTTGCCGCTCGCCCCTGGGCCCCCGCTTTCGCGGGGGTAACGATCAACCCAAGAAAGATGGCTTCAGCCAATCTCGGGGAACCCGGCGCCGAGCCGGTTCATCAGCGCGACGAAACCGGGGAAGCTGGTGGCGATCGGCCGAGAATCGTCGATTTGCACCGGCGATTTGGCGCCCAGCCCCAGCACCAGGAACGCCATCGCGATGCGGTGGTCGAGCCGCGTCTCGATCAGCGCGCCGCCGGAGGGCGGGCGGCCGTCGCCCTCGACGATCAAATCGTCGCCTTCGACCGAAACCTTGACGCCGCAGGCGGCAAGGCCGGTCGCGGCGCCGGTGAGGCGGTCGCTCTCCTTGACCCGCAATTCGGCGAGGCCGCGCATCCGCGTGCGGCCGCGGGCGAATGACGCGGCGACCGCGAGGATCGGGTATTCGTCGATCATCGACGGCGCGCGGTCTGGCGGAATATCGGCGCCCTGGAGCGAACCGGCGCGGACCCGCAGATCGGCGACCGGCTCGCCGCCCTCGACGCGTTCGTTGAGACAGGCGATGTCGGCGCCCATCTCGTTGAGACTCGCGAGCAACCCGGTGCGCGACGGGTTGAGCCCGACCCCTTCGACCGTGACCTCCGAGCCCGGCACGATCAGCCCGGCGACGAGCGCGAACGCGGCCGACGAAATATCCGCCGGCACCGCGATCGGCGCCGCGATCAGCTCGGGGTAGCCGACGATGGTGATCCGCCGGCCGCCCCCCGGCAGCGGCTCGACCCGCACCGTCGCGCCGAAATGGCCGAGCATCCGCTCGGTGTGGTCGCGGGTCGCCTCCCGCTCGATGACCGTGGTTTCGCCCGGCGTGTTGAGTCCGGCGAGGAGCACCGCGGATTTGACCTGCGCCGACGGCACCGGCAGCGCGTATTCGATCGGCACTGGGCTCGCCGCGCCGGTTACCGCGAGCGGCAGGCGCCCGCCCTCGCGGCTGGTGAACCGCGCGCCGAAGCGCGACAGCGGATCGGTGACCCGCCGCATCGGCCGGCTGCGCAGCGAGGCGTCGCCGGTCACGAAGCTGGTGATCGGATGGGTCGCGAGGAGGCCGAGCAGCAGCCGCGCCGCGGTGCCGGAATTGCCGAGATCGAGCAGGTCTTGCGGCTCGCCGAGGCCGCCGAGGCCGACCCCGTCGACCAGCCAGCGCCCGTCCGCCTGGCGCTCGATGCCGGCGCCCATCGCCCGCATCGCCGCCGCGGTGGCGAGCACGTCCTCGCCTTCGAGAAGGCCGGTGATCTCGGTCCGCCCTACCGCCAGCGCGCCCAGCATCAGCGCGCGGTGCGAGATCGATTTGTCCCCCGGCACCCGGATGGCGCCGGCGAGCGGCGCCTTGGGGCGCCTGGCGGCGAGCGGCGCCGCGCGGGGCGCCGCAAGGGGCGTCGGAGCGGCGGTTGAGGAATGCGCTGTCAAATGGTCCGGCAAATCGTCTGGCAAATCGTCTGGCATGGTCCGGGTGTGGCGACCGCTGAGTTATAAGCCCTGTGCTCTTGCCGGTGCGCCGTTCGCGGCCCATATGCCGCAGCCAAGCGCGCCCCGCCATAGTATCAGTATGCGGCGTCTTTGGTTTTGACAGGATGCGCCGGGTGTGGCAATGGCGCGCCGGTCTCGCGCGCGTTCCACCGATTCCCTCGGCGACCCACAAGGAGTAACACTTGGCAAAACCTGAATGGGGCACCAAGCGGATCTGCCCCAGCTGCGGCACCCGCTATTACGATCTGATGCGCGAGAGCGTCATCTGCCCGAAATGCAGCACGCCCTACGACCCGGAGGCGTTCCTCAAGGCGCGCCGCTCGCGGCCGGTCGCGCCGGTCGAGAAGGAGGTGGCGCCGGTTGTCGATGCCGATGCCGAGACCGAGGAGGTCGAGACCGTCGAGGACGAGGAAGCGGTCCCGCTCGCCGACGCCGACGAGGAGGAAGAGGAAGAAATCATCGAGGACGCCTCGGAACTTGGCGAGGACGAGGACGACATGGCCGAGGTCATCGACAATGTCGAGGAAGAGGAAACCTAGGGCTTAGTCGGGGCGGCGGCGCGATGCGGACACTTTTCCCTTGCTGGCGGCCTGCCGCGTTCATAAGTTCGCCGGCT
>DASRLO010000096.1:0-46721 GCA_035648415.1 Allostellaceae bacterium
CCGGGGTTCCGCTACCGCCGCGCCGCCCGGCGGTAGCGGAACCCCGGCGTCACCGCGACGAGGAACATCAATGTCGCCACCGCGACGAGCGCGCCGATCAGCCGCCGGTCGAGCCCGAACCCAAACACGTTCATCGCCGCCTCATCTTCTGTATCATCGGCGCCGCGGGCAAGGGCCAGGGCAGGGCCAGGGCGGGGCCAGGGGAGGAGACCGGAGCATGGCGACCAGGGACGAACTGAAGCAGGCGGTGTGCGCGGCGATCGACCGCCACGGCAACCAGATCATCGCCATCGGCGAGACCATCCTTCACCATCCCGAGACCGGCTTCAACGAGACCCGCACCGCCAGGCTCGTCGCCGAGCAGATGCAGGCCCTCGGCCTCGCGCCCGAAACCGGGCTCGCGCTCACCGGCGTCAAGGGCCGCATCGCCGGCCAGCCGGGCGGCCCGCGCGTCGCCATCGTCTCCGAGCTCGACAGTCTGCGAACCTCCGACCACCCGCTCGCCGACCCGCATACCGGCGCCGCCCACAGCTGCGGCCACAACGCGCAGATCGCCGGCATGCTCGGCGCCGCGATGGGCCTCGACGCGATCGGCGCCGCCAGCCACCTCGCCGGCGAGGTGATCTTCTTCGCGGTCCCGGCCGAGGAGTTCATCGATGTCGAGGAGCGCCTGCGTCGCAAGGACAAGGGCGAGCTCGAATTCCTCCTCGGCAAGCCCGAGCTCCTCGCCCGCGGCCATTGGGACGACATCGACATGGCGATGATGATCCATGCCGGCTCGCACGACCAGATGGCGAAGCGCTCGTTCATCGCCGATTCGTCGAATGGCGCCCTGGTCAAGCAGGTCAGGTTCCTCGGCCGCGCCAGCCACGCCGGCGGCGCGCCGCAGCTCGGCATCAACGCCCTCTCCGCCGCGATGATCGCGCTCAACGCGATCCACTGCCAGCGCGAGACCTTCCACGACGCCGACACCATCCGTATCCACCCGATCATCACCAAGGGCGGCGACGCGGTCAGCGTCGTCCCGGCCGAGGTGACGATGGAGACCTTTGTCCGCGGCGGCTCCTTGGAAGCCATCACCGACGCCAACCTCAAGGTCGACCGCTGTCTGCGCGCCGGCGCGATGGCGATGGGCGCCGAGGTCGAGATCTCGACCATCCCCGGCTACCTGCCGCAGCGCAACGACCGCACTTTCGGCGAGATGTTCGGGGCCAACGTCGAGACCCTCTTCGGCCCCGGCCAGTTCGACATCGGCGGCCACCGCACCGGCTCGACCGACATGGGCGACATCGCCCACCTGATGCCGGTCATCCACCCCTACGTCGCCAGCGCCCGCGGCAAGACCCACGGCGCCGACTTCCACCTCGACGAGCCCGAGCACGCCTACCTCACCCCGGCCAAGCTCCTGGCGATGACCGCGATCGACCTCCTCTACGACAACGCCGCCGCCGCCCACCAAATCATCGGCGACTTCAAGCCCGCGATGACCAAGGAAGGCTACCTCGCCTTCGCGCGCGGGTTGTTCAAGAAGGAGCGGTACAGCGGGGTGGCATCCCTATAAACCCCTCTCCCGCATGTGAACCGCGCCATGATTCGCTCCCGCCCGCATCCTGGATTGCCACGGCAATCGGATCCTCGCTACCAAAAAACGGGCGCGAATGAGTCCCTATCCATCTTCAGGTCTGGCGAATAAAGGGGTAATCAAATGCGCTGCGTTCTATGTCGCGACACCTTGGAAGAAGGCAATGGGGACAATTGGGACGACCTTTGTCCCTCGTGCGCGGACCAAGTATCAGAGATCATGGACGAAAACGTAGACGTTGATCGCAGCGAAGCAGAAAACGTAGACGTTGATCGCAGCGAAGCAATTGAGCAAGCTAGGCGCAGACAGAGTTAGCGTGAATGTGTCTCCGGCGGGGGATGGGCCCGACTTTTCCGGCTGTATGTGTCACGGGTTCTCGCCTATTTGCGGCATTGGTCTAAAAATTTGAGCGAGCCGTGGTCACCGATGATCGCGGCTGGCGATCAAATCTCGTCGACTTTAGGGGAGATGACGTTGAACGCAGACCATACCCTTGTGCTGCCAAGGCAGAAGGCGGAGAAAGGACTGGCCTTGGTGAAGGAGGCGATTCTGGACTATCTCGGAGCCCATGCGGATGGGCTACGAAATGCCGATCTGGCCGATGATCTCGGGCTAGGGTCAGATCACAACGGTAAGCAAAAGAATTATCTTACATATTCCATCCTTGGTCTTCTACTGAAAGAGGCGAAGATTATAAAAGGAAGGCGCAGAGCAAACATCTACTACACACGCGCGTAATTGTAAGTGCTTGAGGTCAGCGCGGGTTGGGCCAGCGAAATTGGCTGCTTTGTAGTGTGAGACCTTAACCGCGGTCCGATTTCTCGCCCAACATATACTTGAGCCGCTGTTGACGGCTTCGATGAAAAGGCCCGCATCGATCGAATTTAATCTGAGCGCCGCGTGATTGGGACTGAATTTTGAGCCAGCGCTACCGCAGACGAGCGCTACGTGATCTTACAGCGCAGATCGGTGTGTATGCGCTCTGCGACCTCGATAATATACCGATATATGTTGGCCAAAGCATTGACGGAATCCGCCAACGCGTTAACCGACATCTCACCTCGGCGAGATCGGATATCATTGCAAACCGCCAGATCGACGTTTGGAAGATTGCTTATGTGAAGGCCTGGCCGGTTGAGAATCAGGCTGACATTCCGCGCCTCGAGGCCGTGTTGTTTAAGTTCTTCGACGACCAGAAGCGGCTGATGAACGGCTCACTTCCTCTATTGTTCGCTCCCATGCCCGCGGACGTGCCAAGCCCCGCACAGACGGTGCGTGTAATGAGTGAGGAAGACATTCGAATAAGGCGAGAACCGGCGCTGCGGCTGCCCCGCCAGATTGAGCATATTGGGCGACTGGTCGATTACGTGCTCACGGTCAAGGACGCGCCACATCTAAGGCGATCATTGGCGGCTCATTTCGAACGGCTTGATTCATATCGCGCTGATTTTCTGAAAGAGGGCATCGCCGCAGATGCCGAAATTCTCAAGGTGGAGGATTTGGAGCTTTGAATGAACAGCGCAGCCGAATTATGCGCGCGGTCCGTTCTAAGGATACTGCTCCAGAAATGCTGGTCCGCCGATTGCTCCACTCAATGGGATACCGGTATCGGCTGCATGCTCCAGATGTGCCCGGTCGACCAGACATTGTGAATAAACGACGTAGGATCGCCATTTTCGTCCATGGTTGCTTCTGGCATGGGCACGAATGCCGACGGGGGGCACGGTTACCGAAAGAGAATGCCATGTATTGGAGCGATAAGATTGCTCGCAATCGGAGGCGCGACGCTTCCGTTATAGATGCGCTCTTCCAGCGCAAATGGCTCACTCTGGTGATCTGGGAATGCGAGATCCGTTGCGCGGATTTAGAAACGCGGCTTCGTACTTTCCTGGCTCGGGCGGCTCATGAGGAGCAAATCGACGATGGCGAACCAGAGTGAATCGTTCGGGCACGTCCAGCCGCAACTGAGCCTGTTCGGCGAGGGGGAAACCCGCTTGCAGCCGCCGGTTCGTTCCAACCTGCCCGATCCGGAAAAGGTGCGCCAGCGCATGATCGCCGTGCTGGAAAAGGCGCGTTCCGCCAAAACGATGCCGTGGTCGGAGCGTGACGCTCGGATGTGGCAGACGATCTTTCCGAACATGGCGAAATGGCTGCCCGACGATGAGGCAGACCGATTGCGCTTCGAATTCGCCCAGGAAATGGAACGCTTGAAAAACGCTGCATAATCCGAACAGCAACCGTCTCGCCAAATCCGGCGAAATCGCCCGGCGCGGCTTCCCGGTCGAGGAGGCGTGCGGCGGGCTGCGCGAGGGCGACAGCGGATGACGGGCCGTGCCCCGGCGGAACGCCCGCGCCGGGGCGCCGTTGAAAGGGCATCGTCAATTGCTGGGGAGCGTCCCGTGGGAGGACAGCCCGGAAAGCCGTCGCCGCCCGGCAACCCGCCGGTGCGGCCCGATCCCGACCGGCCGCCGCCGGTCGAGGAGCCGCCGCGCCCGATCCCGCCGCCGCCGCTCGAGCCGCCTCCCGCGCCGATGCAGGCCTAGCGCCCGGATCGAGGGCGGGCTACAGCGATTTCGGCCCGAGCCCGGTGGCGCCGACCTCGCCGGGCTTGCGCAGCATCTTGTCGACTTCGCCGGCGTGCAGTTCCTCGGCGTAAATCATCTGCCGTGCGTATTCCTCGAGCATCACCGAGCGGCCCTCGGCCGCCGCCAGCAAATCCCGGTAGAGCTGCAGCGCCGCCGCCTCGTGCTCCATCGACTCGACGAGGATCTTGCCGACATCGGTCTGGTGGCTGTCGAGCAGCCGGCCGATGCCGAGCGAGGGATAGGCGCCGAGCTGGGTGATCATCTCGCCCGCCAGCTGCGCGTGGGTCTGCGATTCCGCCGCCTGCTCGCGCAGCCACGAGACGATCGGGATGCGGTTGTAGCCGTAGACGAGGAACGAATAATGGGTGTAGCGGATGACGCCGGCGAGCTCGGATTCGAGGATCCGGTTGAGCACCTCGACGACCCGGGTCTTGTCGATCTCGGACATGGCTTCCTGCCGCTCGTTGTTGTCTCCCACTGGTCAACGCGGCGCGGGCAGGATGATCCGGTGGCCGGCCTCAGGTGAAGCCGACGTATTGCTCGGCCAACGCCCGTTCGTCGCCGGCGGCGGCGGCGAGCGGCAGCCAGACATGCACGATGGTGCCGACCCCGGGCTGGCTCTCGATCGAGAGCCAGCCGCCGAGCCGCTCGGCGAGCTTTTTGCTGAGCGGCAGCCCCAGGCCAAACCCCTCGCGCGCGGTATAGGCGCTGGCGACCTGGCCGAACGGGGTGAGCACGGTGGCGATGTCGTCCTTGGCGATGCCGATGCCGTCGTCCATGACGGTGAACGCCACCGCGTCCGGGCCGAGCTCGGCGGCGAGCTGGATGTGGCCGCCCGGCTTGGTGAACTTGACCGAGTTGGAGACCAGGTTGAGCAGGATCTGGGTCAGCTTGCCGCCGTCGGTCGCGATGGCGTGTTCGACGAGGCGGCGGTCGATCTCGGCCTCGATCGCCACCTTGCCCGCGCGCGCGCGCTGCTCGACCAGCCGCACCGTCAGCTCGAAGATTTCCGCTATCTTGACCGGGCCGAGTTCGACCGAAATCGCCCCGGCCTCCGCCTTCGACAGGTCGAGGATGTCGGAGATCACCTTGATCAGATGCGCCGCCGACGAGTTGATGTCCTCGGCATAGCCCTGGTAGCGCGAATTGGCCAAGGGCCCGAACACCCCGTCGCGCATCACCTCCGAAAAGCCGAGGATGGCGTTGAGCGGCGTGCGCAGCTCGTGGCTCATATTGGCGAGGAACTCGGATTTGGCGCGGTTGGCGGCCTCGGCCCGGGTCGCGGTGTCGGCGAGCTCGACATTGGCGCGGCTCAGTTCGTCGACCATGTGGTTGAACGAGCCCGACAGCTCGTGCAACTCGCGCGGCACGAACGGCGAGAAATTGGGCGCGCGCACCGCCGTGTCGCCGTGCGCGATCGCCCCGGCGGCGACGCCGACCGATTGCAGCGGGCGGGCGATGTACTTGGCGAGCAGCCAGCTCACCACCCCTGCCGCGAGCAGGCCGAGGAACGAGATCGCCAGCGCCGCGGTGCGCACTTCGTTCGCCTTGGCGTAGAGCTCTTCCATCGGCTGCGGCACCATGATGCCCCAGCCGGTTTCCGGCACCGAGGTATAGGCGGTGATCATGTCCGCCTTGTCGGACGGCGAAAAGAACTGCATCACCCCGGTCTTGCCGGCGATGATGGCTTGCACCGGCGGCGATTTCGACAAGTCGAACTCGCCGTCGATCCATTTCTGCTTCGGATGCGCGACGACCGCCCCCTTGCGGTCGAGCACTACGGCATACCCGCGCGCGCCGAAGGCAATCGCCTTCTGCAGCTTGATCAGGTACTGCGTGCCGATCACGCCATAGGCGATGCGGCCGTCCGGCAGCGCCTTCAACAGGAAGAACGCCGGGTTGCCGGCGGAGTCGCGGCGCAGATCGGTGACCTCGATGTCATCGCCCTTGAGGAGGCCGCGGAACTCGGCGAGGGTTTCCGGCTTCAAGACCACATGCGGCGAGCTGGCGTCGGCGAGCCCCGGAATGTAGCGCTCCACCTCGCCAGTTTTGCCGTTGACGATGCTGATGTGGTGAAACTCGAGCGAAACCAGCAAATCCTTCAGGCCCTCGGCCTGCTCGCCGGAATAGAAGGTGCTGATCGCCAGCCGGAACCCCGCCTTCAAATCATAGTCATAGCGCGAGAAGGCGGCCGTCAGGTTGCGTGCGACCAGAAGATGCTCGTCGACCGCCGATTCCATCTCCTGTCTCACCGCATGGTTCTGCACCCACGACGCCAAGGTGAAGACCGGAAACGCCGCGATAAGCGTGAACGCAATAAACAGCACATGGTGCATGCCGAGCTTTTCGAGCCCCTTGACGGCAAGAACCCGCAGGCGCGATCGCGGCGTCGGCGTCGGCGCGGCGAAGACGTCTCTCGTCACCATAAACGTCATTGCGGGCCACTCACCCCTCGGCATTGGCTAGACCGGGGCAACTTAGGCGCGTCGTCATTAACCGTTTGCTAAAGGCGGCGCCTGTAGGCTCCCGGCTTCGATTTGCGTGGGTGCCTGGTCATGCAGTCCAAAGACGCACAGAACGGATCGGAACGCCGCCGTCTGCTGGCGGTCCTGGCGGCGGACATCGTCGCCTATACCCGGCTGATGGAGGAGGACGAGGACGACACGTTCTATCGTCTGAAGGATCTGAATTCCTCGATCATCGGCCCCAGCGCGACGCGCAACCACGGGTCGATCGTCAAGTGGACCGGCAACGGCTTTATCGGCATTTTCGACAGTGCGGTCGATGCGGTCCGCGCCGCGATCGAGATACAATCGGGCATCGCCGCCGCTGGCGCCGGCACCGTGCAGGATCGCCAGATGCGGCTTCGCATCGGGATCAGCGCGGGCGACGTCATCACCGTTCCCGGCAACGTGTTCGGCGACACCGTCAATGTCGCGGTGCGCCTGCAGACGTTTGCCGCGCCGGGCAGTATCTGCATTTCGCGCGCGATCAGGGACGCCGTGCGCGGCAAGTTCACCATCGAATACGAAGACCGCGGCGACCTCGATTTGAAGAACGTCGCAGATCCGATCGGCGCCTTCAGGGTCGTCTTCGATCCGATCGCGTGGACGATGAACGAGGGCGGGGCGGCAAAGGCGAAACGCTTCCCGCTTCCGTACGCGCTGGCGGGCGCGCTGGTCCTGGCGCTGGTCGCGACCGGCGCGGTGTGGTTCGTTCCGAGCACATCACCGACCGAAGCCGCGACACCGCCGGTGGACGAGACCAAAGCGGTCGCGAGCGCACCCGCCGAAACGAAGGCTCCCGCTCCGGCGGCGGTGGCGAGCGCATCGGCCGCACCCAGCCCACCTGCTCCTTCTCCAGTTCCTGTTCCTGCCCCTTCTCCAGTTCCTGCTCCAGGTCCTGCTTCTGCCGCTCCCGTTTCGCTCGCCTCCTTGCCCCCTGAGCCGGCGGCGCCACCGCTCGCCGAGGGGCTGACGGCAAGCCTCGGCATGGCCTTGCCGGGGCTCGGCGACGCGGAGAGCAAGAAGGTGGTGAGCGCCTACGAGGCCGCTTCCGGTCATAAGGCGCAGGCGGCATCCGTCCAACCGCCGGGATTGTGGCGCTCTGCGAAGCGCGCGACGGCCGACGACGCCGCGAGCTCGGCGCTGGAGGATTGTCAGATCTTCTACGGCGCGCCCTGCGTCCTGATCGCGACCGACGACACGGTCTCGCCGGTTCCGCCGGGAGGGAAGTGGGCGTTGCACGACATGCCGCGCGTGCACTACAGCGGCGATTTCGATCCCGCACAGATACCGGGCATCGAGCCGGATATCCGCGGCCGGCCCGACATCGTCGGCTACCGGTCGGCGCCGGGTTCCAAGGCCGCCGCCTTTCACCCGACCGGCGGCCGTTTTTACACGGTCAACGGCGCGGCGAGCCAGCGCGCCGCCGAGGAAGCGGCGCTGCGCAACTGCAACAACGACCCGGAGCGCAAGGGCAAGGACGGCCCTTGCTTCCTCTATGCCGCGGGCAACGAGATCCTGCTGTCGCGCCGCCTGACCGAGCCAGCGGCGGCGCCTGGCAAGTAGCCGGCGAGGCGGCGGAGACGAATATCCGCCGGCCGTCGCCGTTTACCCCGGCGGCCGCGTCTGCATCATTTGTATGGGTTAGCTCTTATGGGCCGCAGCGGAATGCGGCCGAGGCGGGCGGGTGATGGATGCGCTGCTGAAGAGGTAAAAGCAGGTTGGTGAGCGCCATTCCGACGCGGGCCGGGACCCATTCGCCATAGCCCCGGCCTTCGCCGGGGTGGAGCTGAAGTCTATGTCACCGCCTCGGCGCCCACCGGCAGGCGCCACATCACGCGGCGCTGGCCGTGGTAGTCGTTGATCGCGAAATGCTGGCAGCAGCGGTTGTCCCAGATCGTCACCGTGCCGGTTTCCCAGCGCAGGCGGGCGGTGAACTCGGGCCGGGTGCAATGCGCCTGGAGGAATTGGATGAGCGGGCGGCTTTCCTCCTCGGTCATGCCCTTGAAACGGACCGTGTGCCGGGTCGAAACGTATAGCGCCTTGCGGCCGGTCTCGGGATGGGTGCGCACCACCGGGTGCTCGGCTTCGACCTCGTCCGCCTTCTCAACGCTGTCGCGCATCTTCATGTATTTGTTTTCGGCCCGTCCGCCGCGGCCGCCGTTCATCCGCGCGCTGTAGATGCCGGTGAGGCCGCCGAGCAGGCGCCGCATGCCGGGCGACAAAGCCTCGTAGGCGAGGTACTGGTTGGCCACCATCGTGTCGCCGCCGTAGGCCGGCACCTCGCGCGCATAGAGCATCGTGCCGATCGGCGGCTTGTCGAGATAGGTCGTGTCGGAGTGCCAGGCGCCGCCGACATTCTCCTGCTGGTCGGGCTCCTTGCGCAGCTCGAAAATCTGCGGGAAATCGGGCATGCCCTCGACAAACGGGTAATAGGCCGGCTCGGCGAAATAGCGGGCGTAGCGCAGCAAGTCCTCGCCGCCGAGCTCCTGTCCGCGGATGTAGATGGCGCAGTGGGCGAGGAACGCGTCATGGATTTCGGAGCGCTGGCGGTTGCTCAATGGCCGGCGCAGGTCCACGCCGCCGATCTCGGCGCCGAGCGCGCCGGCGAGTAGCTTCACGGTAATCGTCTCGTAAGTCATCGCGCGCTCTCCCGCATCTTCCCGCCGGTCACTCCGTGCGCCCCGCCGAGCGGTTGCAACCGGGGGCGGCGCCGTGCTCGCTGTAGCCGATCACGGCCGCGCCCCGGATAAAGTAGTTGCGTTCGCATATCGCGAAACCCGGCTCCGCGCCTGCGGTATAGAGGTAGACGGTCGACAGCGACGGATAGGGCAAGCGCACCTTGCGGTCCGGGTTGCCCATCTTGTCGACCAGCGAGTCGGCGGGACGCTGGATCCATTGCGGGCCGTGCCCTTCCGGCGCGCCGCTGAGCCCGCCGCAGCCGGCCAGGCCGAGCATGAACAGACCTATCGTGCCTGGTGCGCATCGCATTGCGACAGCGTATCACGCCGTCCGCATGGGCGTTGACCGGTTTCCGCATCCCGCCCAGAGTCGCGGCCGACACGGGAGGCGGGCCGATGAAACGCAGCAGCGAGCGCTTTCTGACCACCCATACCGGCAGCCTGCCGCGCCCGGACGATCTGGTGCGCGTCATGTTCGCCAAGGAAGCGGGGGTTCCGGTAGAGGGTGCGGCGTTGTCGGCGCGGATCGCCACTGCGGTTTCCGACATCGTCAAGCAACAGGCGCAGGCCGGGATCGACATCGTCAATGACGGCGAGATGTCGAAGCCGAGCTACGCCACCTACATCAAGGACCGGCTCGCCGGGTTCGGCGGCGAAAGCCACCCGCTGACCTACCAGGACCTCGTCGATTACCCCGAGCTGGCGCGCCGGGTGTTCGGCGATCCCGGCCGAGCGCGCCGCAAGACGCCGGGCTGCAACGGGCCGATCTCCGTCGCGGATCCCGCCGCCGCCGAAGCCGACGCGAAGAACCTGCGCGCGGCGCTGGCGGCCACCGGGGCGGCAGAAGGGTTTCTGAGCGCGGCCTCGCCCGGCCTCGTCTCGCTGTTCTTCCACAACGGTCACTACAAGAGCCACGAGGCCTATCTCGAAGCGATTGCCGAGGCGATGCGCCGGGAATACGAGACCGTGGTCGATGCCGGGTTCATCCTGCAGGTCGATTGCCCAGACCTGGCGATGGGCCGGCACATCCAGCACGCCGACCTCACCACCGCCGAGTTCCGCAAGGCGGCGGCGCTGCATATCGAGGCGCTCAACCATGCGCTGCGCAACGTTCCGGCCGACCACGCGCGGGTGCATCTGTGCTGGGGCAATTACGAGGGGCCGCACCATTGCGACGTGCCGCTCGCGGACATCATCGACGTGGTGTTCACCGCGAAGCCGGAAGGGTTGTCGTTCGAGGCGGCCAACCCGCGCCACGCGCATGAATGGAAGCTGTTCGAGACGGTCAAGCTGCCCGAGGGCAAGGTGCTGATCCCCGGCGTCATCGAATCGAAGACCAATTTCATCGAGCACCCTGAATTGATCGCCCAGCGCATCGGCCGCTACGCCGCGCTGGTCGGCCGCGAGAACGTCATCGCCGGCAGCGATTGCGGCTACGGCACCTGGGTCGGCCAGGCCGCGGTCGACGCACAGGTGGTGTGGGCCAAGCTCGCCAGCCTCGCTGAAGGGGCGCGTCTCGCCTCGCGCGAGTTCTGGGTATGATTGCAGTCCGCTTCCCGGCGAAAGCCGGGACCCAGTTATCCGGCTCCCGGGCGGTTCAAAAGTGGGTCCCGGCTTTCGCCGGGAAGCGGTAAGGTTGGGGCTCGCCGATCGGAGGATGCGATGAAAAACGGATTTCGCGTCTACGATACCGACACCCATATCGACCCCGGCGCCGACGTGCTGGAGAAATACGTCGATCCCGGCTTTCGCGCGCGGCTCGGCGACCTCGCGCCGTACCGGGTCGCGGTCAAGTCGCGCACCGTCGACGGCGGCGAGAGAACTACCTACCGTTTCGAGCAGCGGCTTTACGAGCGCACTCTCGGCGAGGCGGAAGTAAGCCCCGGCTCCGGCGACGGGCGGGTATGGCGCGGCAGGCGGCGGCCGAGCTTCGGGGTCATCGACGACCGCTCCGACAACCGCGTCCTCGACATGGACGAGGAAGGCTCGGACGTGCATTTCCTCGTGCCGTCGGTATGGACCAGCATCGTCGGCGTCCCCGATGTGTCGCTCGAAACCGGCCTCATCCGCGCCTACCACCGGCACATGGCGGAGTTCTGCGGCCCCCATCCCGACCGGCTGAAAGGCCCGATCGTCGCCTCGACCCGCGACGTTGCCTCGGCGGTCGAGGAGATCAAGCGCTGGGGCAAGTCGAAATGGGCGGTCGCGGTGCAGCCGCTGCTGCCCAACGAGATGCCGGTCGACCACCCCGACCTCGAACCGATCTGGCGCGCCGCCGAGGACCACGACCTCGCGATCGTCCATCACAGCTTCACCTGGTCGGCGCCCTATTTTCCCGGCTACACCGAGATGTGGGACAACGTGTACCTGGCGCGGCTCTGCTCGCACCCGTGGGGCGCGATGCGCTTCATGGCCGGGTTCCTCGCCGGCGGCATCCTCGACCGCTATCCGGGCTTGCGGCTCTGCGTGCTCGAATGCGGCTTCGGCTGGCTGCCGTTCTGGGTCAGGCGGATGGACGAGCAGGTGAGCTATGTCGGGCGCACCGCAAAACTCAAAATGCTGCCGAGCGAGCAGTTCGCCGCTGGCCGGGTCTTCGCCAATGTCGAGGCGCACGAGCACGCGCCGATGTTCGACATGGTGACCGGCGCGCTCGGCGACGGCTGCCTGATGTTCGGGTCGGACTACCCGCATTTCGAATCGTGGTTCCCCAACTCGATCGACAAGATCCTGGAATGGCCGAGCGTCACCGGCGAGCGGGCGAAAAAGCTGCTCTGGGAGAATGCCGCGCGCTGCTTCAAGCAGACCTGATGGCGTCTGCCGGCTGCGCGTCGCCTCGGGGAGAGGTTTGAATGGACCGGATCGAAGAAACCGCGCTCGCCCGGCTTTTCGGCGAGGCGCGCACGTTTTCGCGCTGGCAGGCGCGCGATGTGCCCGACGGCGTCATCGAGACCGCCCTGACGATGGCGTATCTCGGGCCGACCAGCGGCAATTGCGAGCCGATGCGGGTCGTGCTGGTGAAAAACCCGGGCGGCAAGGAGCGCCTCTTGCCCTGCGTGTCGTCGGGCAATTCGGAGAAGGTGCGCACCGCGCCGGTCACCGCGATCGTCGCCTACGACACCAAATTCTACGAGCACCTGCCGCGGCTTTTCCCGCACACCGACGCACGCGCCTGGTTCACCAGCAACGAGGCGCTGGCGACCGAGACCGCGTTTCGCAATTCCTCGCTGCAGGGCGCCTATTTCATCCTGGCGCTGCGCGCGCACGGTCTCGATTGCGGGCCGATGTCGGGGTTCAACCCCGGCGCGGTCGATGCGGAATTCTTTCCCGACGGCCAGAACAAGACAAACTTTCTGCTCAATATCGGCTACGGCGACAGCGCCGCGCTGCACCCCAGGCCGCCGCGCCTCGCCTTCGAGGAGGTCGCGCGCTGGGCATGAATTGCAGCTTGGCCTAAACGCCGTTCGCGGCCGCGAACGGAGAAACGCTAGTCGAGGACCGGGGCTTCGCGCGCCAGCTCGGCCACGGCCCCAAGCGGCGCCACGACGACGCGCCAGACGGGTAAGGTGACCGTCACGGTCGTGCCGCGGCCTTTCACGCTCTCGACGATTAGCGCACCGCCGTGCAACTCGGCGAGCCGCACCGCGAGCGGCAGGCCGAGGCCGGTGCCCTCGTGGCGGCGGGCATGGCCGGCATCGACTTGGCCGAAGGGTTCGAGCGCGGTCTGGATCTCCCGCGGCGTCATGCCGGGTCCGGTGTCGCGCACCTCGAAGAGGACGCCGCCATCCGCGCCGCGGCGCACCGCGACGATGACCGAGCCGCCCGCCTCGGTGAACTTGATCGCGTTCGACAACAGGTTGAGCAAGACCTGCTTGAGCCGCGTCGGGTCGGCCTTGACGAAGGGCAGACCGCGGTCGGCCTCGATGGTGAGGACCAGCGATCCGGCGACCGCATGGCTTTTCATCAGCGTCACGCAGGCATCGACGACGCCGCGCGGATCGATCTCCAATTCCTCGTGAAGCTCGAGCTTGCCGGCATCGACCTTGGCGAGGTCGAGAATGTCGTTGATGATCGCGTGGAGATGCTCGCCGCTCTGGTGGATGAGGCCGGCATATTCGGCCTGGCGCGACCGCAGCGGCCCCGCCATGCCCAATTCGAGCGCCTCCAAAAACCGATGATGGCGTTCAACGGGGTGCGCAACTCGTGGCTCATATTGGCGAGAAATTGCGATTTCGCGACATTGGCGGTTTCGGCCGCCTCTTTTGCCTCGCGCAGGGTGCGCTCGGCGAGAACCTGTGCGGTGATGTCGCGCGTCGTGCCGCGGTAGCCCAGGAACCGGCCGGCCGCATCGAAGATCGGGTTGCCGCTGACCGAGACGATGTTGGTGGGCTCGCCGCTGATCTTTTGCGTGTAGGCGAAGCCGCGGAACGGTTCGTGGCGGTCGAGCGCGGTCAGGTGCTCCCGCCATTTGGCGGCGTCGGTGGCGGTGTCGCCAGCCAACTCGGTGCGGCTGCGGCCGATGCGTCGCGACGGTTCCTGGCCGAATGCCCGGATGCCCTCCGAGATGTGGGTGAAGCGGTGGTTCTCGTCGCTTTCCCAAAACCAGTCCGATGAGGTCAGCGCGAAATCGCGGAAGCGGGCCTCGCTCTGCTTCAGCTCGTCCGAATGCTGCTCGACGCGGCGGAACTGTATCGCCAGGACACGGAACAGGAAGCTGAACCCGATGATCGCCCCGAACACACCCGCCGCGATGATCAGCGCCTGCCGGCGCCACGGGGCGAGCGCTGCCTTCTCATCGATCCCCACCGCGACAGCGAGCGGGTAATCCGACACCGGCTGGACTGAGACGATGCGCTCCACCTGATCAAAATAGCCGGGAGTGCGGTAGCCGCCGCCGCCGCGCTCGAGCGCCTTGAACCATTCCGACTCGCGGTCGAGGCTCTCGCCGATCTTGCCGTCGATGTCCGGGTGGCGCGCCAGCAATACGCCATCGCGGCGGAACAGGGCCGCCGATGCGGAATCGCCGCTGCGCACCGCCTTGTAGAAATCCTCGAAATAGCGCGCCTCGATGACGCCGACGGCGAGGCCGAGAAACTCTCCATGCGGCCCGTCGATGCGGCGCGCCAGCATGATGACCCAAGCCTTGGTGAACCGGTTTACCACCGGCTTGGCGATAAACGGGGCGGGATCGTCGTGGTCGCGCAGGTATTTGAAGAAATCGCGGTCGCCGGCCTCGATCGCCGGCACCGGCCAGGTGTGCGAGAAATTGACGATCCGTCCGGTATTGTCGAGCAGCGCCAGCGAGTTCGCCTGCGGCAGGCTGCGCAGCCGCTCGACCAGGAAGTTGTGGACCTCCTGGCTTCCCAGGCGCTCGCGGAACTGCTGCGGATCGGAGACGCCGGCGGCTAGACTAAGACCATCCCGCGGGTTTCCTGGACCACCAGGTCGACCGCCTGGAACGAGCGCGCGGCCTGCGCCGCCAGGACGATCGCCAAATCGTTGGCGTTGCTCATCTCGTTCTGGATGCGGTCGCGGCGGAGCAACCCGACCGAGAGGCAGGCGGCGACGATGGTGATGGCGACGCAGAAGCCGCCAATGACGTAGACGCGGCGATTGGCCAGATGACGGCGCAATGACCCCGTCGTGATCCTGACGGAATCGCGATCCCTCGACATGGGTCGGAGGTTACGCCAGACAATCTTAATTAATGCTCAACCGGCTCGCGCATGCCGCGCCGGGTTGGCCGGGGATTACCGTCCCGCGCTAACGCCGCCTGACGAGAAACCGGCCGAGTTGCTCGCGGAACCGCGAGTTTTTCTTCATCGCGGTTGCCAACTCGCCCTTGCGCACGACATAGGCGTCGAGCGCTTCGGTCGCGACCACGGTAGCGTTGCGCGGCGCGCCGCTGATCAGCGCCGCTTCGCCAAAGAATTCGGCGGGACCGAGGCGCGCGACTTCGTGGTCTTGGCGCAGGACCTCGACCTCGCCTTCGGCGATGAGGAACAGTTCCTCGCCTTCGTCGCCCTCGCGGATGATGACTTCGCCCGCATCGAAGTGACGCTCGGTCACCGCTTCGACAATCCCGGTCAGGTCGGCCGGGTTCAGCGCGCTGAACGGTTCGACGCTCTTGAGGAATTCGCGGACGCGCTGCGCGCTGTCGAGCACCACGTCGGAGGCGATATGTCCATCCACCATGTGAATGAGACGGTCGGCCAGATCGATGATCCGATGGTCGTGGGTCACCATCAAGACCGTCGTGCCGTTCTCGATCGTCATCTGCTTGAGCAGGGCGAGGACGTTGAGGGTCGCGTCCTTGTCGAGCGCCGCGGTCGGCTCGTCCGCCAGCACCAGTTTCGGGCGATTGGCGAGCGCGCGGGCAATCGCGACCCGCTGCCGCTGGCCGCCCGACAGCGAACGCGGCTTGTAACCGGTCCGATCTCCGAGGCCAAGCCGCTCCAGCATGTCGCGTGCGACGCTGCGCACCTCCGCCGCGGACCGGTCGCCCAACTCGAGCGCCATGCGCACGTTCTCCGTCGCACTCAACGAGTCGAAAAGGTTGTGCATCTGGAAGATGAAGCCGATATCGCGCCGGGTCAGCACCAGCTCTCGTGTCGTCAGCCCCGCCAGATCGCGCCCCAAGACCTCGATCCGCCCTTCCTGCAGGGTGCGCAGCCCGCCGATCAGGGTGAGCAGCGTCGTCTTGCCGGAACCCGAGGGGCCGGTCAGCACCGCGAGCTTGCCGGGCGGCAGCTCCAGCGCGACGTCGAACAATGCCGGGTGGTGCGCATCGCCCTGGCCGTAGGCGAAATTGAGCCCCTCGACGCGGATCGCGGGGCCGGGTGGAGCAGCGGTCATGTTCATCAGAAGATCTCCGCGGGATCGGCCGCGATCACCCGCCGAATGGCAAGCGCCCCGGCGAGGAGGCACATCCCGAGCGTCAGGGCGAAACTGATCGCGGTCAATTGCGGCGTCATGTGAAGCGGCAACAATGCGACGCTGCGGATAATGCGGTAGACCGCGAGGGAGAGGAGCCACGCCGGGACATAGCCGGCGACGCCGGTGAGCGCGGCTTGCGCGAGGACGCTGCGGACGAGGTACGAGTTCCGGTAGCCGATGCCCTTCAGCGTCGCGTATTGCGGCAGCCGGTCGCTGAGATCGGTGTAGATGATCTGGTAGGAGATCAGGATGCCGACCGCTAAGCCGACCAGCGTGCCGAGAAAGAAGATCGGCGCGGCCGACGACAATTGCGCCTGGAACTTGCGCTCGAACTCGACGATCTCGGGCTTGGTCATCACCATCAAGCTCGACGGCAGCGCGGCGCTCAGCCGCTGCTGAACGGCGGCGATAGTCTCGCCCGGCCGCACCTTGGCCACCGCCGCCTCGATCGGCAGCGCGGCCGCGCTGCCGCGGTTGCCGGGCGTCAGCCGGGCGAATTCGCGGTCGCTGGTGATCACCGTGCCGTCGCTCATGAAGTCGGGGCCGAGCGCGAAGTTGCCGGCGACGCGCACGTTCTGGCCGTTGAGCTTGGCCGCGGTCGCGCCGTCCATGCCGAGAAACCGTCGCGAGCGGCGATCCACCAGCACCGCGCCTTCCGCCTTCAAGAGCGATTGCTGGTCGGCGATGCCGGAGAGCAGAAACACAGGTGGCTGATCGGGATCGACGGCGAAGATGCGGACGAGGTGCGGTTTGCCGTCGATTGGGCTGGTCCAGAAGAAATCCTGCCAGTCGGCGTAGAGCGGCGCGGCGCTGGCGACGCCCGAAACTGCCCGGATCGCGCCGAGCTCGCGATGCGCGAACGGGTCGCGCGCGCCAAAGCGGTATTTGGAGGCATTCATTACGAAGAGGTCGCCGTCGAGCTGGCGCACCGCCGCCAGCGAGGCGTCGAAGAACGCCCGCTCGAAGCCGAGCTGCACCAGCATCAACAGCACCGCGAAGGCGATACCCGCGCTCGAGCGCAGCAGCCGCCACTTGTCGGCGACCAAGTTGCGCCACGCGAGCGGGACCGTGGCGCCGGGCACGAGGCGTAGCGACAGGTCGAGCGCGGCCATATCAGAACACGTCCGCCGGATCGGCGCGCCGCACGCTGCCCAGCGAGAGGAACGCGGAGCCGACCGACATAAGGAGGGTGGCCGCCAGTACCGCCGCCACATGCGATGGGGTAAGCACCACCGGCAGCAAGGTCTCGCTGCGGATCAGTGCGTACACCCCCATCGCCGCCGCGGCCGCCGGGAGGAAGGCGACACCGACGACGATCACCGCCTCGACGAGCACGACCGCGGTGAGATGCCCGTCGGTGTAGCCGATCGCCTTTAGCGTGGCGAATTGCGGCAGATGCCGGGCGATTTGCGTCGCCAAGGTCTGGTAGAGCACCATCAGCCCGACGATCAGCGCGACGATGAGGCCCGAGCCGAAGATCAGTCCGACCGAGGTTCGCGTCGTCCAATAGGAATCTTCCTGCGCGGCCAGCGTCTGGCGGGTGAAGATTTCAACGTCGCCCGGCAGCGCCTGGCGCAGCGCGGCGGCGACAATGCCCGAATCGGCGCCGGGCGCGAGTTCGATCAGCCCGAGATTGACCGCATCGGCGCGCCGCCCGGTGACGCGAAAGAAATTCGCCTCGTCCATCGCGGCGACGCCGATGCCGAGGAAGCCGGTGCCAAGATGATAGGCGCCGCCGATCGTCATGCGCCGGCCGTCGATCTGGATCTCGCGCCCGGCTTGCAGCGGTCCGAAGATCGTTCTCGTGGTGTCGTCGACGAGGATTGTCCCCGGTTGCTCCAGCATGTTCCGCTGGTTTTCCAGCTCGGCGACCGCGAAGGGCCGGGCCGCGGGATCGAAGCCGAGGAGGAACACGTCGAGCTTCACCCCGCCGCCCGGGTCCTGCCAGGAACCGCCGGCGAAATAAAGCGGCGTCGCCTTCGCTACTCCCGCCACCGATGCCGCACGGGTCAGCCGGTCGCGCGCGAACTGCCAGGGTTGCGCCTGGAACTGGTAGTCCGTCGAGGTGAGCAGCAGATCGAAGCGCATGTGGTCGTAGACCAGCATCCCGCCCTGCGGCACCGCGACGAAAAAACCGAGCTCAATGAACACCAGGAGGATCGCGATAAAGACGCCGGCCAGCGCCAGCGCGGTGCGGCCCTTCTCATGAATGAGGATGCGCCACGCGAGCTCGGCGCTGACGCGCAGTCGGCGCAGGATCATGCCGCGGGTCTTGCAAGCGGGCCGCTGGTCGGCATCGGAGTGGCGTCCCCTTTCTCGGTATCAATCAACACGCGAGAAGCGCGAGAATTCCGATCGCGGTCCGGCGCCGCGACGATCCTTGCGGATGCGCGGCGAATGTCGCTCGGTGGGCCGCGCCGGCGGCGACATCTCCCGGCGCGGGTTTCAACCGCCTTCATATGTTATGAGGCTCACCTGTTCCGGCCGAGAGAGGCTTCGATGATCCCGCCCAAAGACCAGCTGACGATCTGTTTCGCGCATGTCGCCTATCGGCTCGACGAGCGGTTCCGCGCGCAGGGCGCCGGCATCGCCAGTTTCGAGGTGCGCGACCCCGAGACCCTGGCCCGCCGCAGCGGCGAGGCCGACGTGCTGGTGGTTTCGGGGCTTTGGCAGAATAGCCTGTTGGAGCGCGCGGGACGGCTCCGCTACATCCAGTCGATCGGCGCCGGCACCGACCAGTTCGCCCGCGACGAACTGGCGCGGCGCGGCATCCGTCTCGCCAGCGCGCGCGGCGTCAATTACCGCGCGGTCTCGGAGCACGCGATGGCGCTGATCCTGGCGCTGGCCCGCCGCCTGCCCGAGGCGCGCGACAACCAGGCGAAGCAGGTTTGGCGCGGCATGATCGGCGACCTCGCCGGGCGCGAGGACGAGCTTGGCGGCAAGACGCTGCTGATCGTCGGGCTCGGGCAGATCGGCGGCCGCCTCGGCGAACTCGCCAAGGCGTTCGAGATGCGGGTCATCGGCCTGCGCCGCAACCCGGCCGCGGGAGGCTCGGCCGACGAGGTGCGCGCGATGGGCGATCTGCGGGCGGTGCTGCCCGAGGCCGATTTCGTCGCGCTGACCTGCCCGCTGACGCCCGAGACCGAACACCTGATCGACGGCGCCGCGCTCCGCCTGATGAAACCGTCGGCCTATCTCGTCAACGCCGCGCGCGGCAGGGTCGTCGACGAGGTGGCGCTGATAGAGGTGCTCGGCGGCCGGCGTATCGCCGGCGCGGCGCTCGATGTCACCGCCGAGGAGCCGCTGGCCGCGGGTTCGCCGCTGTGGGGTATGGACCAGGTTCTCATCACCCCGCACACCGCCGGCGAAACCCGGCGTTACGAAGACAATGTGATCGCGATCCTGCGCGAGAACCTCGACCGCCTCTGGGCCGGACAGGCGGAGCTGCGCAATCAGGTGGTATGAAACCGCCGCACGAACCCGGCCCAGCAGGCATCGTAGTCGCGCTGCAGTTCCGGGCAGTCGAGCGCGAATTCGGTGGGCCGGATCACCATCCGCGTCTCGAACATGAAGGCGAGCGTGTCGGCGATCTTCTGCGGCGTCAACGGGGCCGCGGAGGCGCGCTCGAAGGTGGCCAGATCCGGGCCGTGCGCCGAGAGGCAATTGTGCAGCGAGGCGCCGCCGGGCAGGAACCCCTCGGCCTTGGCGTCATAGGCGCCGTGCACCAGGCCCATGAACTCGTTCATCACGTTGCGGTGGAACCACGGCGGGCGGAACGTGTCCTCGGCGACGAGCCAGCGCGGCGGGAAGATCACGAAGTCGCAATTGGCGGCGCCCGGCGTGTCGGAGGGCGCGGTCAGCACGGTGAAGATCGACGGGTCGGGGTGGTCGAAGCTCACCGTGCCGAGCGTCATGAAGCGCGCGAGGTCGTATTTATAGGGCGCGTAATTGCCGTGCCAGGCGACGACGTCGAGCGGCGAGTGGTCGAGCGTCGTCGCCCACAAATTGCCGGCGAACTTGACGACGCTTTCGGTCGCGGCCGCGCGCTCCTCGTACCACGCGACCGGGGTGAGGAAATCGCGCGGGTTGGCGAGGCCGTTGGCGCCGATCGGCCCGAGCTCGGGCAAGGTGAAATGCGCGCCGTAATTCTCGCAGACATAGCCGCGCGCCGGGCCGTCCGCCGCATCGGCATCCGGCAGCTCGACGCGGAAGCGCACGCCGCACGGCATCACCGCGATCTCGCCCGGCGCCGCCTCGACGATGCCGAATTCGCTGCGCAGCAGCAGGCGGCCCTGCTGCGGCACGATCAGGAGCTCGCCGTCGCTGTCGCTGAACACGCGGTCGGTCATCGATTTGGCGGCGCGGTAAATGTGGATGGCGATGCCGGCATGCGCGGTAGCGTCGCCGTTGCCGCCCATCGTCGCCATGCCGTCGATGAAATCCGCCGGCGCCGCCGGCATCGGCAGCGGGTTCCAGCGCAGCCGGTTCGGCGTCGCCTCGCCCGCGGCGAAGGGCGCGCCGCGCCAGAGGCCGTTGTCGATGCGCCGGTACGGCGGATGCATCGCCGAGGGCAGGATGCGGTAGAGCCAGGAACGCCGGTTCGCGCGGCGCGGCGCGGTGAACGGCGTGCCCGAAAGCTGCTCGGCATAGAGTCCCAAGGGCGGGCGCTGCGGCGAGTTGCGTCCCTGCGGCAACGCGCCCGGCGCCGCTTCGGTCGCGTGCTCGTTGCCGAACCCGGAAAGATAGGCGGGCGTCGTCTTCGACATGTCCTTGCTCCTTGCCAGACCCGATTCTAGATTGGACCGTCACGTCGCTAAATCAGCATTTCTTGTCGTCATGGCGCGAGCCGGCCAAGCCGGTGCCCGCGGGTCCGCTCGGAGGTTGAAATGGATCTGGGTCTGCGCGGCAAGAAGGCGCTGATCACCGGCGCGTCGAAGGGCATCGGGCGGGCCTGCGCCGAGGCGTTGGCCGAGGAGGGTTGCGACGTCGCGCTGGTGTCGCGCACCGCCGCCGATCTTGACGCGGCGCGGACCGCGATCGCCTCGAAACACAATGTCGGGGTGCGGGTGTTCGCGCTCGATCTTTCCGACAGCCGCAATGTCGACAAGGTTGCGGGCGAGTGCTCCGACATCGACATTCTCGTCAACAATGCCGGCGCGATCCCGGGCGGCAACATCGACGCGATCGACGAGAAGCGCTGGCGCGAGGCCTGGGACCTCAAGGTTTTCGGCTACATCAACATGACCCGCCGCTTCTATGCGCAGATGCGCGAGCGGCGGCGCGGCGTCATCGTCAACGTGCTCGGCGCGGCGGGGGAGAACCCCGATTTCGACTACATCGCCGGCTCGTCCGGCAATGCCTCGCTGATGGCGTTCACCCGCGCGATGGGTGGCGCGAGCCCACGCGACAATCTCCGCGTCGTCGGCATCAACCCCGGCCCGGTGCTGACCGAGCGGCTGATCACCCTGACCAAGACCCGCGCCAAGGATCGCCTCGGCGACGAGAACCGCTGGGAAGAACTGATGAAAGGCCATGCCTTCGGCCGCGCCGCCAAGCCCGAGGAAATCGCCTGGATGGTCGCCTTCGTCGCGTCGGACCGGTCGGGCTACACCACCGGCAACATCATTACCATCGACGGCGGCGGCTCCAGCCGGCGCAGCGCGCTGTAAGCGTGGCTCCTGCAATTCTAATCGTCACCCCCGCTTGCGCAGGGAAGACGATCCAAAACTACGCGGTCGGCGTCTTAAGGCATGGCTGACATGGGTTCGGCCGCCCTTTCCGGCGACGACGGCGCCCTGCCGGAGCGCGAGCGCGCCCTCTTGGAGCGTGCCCGGACACTGCTTCCGCGCCTCGCGGCGCGCGTGCCGGCGGCGACCGCGGCGCGCACCGTGCCGCGCGAGACCATCGCGGACTATCACGCGGCCGGCATCTTGCGCATCCTGCAGCCGCGCCGCTTCGGCGGGTTGCAGGGCCGGTTCAGCCTGTTCTCGCGCATCGTCGAGGAACTGACTTTCGGCTGCGCCTCCTCGGCTTGGGTCTATGCGGTGCTGGCCGAGCATCAATGGATCATCGCCCAGTAT
Source organism: Allostellaceae bacterium (assembly GCA_035648415.1). Taxonomy (GTDB): domain Bacteria; phylum Pseudomonadota; class Alphaproteobacteria; order ATCC43930; family CGMCC-115725; genus DATARH01. The sequence continues at coordinate 22,366 of DASRLO010000096.1, forward strand.
CCCGAACAGGCGCAGCTCGATGTATGGGGCGGCGACCCGCTGGCGGTGGCGTCGTCGTCGCTGGCGCCGCGCGCCGCCGCCGCAAAAACCGCCGGCGGCTGGCGGCTCAGCGGCAAGTTCCCGTTTTCGAGCGGCTGCGACCATGCGCAATGGGGGATCGTCGGCGCGTTTCTCGGGGCCTCGGGCGATGCGCGCCACGTCGCTTATCTGCTGGTGCCGCTCGCCGAAACCGAGATTATCGATGACTGGCAGGTGCTGGGGCTCGCCGGCACCGGCAGCAAGTCGCTGGTGCTGAAGGATGTGTTCGTGCCCGGGCATCGCTGCGTGATGGTCGGCGACCTGTTCGCCGGCACCCCGCCGGGCGCCGGTGTTCACCCCGACTATCCCGTCGTGCGCGCGCCGCGCGGGTTTCTGGTCTCCTATTCGCTGCCGCCGGTCGCCATCGCGCTCGGCCGCCGCGCGCTCGACCTCGTGTGCCGCGACCTCGCCACCCGCGTCTCGCGCGGGGTCAGCAAGATGGCGGATTCCGAGGTCGTGCAAATGGCGATCGGCGAGGCCGCCGCGGCGATCGACGCGGCGACCTTGTCGCTGCATCACGGCCGCGACGCCAGCAGCGACGCGGTCGATTCGGGCCGGCGGATCGGCATGGACGAGGCGCTGCGCGCGCGTCGCGACATGGTCTACGCGCAGCACCAAATCGGCTGGGCGCTGGAACGGCTGTGCGAACTTTCCGGCGCACGCTGGGTTTACGACAGCGACCCGCTCCAGGAAATCCGCCGCGACGTCATGACGATCATCACCCATCACGCGGCAAGCCGGCCGGCGGCCTATGCGCCTTACGGTCACATGCTGCTCAGCCGAGGTTCCGCATGAGCGAAAAGCGATTGCTGCAGATCGTCGTCGCGATTGGCTCGCTCGTCCCGATTTGCGCGGGCGTCGCCGGGATGGCGATCGGCCCGGCGATGGTCGACGCGGGCGCGGCGCCGATAACGGCGGACAGCCATTACAGCTATCTGTCGGGCCTGCTGCTCGGGATCGGAATCGGCTTCGTAAGAACGATCCCCGCTATCGAGCAGCGTACCGCCCGGTTCCGGCTGCTGACCGCGATCGTTGTCGCTGGGGGCCTCGGCCGCCTGCTGTCCCTGCTGCTGCGCGGCGTGCCGGAAAAGCCGATGCTGGCGGCTCTCGTCATGGAGCTGGCGGTGACCCCGGCCTTGGCGCTGTGGCAGGGCCGGGTGGCTCGCCAGCTGACTTGACCGCCAAAGGCGCCATGCCTCGAGCAGGCCGGCGCCCTTAATACCAAATTAGCCACATTCGCGGAACGTTATCGCGGCTGGTCCGTTCACCGGCCCGGGGACGCATGGGAATTTTTATGGTACGCAGAGCACGATCGGCGATCGCCGCCAGGGTCTGGGTTGCCCTGCTTCTCGCGGGCTGCGCTGTTGGGGTCTACGGTCCTCGCGCCGCGGCGCAGCAGAAGGCAACCGCGCCGGACGTCCAGCCGAGCCGCCTCACCGTGCTCGAGGAAAACGACTCGCTCTATTTCAACAGCGACAAGCATTACACCCAGGGCCTGCGCCTCTCCGACCTGATCGGCGGCACACCGGCGCCGGGAAGCCTGTGGGACGACGGCTTCAACCTGTTGAATTTCGGTCCGTTCTTTCAGGCCGGCGGCACGCGCAAAACCTCGGTTCTCGCCGGGCAAAGCATCTTCACCCCGAAGAACCTGTCGCTGAAACCGCCCGACCCGCGCGACCGGCCCTATGCCGGATGGCTCTACGGCGGCGTCAGCATGCTGCAGGACACCGGCCTGTCGGTGGACAACGCACACATGCTGGAGAATTTCGAGATCGATTTCGGCATGGTCGGCCCCGGTGCGCTCGGCAAATTGGCGCAGAACACCTTCCACCAGTTTATCGGCGCGCAGGAGGCCAAGGGCTGGAGCGACCAGATCCAGCACGAATTCGGCGGCATGGTCAGCTATGAGCGGATGTGGCGCCTGCCGCTGCTCGGCGACAACAGCTTCGGCGTCGACATCGTGCCCGAGGCGGGGGCGACCGCGGGCAATGTCTTCACCTATGGCGACATCGGCGCCACGCTGCGCGTCGGCAAGGGGCTGCAGGCCGATTACGGTCCGGTCCGAGTCCGCCCGGCGCTCTCCGGCACCGACTATTTTGACGAAACCGGGCTCGACAACGGCCGCGGCTGGTATTTTTTCGTCGGCACCCAAGGGCGCGCGATGGGGCGCAACATCTTCCTCGACGGCAACAGCTTCCGCACCAGCCGCAGGGTGCCGAAAAAGACCTTGGTCGGCGACGCCGAGGCCGGGGTTTCCGTGCTGTGGTCGCAATCTCTGCGCGTCGATCTCAGCGTCACTACCCGCAGCGAGGAATTCATCGGCCAGCACGGTTCCGACGATGTCTGCACCGCGGCGCTCACCTGGAGCTGGTAGCTAATTTATTTTCGAGACTCCGCCGGAGTTTAGCGGTGAGCTACCAGCGCTTACAGAAGGCGCGAAAGGAGTATGCCAGCGATTATACCCAGACTAAAGTTCAGAATACACGAATAAAACCAAGCGGCGACTCGCCTATCTATAATCTTGTCCCATTGTTTTTCCCCTTCTTCCGAAAAGATCCTCAAAAATCTTTCATACGATTGGCTCCTTAATTCCGTGCTGTCCATTTGAAGAGATTTTGTGAAGATTTCATCCTTGCGCCTTTCAATGCGCTCCATAAGTTCGTGGTAATCGCTCTGCGGCAGATATCCCCGCCGGAACGCGACGCGCTTCGCCTTTATCCAAACGTCAAGGGCGGGCATCTGAGACGGCTCGTTTCCGTTTGTACGTTGTTCAACCCGCCTTCAGCCGCTTGGCGGCCTCGACCGCGAAATAGGTCAGCACCCCGTCCGCGCCGGCGCGCTTGAAGCACAGAAGGCTCTCCATCATCGCCCGCTCGCCGTCGAGCCAGCCGCGCTCGGCGGCGGCCTGGATCATCGAATATTCGCCGCTCACCTGGTAGGCGAAGGTCGGCATGCGGAACGCCTCCTTCACCCGGCGCACCACGTCGAGATAGGGCAGGCCGGGCTTGACCATCACCATGTCGGCGCCCTCGGCGATGTCGAGCGCGACCTCGCGGATCGCCTCGTCGCCGTTGGCCGGGTCCATCTGGTAGGTGCGCTTGTCGGCGCTGCCGAGCGAGGAGGCCGAGCCGATCGCGTCGCGGAACGGGGCGAAGAAGCATGAGGCGTATTTCGCCGCGTAGGACATGATCCTGACGCGGTCGAACCCGGCCTCGTCGAGCGCCCGGCGCACCGCGCCGACGCGCCCGTCCATCATGTCCGAGGGCGCGATGATGTCGCAGCCCGCCTCGGCCTGGACGATCGCTTGGCGCTGCAGGATCGCCACGGTTTCGTCATTAGCGACGTAGCCGTCGCGGATGACGCCGTCATGCCCGTGCGAGGTGAACGGGTCGAGCGCCACGTCGCACAAGACGCCCATCTCGGGCACCGCCTGCTTCAGCGCCGACACCGCGCGGCAGATGAGGTTGTCGGGGTTGACCGCCTCGCCGCCGTCCGCATCCTTGAGCGCCGGGTCGACCGCCGGGAACACCGCGATCGTCGGGATGCCGAGCGCGGCGGCCTCGCCGGCGGCGTCGACCAGCGACGCGATCGAATGGCGATAGGCGCCCGGCATCGTATCGACCGGCGCGCGCTTACCCTTGTCATGGACAAAAACCGGCCAGATCAAATCGCCGGCCGACAGCGCGTTCTCGGCAACGAGCTTACGCGACCACGCCTCGCGGCGGTTGCGCCTGAGGCGCGAAGTCGGATAGGGCGGCAGCGGCGGCAGAAAGGATTGGCTCACGATGCGGTTATTCCCTCTCGACACGGGCGTGCTAGAAGCAAGATAAGGCCGCGGGCACCGCGAGACAACGCGCCGCGGCGATCGGCTGGGACGGGAGGCAGAGGTGGCAAAATTCGTCATCGCGCCGCATATGCGGCTGCACGAATGGGTCGCCCGCGACAAGGGCTATTTCGACCGCGAGGGGCTCGACTACGAGTTCCGCAACCAGCTCGCTTCGCCGACCGGCCGGCTGCACGACCTCGGCGACAAGATCGGCGCCTACCAGACCTTCGAGCGCGGCCGCGACGCCGACGTCTCCTGCGCCTGTCACTGGACGGTCAACGTTGCCGCCTCGGCCGGTCACGGGAAGCTCTATGCCGATGCCTACTCGGTGGCGCCGTCGGCGATCTTCGTGCCGCCCGAATCGGACATCCGCGATCCGGCAGACCTTGCCGGCGTGCCGGTCTCGGTCGGCCACCAGTCGGGCAGCCATTATTCGACGATCCAGGCGCTCGAGCAATATATGGCGGCGGACCGGATCGACTTGTCCTTTGCCGACGGGCTGTTGTTTCGCCGCATGGAGAAGCTGATCGACCGGCAGGTGCCGGCGGCGGCGCTGTTCAGCGGGCCGTACTACTTCCTCGAGCAGCTCGGCTTCCGCAAGATCATCGACACCACCTTCATGATGGCGTCGATGATCACCGGCGACCCCGACGAAGACGACATCGCCAAGTATTTCGCCGCGCTGCGCTCGGCCCAGCGCGACATCGACCTGCGGCCCGAACTCTACACCCACCATTACGCCGAGGAATTTCCGCCGCGCTTCCGCCAGGCGATGGATACCCGCCGCTGGGGTCCCGGCGAGCGCATCGTCTTCGAGCCGTATAGCCGCGAGATGTACGACGCTTCGTTCGCCTGGATCTCCATCCACGGCATCTTCGCGGAGGGCGAGATGGGCGCCGGCCGTTACGACGAGGCGGTGGTCTCGCTGCGCGGCTGACGCCAAACGGGGCCGCCGCAGCACAGGTTCAGGAGAGCATAAATGCGGACAAAGCTGATGGCGCTGTGCCTCTTTCTCGGCGCCGGCGCTGGATTTTCCGGCTCGGCGGCGGCGCAGTTCGGCTGTCCGCCCGGCGAGAGGTTTCTGCCGACGCTGAACCGCTGCATCGCGATGGGCGAGGGCGACAGATGCCCGCAAGGCATGCGCTTCGATCCGGCCGAAAAGCGCTGCCTTGGAACGCCGCGCGAAGACCGGTGCCCACCGGGTCAGGAATTCGACCCGCGCGAAAGCCGCTGCGTCGGCGCAGCGCCGCGAGAAGACCGGTGCCCGCCGGGCCAGGAATTCGACCCGCGCGAAAGTCGCTGCGTCGGCGGCGCGTCGTCGGGGCCGGCGCACCCCGCGCCGGGGCCGGCGCGGGCGGCTCCGCCGAAATGTCCGGCCGGGCAGAATTTCGACACGCGCCAGAACAAATGCGTGACGCCGTCTCCGCCGCCAAGCCCCGCGCCGGCAGCTCGCCCGGCGCCCGGCGCCGGGGCTCCGGTCGGGCGCTAGCGTCACCCGAGGGCGTAATCGTAGCGGATAAAGCCGGTGAACTTGGCGAGCCGGTCATAGAGCAGTCGCGCCGTCGCGTTCTTTTCTTGCGTCGTCCAGTAAAGGCGAACGCAGTCGCGTTCACGCGCCGCCGCGGCCACCCGTTCGATCAGGGCGCGGCCGCACCCGGTGCCGCGGATGGCGGCGTCGACAAACAGATCTTGCAGGTAGCAGACCTCCTTGGGCGTCCAGCAGCTGGCATGGAAGAAGTAATGGGTGATGCCGACCAGCGGCGCGGTCTCGCTGCCCAGCCGCGCGCCGAAGCCGTGGATCGCGCCGTCGGGCGCCATCAAGCGGCGCCAGGCGTCGGCATAGATCGCCTCGGGCAGCGCGGTCTCGTAAAAATCGAGATAGCCGCGCCACAGCTCGGCCCAGCGTTCCCGATCACCGGCGCGAAAGGGCGTTATCAGGGTTTCGGTCATGGCGTACCTTCCGCGGCGATGGCAGCATAGGTGAGCCCGGTGCGGCGAGAGCCGGTTCGGGCCGTTTGAACCTACCAGTGCGGAGGACCCGATGCTGATCTTTCGCCAATTGTTCGACCCGCAATCCTCGACCTACACCTACCTGCTCGGCGACGGCGCGAGCCGCGCCGCGGTGCTGATCGACCCGGTCTTCGAGCAGGTCCGCCGCGACACCGCGCTGATCGACGAATTGGGCCTCAGGCTGATCGCCACGCTCGAAACCCATGTCCACGCCGACCATGTCACCGGCGCCTCGCTGCTCAGGCAGCGCGCCGCAGCCAAGATCATGGTGGCGCAGGCGAGCGGCGCCGAGGGCGCCGACCGCTATCTGGTGCAGGACGACGTGATCGCCTTTGGCGGCCGCCGGCTGCTGGTTCGCGCGACGCCGGGCCATACCGGCGGCTGCCTCACCTATGTGCTCGACGACAGCAGCATGGCGTTCACCGGCGATTGCCTCTTGATCCGCGGCAGCGGCCGCACCGATTTTCAGGACGGCGACCCGGCGGCGCTGTTCCGCTCGGTGCGCGAGCAGATCTTCGCGCTGCCGGGCGAATGCCTGCTCTACCCCGCGCACGATTATCGCGGCCTCACCGTGACCAGCGTCGCCGAGGAGCGCCGTTTCAACCCGCGGCTCGGCGGCGACATCGCGGTTGGCGACTTTACCGGCTACATGAAGAATCTTCGGCTGGCGCATCCAAAGCTGCTCGATGTCGCGGTGCCGGCCAATCTGCGCTGCGGCCAGCCGGACGGCGAGAGCCCGGCGGCCGAACCGGGCTGGGCGCTGCTGCGCTACAGCTTTGCCGGGGTCTGGGAGATCGACCCGCACGGGCTCGAGGAGCTGCAAGCCCCGGTGCAGATCCTCGACGTGCGCGAGGACGACGAATTCACCGGACCGCTCGGTCATATCGAGGACGCGGTGCTGATCCCGCTGGGCCAGCTCGTGGCGCGCGTCGACGAGCTCCGGCGCGACCGTCCGGTCGTCGCGGTCTGCCGCGCCGGCAGCCGCTCGGCCCAGGCGACGGCGATCCTCCAGCAGGCCGGGTTCGTCGACATCGCCAATCTGCACGGCGGGATGCTGCGCTGGCGCGCCGAAGGCCATCCGGTCGAGGGCGGCAGCGCCTGAGGGCGATGGCGCGCGTCACCTGCGCCCGCGCTTCGCCGGCGGAGCCGCATTCCGCGGCTAACCCAGTTCGGTCGGATTTATTGCAGCGGGGCGATGTCGCCCAGGGTGACACCGGTCCACAGCGCGACGATGAGGCCCAGCATGACGACCCAGAGGATCGTCCGGCCGCGCGGCGGGACCGGGATCAATATCGCCGCCAAGAGCAGGCAGCCGGTTACCAGGAAAAGGGTTGTTTCGCTCATGCTCGTGCCGGCATCCTGCAATTAGATTAAATCTGGCCGAAGCGCGTAAAGAAAAGGTGAAGTCTAAATCAAATTCTAGTCTCATGGCTGGCTGCGTTCGGCGGCGGCGGCCGAGGGCACCAGCGCGATGATCTCGGCCTCGCGCGCGCCGCTCTCGGTGTCGGCGCGCAGCGAACGGGTTTGCGTTTCGACCGGCTTAAGCTCGGGAAGCGGCTCCTGCGTGCCTTCGACGTCCAGCTCGCTGAACTTGCGCGCCTGCACCATCACCCGGCCTTCGAGACTGCCGACGAAATTGTTGTAATGCTTGACCGCGGTGTCGAGCCCGGCGCCGAGCCTTCCGGCATGGTCGCCCATCGTCGCCAGCCGGCGATAAAGCTCGCGGCCGAGTTCGCCGATGTGCCGCGCGTTCTCCGCCAGCTTCTCCTGCCGCCAGCCGACCGCGATCGCCTTGGCGAGCGCGATCAGCGTCGTCGGGGTCACGATCAGCACCTTGCTCTCGATCGCGTCCTCGAACAGCTGCGGATCGCGTTCGATCGCCGCAGCGTAGAAATTCTCGCCGGGAATGAACATCGCGACAAAGTCCGGGGTGCAGGGCAGCGCGTCCCAATACTGCTTGGCGGCGAGGAGCCGCATATGGGTGCGCAGCTGGCGCGCGTGGTGCACGAGATGGCCTTCCCGGGTCTCGTCGTCCGCCGCCTCGACCGCGTCGAGATAAGCCGCCATCGAGGTCTTGGCGTCGACGACGATGCGCCGGTCGCCGGGCAGCCGGATGATCACGTCCGGGCGCAGGCGGCCGTCGTCGCCGGCGATCGTCTGCTCGGGGATAAAATCGACGTAGGGCGCCATGCCCGACAACTCCATGACGTTGTGCAGCTGGTGCTCGCCCCAGCGCCCGCGGGTTTTCGGCGCCGCCTGCAGCGCATTGACCAGCTTGCGGGTCTGCGCGCTGGCGTCGGCCTGCATCAGCACGAGCGAGCGCATCTCCTCCGACAGCCCGCCATAGGCCGCCGCGCGCGCCTTCTCGATCTCGCCGAGGCCGGCCTTGTAGTCCTCCAGGCTCTTGTTGATCGGCGCGAGCAGCGCGGAAATCTCCTTCTGCCGGTCCGCGAGCGTCTTCTCGGCGCCCTCCTTGTGACGGGCGAAGACCTGCTCGGCGAGCTGCAAAAAGCTTCTTTGGCTGCCGTCGAGCGCGTCGGCGGCGAGCCCCTTGACGGTCTGCTCGAACTCGCCGCGCAGCGTGAGGAGCGCGGTGATCCGCTCCTCATGCGCCTCGCGCTCGGTTGCCGCGAGCGCCGCGGCATGCTCGCGCTCGCCGGCAAGCTCGCGGCCGCGCAGCCACCACGCGGCGCCCGCGCCGGCGGCAAGGCCGACGATCAGCAGCAGCGGGGCAAGAATGGTTTCCATCGCGGGTTCCTCAAAAATCCACTGATGGTAGGCTCAAAACAGGAACACATACAAGTGTTTGTGTTAAGTAAGCAATTGCCGTCTTCCGAGACGCGGCGATGCCGGCCTCCTCGGGAGGCGGCGGCCCTCTCGAAGGCACACAACTGTCGTCCGATCGGGTAATCTCTCCAGATGGATTTCGACCTCTCCCGCGACCAGCGCGCGTTTCAGGAGACCGCGCGCGAGTTCGCCCGCACCGAATGGCTGCCGCACGCGCCCGGCTGGGACAAGCGCGAGGAATTTCCGGTGGCGGCGCTGCGCGCGGCGGCGGCGCTTGGTTTCGCCGGCATCTATGTCGGCGACGAGTTCGGCGGCAGCGGCCTCACCCGGCTCGACGCGGCGCTCATCTTCGAGGAATTGGCGACGGCCTGCGCCTCGACCGCCGCGTACCTCTCGATCCACAACATGGCGGCGTGGATGATCGACCGCTTCGGCGGCCAGGACCAGCGCGCGCGCTTCCTGCCGAGGCTGATGTCGATGGAGCATTTCGCCAGCTACTGCCTGACCGAGCCGGGCAGCGGCTCGGACGCGGCGGCGCTCGCCGCCGCCGCGCGGCGCGATGGCGGCGACTATGTGCTGAACGGGACAAAGGCGTTCATCTCGGGCGGCGGGTCGAGCGACATCTATGTCGCGATGGTGCGGACCGGCGAACCGGGGGCGAAGGGCATCTCGTGCGTCGTCGTCGAGAACGGCGCCCAGGGGCTGTCGTTCGGCAAAAAGGAGGAAAAGCTCGGCTGGCATTCGCAGCCGACCGCTTCGGTGATTTTCGAGGATTGCCGCGTCCCCGTCGCCAACCGGCTCGGCCGGGAAGGCGAGGGCTTCTCGATCGCGATGATGGGCTTGGACGGCGGGCGGCTCAATATCGGCGCCTGCTCGCTGGGCGGCGCGCGCGCGGCGTTCGAGGCGGCGCGCGGCTACATGCTGGAACGCCGCCAGTTCGGCCAGCGCCTCGCCGATTTCCAGGCGCTGCAATTCAAGCTCGCCGACATGGCGAGCGAATTGGACGCCGCCCGGCTGCTGTTGTGGCGCGCCGCGACCAGCCTCGACCGCGGCGACCCCGACGCGACATTGCACTGCGCGATGGCGAAGCGGCTCGCCACCGACGCCGGGTTCCAGGTGACGAACGAGGCGATGCAGCTGCATGGCGGCTACGGCTACCTCAAGGACTTTCCGGTCGAGCGCTATCTGCGCGACCTGCGCGTCCACCAGATCCTCGAAGGCACCAACGAGATCATGCGCGTCATCATCGCCCGCCATCTGCTGCGGCAGTGAAGGCGCGAGACGGCGGCGTTCGAACCCGCCCGGATCAGCTTTAGGCGCTGACCCGCGCCGGCGCGGCGCCGCGCAGCAGCGCCTTGCGCGCCGCCCACGCGTCGGCCTCGGGCAGCGTTTCGAGGAATTGCGCCTCGCCGCCGGCGTAGAACGCCACCGGCAATCCGTCGCGGTAGAGGACGCGGTTGCCGGTCAGCGCCGACAGCCTCGCGCCCGGCGTCAGGATGCCGATGAGGTTGAGCGGGTCGGCGCCGGACAGCGACACCAGGCCGCCCGAAGACTGCTTGCGCCGCGTCTCGCGCAAGAGGCCGACCGCCTCGGGCAGCGCGAACTGCTCGCCGGCGAACCCGGCGACAAAGCGGCCGCCGCGGATGTCGCCGCGCGCCTCCAACCGGCGATAGACCCGCAGCAGATCGCGCCACGGCGGCAGCCATGCCGCCTCGCGCTCGATCAGCCGCCAGAATACGACGCCATAGCGCCGCAGCAGCGTGCGCGCCAGATGCTCGCTCGCCTCGGCGGCGGCCTTCGGTAGATTGTCGGGGGCGCGCGGCCGGCGCGCCAACGCCCAGCGTCCGGCATTCTCCATCGCGAAGCTCAGCGTGCGGCGCCGGCGCCGGCTGGCGCTCGAACTCGGCGCCAACAGCGCACGCAACCCGGCGAAGCTGTCCGAGGTGACGATGCCGAGCGCCACCAGCTCGGCCAGCGCCTCCTCGACCTGCGGCCGCAACAGCCCGCTGCCGTCGGCCAGCTCGTCGAAGAACGAGGCGCCCTCCTGGCGGATCACATCGGCGACCCGGCGCGCCGTGGCGCTCGACTCGACCGCGTCGGCGGCCGGCGACAACAGCGTCCACAGCGCGGCGTTGCGGCGCGCGAGCAGCGTGATCGGCGTCGTCCGCACCGGGGTGACGCCGCGGCCGTTCTCCTCCGCCCGTCCGCCGCCGCGCGGCCGCAGCCGGGCCCAGGCGAAGCGCCCCGACAGGCACAGATCGTCGAGCCAGGCCGGATCGTAATCGGCGAGCCGCGCCGGCAGGATTTCGCTCTCCCAGGCGCCGGCCGGCGCCTCGAAACCTTCGAGCTGGCCGAGGATCGCGGTCAGCGCGTCGGGGCCCTCCATTCGCGCATCGGGCGCGACGCGCTGCCATTCGAACAGAAAGCGCAGAAAGTCGCGCGCCGGAACCGGCTGGATTTCGGCGCGCAGCCGGTTGACCGTGTAGCGGTGGACACGGGCGAGCAGCCGGCGCTCGCACCATTCCTCGCTCTCCGCGCCGGGCGTGAACCGGCCGCGCAGCGCGAACCCTTCGGCTTCGAGCGCCGCGAGCGGTGCGGCGATGTGTTCCGTGGTCAACCCGAGCGGCGCGGCCAGCGCTTCGCCGGGAACGGGGCCGAGCCCTTCCAGCCGCCCGCGCAGGATTTCGACGAGGGCCAGATCGGGCGCCCAGTCGCGTTCGGCATAGGCCGCTGGCGTGGCGATGGCCGGTTCGAGCGCCGCGTCGGGCCATAGCGCCAGGAATTGCGGCAATCGCTCGGCGGCGATCCACAAAGCCGCCGCGCCCCGGTGCAGCCGCGCGGCGCGGCGGTTCGCTGCAAGCTCACCAAGCCAACCGGCCCAGCCTGGCGTGTTGCCGATTTCGCGCTCATCGAGAAACCCAAGCCATACCAGCGCGTCGTGCATCTCGTCGGCATTGACCGGCGCCGGCCAAGCCTCGTCGCGCACCCGCGCGATCGCCTCGGGGTCGAGCCGGCCGAGATCGGCCGCGTCCTCGGGCGCCAGCCAGCGGCGGCCCATCACCGCCTGGGTGCGGCGCTCCTCGAGCGGCGCGTCGTCGAGATAGGCGTAGGGCCGCGCCGACAGCACCTCAAGCGCGAGCGGCGACGGCTCGGTCAGGTCGCGCGCGACAATCCGCACCTCACCGGCTTCGATACGCGCCAGCACCCGTTCCAGGCCGCCAATGTCCATCGCCTCGTTGAGGCAATCGCCGATCGCCTGGCGCACCAGCGGGTGGTCGGGGATCTCGCGCGGGCCGGGTACGTTCTCGGCGCAGGCGAGCTGGTCGGGGAAGATTGCCGCGACGAGGTCCTCGGCGTCCATCCGCGCCAATTGCGGCGGCACTTTCTTACCGCCGCGAAACCGAGGCAGCGCCAGCGCCACGCCGGCGACCCAGCGCCAGCGGGTCATGAACATCGGCGCGTCGAGCAGCGCCTGGGTCAGCACCTCGCGCACGCTCGCCGAATGGAGGTAGCGCGCCACCTCGTCGAGCGCGAAGCTGTGCACCGTGGTCAGCGACAGGCTGATATTGTCCTCGGTCGCCGCCGCCTGCAGCTCGAAATTGAACCGCGCGCAGAAGCGCTTGCGCAACGCCAGCCCCCAGGCGCGGTTGAGCCGGCTGCCATGGGGCGAGTGGATCACCAGCTGCATGCCGCCGATCGCGTCGAAAAAGCGCTCGAACACCAGCGTATCGAGGGTCGGCAGCACCCCGAGCGCGGCCTGCGCGGCGGCGAGGTATTCGACGAGCTGCCGCGCCGACCCGTCGTCGATGCCGACCTCGCCAATCAACCAGGCGAACGCGCCTTCGCTACTGCGATCCTCCTCCAATCGCGCCGCAATCTCCGCCCGCAGCCGCGACACCGAGGCCGACAATTCGTCGCTGCGGCCGGGCGCCTCACCGAGCCAGAACGGGATCGTCGGCGGCATGCCTTTCGCGTCCTCGACGCGCACCGTGCCGCGCTCGACGCGCTGGATGCGGTAGGCGGCGTTGCCGAGCTGGAAGACGTCGCCGGCGAGGCTCTCGACCGCGAAATCCTCGTTGACCGTGCCGATGATCTGGTTCTCAGGCTCGAGCAGCACCTGGTAGTCGGCGGTGTCGGGGATGGTCCCGCCCGAGGTCAGCGCAGTGATCCGCGCGCCGCGGCGCGGGCGCAGCATGCGGTTGACCGCGTCGTGATGGATGAGCGCGCCGCGCCGCCCGCGCCTGGTGCTGAAGCCCTCGGCCAGCATCGCTATACTGGCGTCGAAATCGGCGCGCGGCAGGTCGCGGTAGGGCCACGCCTGGCGGATCAGCGCGTAGAGCCCGTCCTCGCTCCACTCGCGTGACGACACCTCGGCGACGATCTGCTGGGCCAGCACGTCGAGCGCCAGCTCGGGAATGGAGAGCGCGTCGAGCTCGCCGCGCCGAACGCTGTCGATGAGCGCCACGCATTCGACCAGCTCATCGCGCGACAGCGGGAAGAGGCGGCCCTTGGGCGTGCCGTCGACCGCGTGGCCGGAACGTCCGACCCGCTGCAAAAAGCTGGCGATCGAGCGCGGCGAGCCGATCTGGCAGACCAGATCGACATCGCCGATATCGATGCCGAGCTCAAGCGACGCGGTCGCCACCAGCACCTTCAGCTCGCCGCGCTTCAGGCGCTGCTCGGCGTCGAGCCGCGCCTCCTTGGCGAGGCTGCCGTGATGCGCGGCGATGTGCGCTTCGCCGATGCGCTCGGACAATTGCCGCGTCGCCCGCTCGGCGAGGCGCCGCGTATTGACGAAGATCAGCGTCGTACGATGCGCCTCCACCAGCTCGGCGAGGCGGTCGTAGATTTGCCTCCAGACCTCGTGCGACATCACCGCCTCGAGCGGCGACGACGGGATCTCCAGCGCCAGGTCCCGCGCGCGGCGATGCCCGGTATCGATGATCGTGCAGTCGCTTTCCGCCGCGCCGATCAGGAAGCGCGCCACCGTCTCGATCGGCTTTTGCGTCGCCGAGAGGCCGATGCGCAGCAGCTTGTCGCCGCACAGCGATGCGAGGCGCTCCAGCGACACCGCCAGGTGCGTGCCGCGCTTGTTCGAGGCGAGCGCGTGGATCTCGTCGACGATCACCGTCCGCGTCGTCGCCAGCATCTTGCGGCCGGACTCGGACCCGAGCAGCAGGTACAGCGATTCGGGTGTGGTCACGACGATGTGCGGCGGCTTCTTCGCCATCTTCTGGCGCTCGCCGGACGGCGTGTCGCCGGTGCGCACCCAGGTGCGGATATCGACCGCCGGCAAACCCCGCGCGCGCATGTCCTCGGCGATGCCGGCGAGCGGCGCGGCGAGGTTTTTCTGGATGTCGTTCGACAGCGCCTTGAGCGGCGACACGTAGACGATCTGCGTCACGTCTTCGAGGCGGCCGCCTTTGGAGTTGGCTTCCAGCCCTTGCCGCACCAGCCCGTCGATCGCGGCGAGAAACGCGGCGAGGGTCTTGCCCGACCCGGTCGGCGCGGCGATCAGCACATGGCGGCCGGATTTGATCGCCGGCCACGCTTCGACCTGCGCCGCGGTCGGCGCCGCGAAGCTGCGGTCGAACCATGCGGCGACCGCCGGGTGAAACAGCGAAGCAAGGGACATGGAAGGCCAGTTATGTCAGGCCTTGCGCGACCCGATGCAAGCCCTAAAACCCGCCGCCGCCAGGGCGCCCTAAACCGAATGCACCGACGCCTCGCGCCGCCACAGCCGCAGTTCGCGGCATTGCGCGATGAAGGCGGCCGCGTCCTTCGCTGTCTTGATGGGGATGACACCGTCGTCGGGCGCGATCCCCGCTTTGTCGAGCAGCGGTTTCGCGCTCTCGGCATAGGCGATGAACTTGGCGTGGGCGAAGGCGTCGGCGAGGAAATCCTTAGCCGTCGCCTCTTGCGCCAGCAGCTTCGCGCCGTCCGCCGAGGCGAGGATCGCCACCGCGTCGTAGAGCACCGAGGGCCCGCCGTTCACCTTCTGCTGCGCCGGGTGCAGCTTGCCGGTGCTGTCGGTGACGCCGCCGATCTTCGGCGCGACCAGCTCGATGAGCGCCCCTTCGTCCGTCGCGGCTTTCGTCAGCGCCGCGAGCAGCGCGGCATCGACCCCGTCTGTCACCAGCACGCCGAGCTTGCGCCCCTTGAAGCTTTTTGGTCCGTTCTTGACGATGCTGAGCGCCAGCGACGACGGCAGATCCTGGATCACCGGCCGCGCCGGCTCGGCCGCTTTCGGCATCGCCGTGAGACCGAGCCCGTCGGCCACCTTATTGGCGAGGCCCGCATCGACATTCATCAGATGCGACACCATGCGGGCGCGAATCGCCAGGGTTTCGACCTTGCTCAGTTCAAAGACGAAGGCGTCCTTGATGTGGGTCTGCTCGGGCTCGCTCTGGCTGATGAAGAATTGCCGGGCCTGGCTGTAATGGTCGGCGAATTTCTCGCCACGCACGCGCTGTTTCGGCGCCGCCAGCTCCTCCGGAAAGCTCTTGAAGCCGCGCTCGGGCGTCTCGCGCGGTCCCTGGCTCCGGGAACTGGGTTCGTAATTGACCGGACCCTTGGGATTGATAAAGGCCATGTGCCCGTCCTGCTGCAGCGTGTGGAACGGGCATTTCGGCGCGTTGATCGGCAGATGGGTGAAGTTCGGGCCGCCCAGCCGCTTCAGCTGCGTGTCGAGATACGAGAAATTGCGGCCCTGCAGCAGCGGGTCGTTGCTGAAGTCGACGCCGGGCACGATGTTCTGCGTGCAGAACGCGACCTGCTCGGTCTCGGCGAAGAAATTGTCGACCGTGCGGTCGAGCACCAGCCGCCCAACCTTGCGGATCGGGATCAGTTCCTCGGGGATGATCTTGGTCGCGTCGAGCACGTCGAACGGAAACTTGTCGGCGAAATCGCCGTCGAACAGTTGCAGCCCCATTTCCCATTCCGGGAAATCGCCGCTGTTGATCGCGTTCCACAGGTCGCGCCGGTGGAAGTCGGGGTCGGCGCCGTTGATCTTCACCGCCTCGTTCCACACCACCGACTGCATGCCGAGCTTGGGCTTCCAGTGAAACTTGACAAAGGTCGATTTGCCTTGCGCGGTGACGAGCCGGAAGGTGTGGACGCCGAACCCCTCCATAAAGCGGAACGAGCGCGGGATCGCCCGGTCGGACATGATCCACAGCGACATCGCCACCGCTTCCGGCATCAGCGAGATGAAGTCCCAGAAATTGTCGTGCGCGCTCTGCGCCTGCGGAAAGCCGCGATCGGGCTCCTCCTTTACGGAATGCACCAGGTCGGGGAACTTGATCGCGTCCTGGATGAAGAAGATCGGCATGTTGTTGCCGACGATGTCCCAGTTGCCCTCCTTGGTGTAGAGCTTGACCGCGAAACCCCGCACGTCGCGCGCGAGGTCGGCCGAGCCCTTGTTGCCGGCGACGGTCGAGAACCGCACGAAGGCGGGAGTCTTTTCGCCGGCGCGCTGAAAGATGTCCGCTGCGGTGATGTCGGCCAGCGGCTCATAGGTCTCGAAGAACCCGTGCGCGCCGAAGCCGCGGGCATGCACGACGCGCTCCGGGATGCGCTCGTGGTCGAAATGGAAGATTTTCTCGCGGAAGTGGAAGTCCTCGAGCAGGGTCGGGCCGCGCGCCCCCGCCTTCAACGAGTTCTGGTCGTCCGAAACCGGCACGCCTTGCTGGGTCGTCAGCGCATCCACCCCGCGGCCGGCGGTCTGATGGGTTTCGCCGCCCGCGCCGCGGGCGATCTCGGCATCGGCCAGCCTTGCCTTCGTGAGCGTCGTTGCAGAGCGTCCCCGGCTCGAATTCATCCATTTTCTCCAGATTTGGGGGTCACGCCGCGAATTGCGGCAATACCGAACGGCCGTAGAAATCGATGAATTTCTTCTGGTCGGGCGGGCCGGTCACCGCGGCGCCGCCAACGGCGAGCGCCGCCGCGGAGGCCAATAATTGCCGGCGGCCGGGCCTAAAGACCGTGGGTGCCGTCGCGCCGATGAATTGGGTCATGCTTCGCTCCGCCCGCCCGCCGGCCGCGCCGTGTTGCCGCGCGTCCACCGCTCGCCGAATCGAGAAAGTCTCACCCGCCAACGTCGGGCCGCAATGCGGGTTCCGGCGCCGGCAGGTCATGCCGGCCGAGGATCGCACCGGCCGAAAACCCTGCTGAACGGTGGAGCGACGAGGTCGTCGACGCGCAACCCGGCGGCGCGGCCGCAGCCTATTGCACGCGGATGGGGAAGGCCGTCGAAATCGCCAGCATCGAGCGCGACGGCAGCGCCTCGATCGGCCCTTGCCGCTGCCTTTGAGACCGCGTCGGCGTCGCCAGATTCCGTTTGCCTTTGAGGGGCGGGGCGCGTCACGATCCGTCTATGCGCGGCGCCGAGCGATCGGTCAGGCTCGGCGTCCGGGGATGAAATGGGAGACGCTTATGCCTGACGCCCAAGCCGGCGGATCGAGAGGCCACCGCTGTGTGGTTCTGGTAGGGCCCTATCTGTCGGGCAAGACGTCGCTGCTCGAAGCCATGCTGCATTCGAGCGGCACGACCGCGCGGCGCGGCAGCGTGCGCGACGGCACCGCGGTCGGCGATCATGTCGCCGAGGCGCGGGCGCGCCAGATGTCGACCGAGATGAACGCCGCCGAGGCGATCTATCTCGGCGATAAATGGACGATCCTCGATTGCCCCGGCTCGGTCGAGCTCAGCTACGAAGCGCAGCAGGCGATGCTCGCCGCCGATGTCGCGGTGGTGGTCTGCGAACCCGAGGTCGAGCGCGCGGTGACGGTCAGCGCGCTGTTGCGCTTTTTGGACCGCAACAACATCCCTCATATGATCTTTATCAACAAGCTCGACACCGCGGGCGCGCGGGTGCGCGACGTCTTGGCGGCGCTGCAATCCTATTCCGAGCGGCCGCTGGTGCTGCGCCATGTGCCGTTGCGCGAGGGCGACGAGATCACCGGCTATGTCGATCTGGTCAGCGAGCGCGCCTACAAGTACCAGCCGGGCAAGCCCTCCGACCTGGTCCAGCTCCCCTCCGGGTTCTGGGACGCGGAGGCCGACACCCGCACCAGCCTCGTCGAGAAGCTCGCCGATTTCGACGACGAGCTCCTGGAGAAGCTGCTCGAGGACGTGCAGCCCTCGAAGGAGGAGATTTACGAGCGCCTGAAAAAGGAGATCGGCGCCGCGCAGATTGTGCCGGTCATGGTCGGCGCCGGGCTGCAGGACCACGGCGTGCGCCGCCTGTGGAAGGCGCTGCGCCACGACACGCCGGGATCGGAAGCCGCGGCCAAGCGGCTCGGCATCGCCGCCGCGGGCGAGCCGATGGCGCAGGTCATCAAAACCTATCATTTGCCGCATACCGGCAAGCTGTCGCTCTGCCGCATCTGGCGCGGCTCGATCGCCGAGGGCAACGTCCTCAACGGCGTGCGCGTCGCCGGAATCGTCCGCGTCACCGGCGCGACGCACGAGAAGGTGGCTTCCGCCGGCATCGGCGAGGTCGTCGGCTTCACCCGCATGGAGGAGATCGCTACCGGCACGGTACTGACTCCCTCGGGCAAGGGCGAGGCGCTGACCCAGCCGAAAAAGCCGCAACCGGTCTTCGGCCTCGCGGTCCACGCCGAGAAGCGCGGCGACGACGTGAAGCTGTCGGGCGCCATCGCCAAGCTGATCGATGAGGACCCGGCGCTCGAATTGGAGCAGAACCAGGACACCCGCGAGATGGTGCTGTGGGGCCAGGGCGACGTGCACATCCAGATCGCGATCGACCGCCTGCGCAACCGCCACAATCTCGCCGTCGTCGGCCATGCCGCGGTGGTGCCGTACCGCGAGACGATCCGCCGCGGCATGGAGCAGCATTCGCGCTTCAAGCGGCAATCGGGCGGCCACGGCCAGTTCGCCGACATCACCATCAACGTCAAGCCGGAAGCGCGCGGTTCGGGCTTTATCTTCAAGGACGGCGTCGTCGGCGGCGCGATCCCGCGCAACTACATCCCGGCGGTCGAGGAAGGCATCGAGGAGGCGCTGAAGACCGGGCCGCTCGGCTTCCCGGTCGTCGACCTTTCGGTAAATTTGCTGACCGGCCAGTTCCACGCGGTCGACAGCTCGGACATGGCGTTCAAGACCGCCGGCCGCCAGGCGATCCACGAAGCGCTGCAGAAATGCGACCCGTTCCTGTTGGAGCCGATCGACGCGGTCGAGATCTCGGTGCCGAACGCGTTCACCGCCCGCGTGCAGCGTCTGGTGTCGGGCCGGCGCGGCCAGATCCTCGGCTTCGACGGCAAGGAGGACTGGCCGAATTGGGATGTCGTCCGCGCCCACCTGCCGCAGAGCGAACTGCACGATCTGATCGTCGAGCTGCGCTCGCTGACCCTCGGCGTCGGCAGCTTCTCGCACAAATTCGACCATATGCAGGAGCTGACCGGCAAGCCGGCCGAGAAGGTCATCGCCTCGCGCGCGGCCGAAGCGGCGCAATAACCAAAATTCCGCCTGCGGCGCGGAGGCGCCGCCGCATTTGATATCCGCGCAATAGCCGGAAAACTATAGCGATGCGCCATTGCGTCGCGCGGGTAGCCTGCTCGCGCAACCGTGACTTGGCGGGTCGCGTATCGCCCCCACATCGGCGGCAGTTCGAATGAGGCGGGCAGGGCGATGCTGGTACGAATAAGGCGGGGCTGGGAGCTTGCGGAAAGCGCGGCGACCGACGAGGCGGTCTATCTCGACCGCCGCCGGCTGATGCAGGGTCTGGCAGCCGGGCCGATCCTCGCTGCCGGCCTGTTGCGCGGGAGCAGTGCGCTGGCCGCCGATCCGCCCGACCCGTCAGCCGGTCTCTACCCGGCGAAGAAAAACGGAAAATACACGCTCGACCGGCCGGTCACCCCGGAAAAGGACGCGACGACCTACAATAATTTCTACGAATACGGCACCGAGAAGGACATCTGGCAGGACGCCCAGCAACTCAAGATCCGGCCGTGGACGATCAAGATCGACGGCATGGTGCAGAAGCCGATGACCGTCGACATCGACGACCTGTTGAAAAAAATGCCGCTGGAGGAGCGGCTCTACCGCCACCGCTGCGTCGAGGCGTGGTCGATGGCGGTGCCGTGGAGCGGCTTCCCGCTCGCCGCGCTGGTCGCGATGGCGAACCCGCTCGGCTCCGCCAAGTACCTCCAGATGACGACCTTCCTCGACCCGGACATGGCGCCTGGGCAGAAACAGTTCTTCTACCCCTGGCCTTATGTCGAGGGGCTGACCATGGCCGAGGCGACCAACGAGCTCGCCTTCCTCGCCACCGGCATGTACGGCAAGCCGACGCCGAAGCAGGACGGCGCTCCCATCCGCCTCGTGGCGCCGTGGAAATACGGCTTCAAATCGGTCAAATCGATCAATCATTTCGAATTCACCGACAAGCGCCCAAAGACCTACTGGGAAGCGCTGCAATCGGGCGAATACGGCTTCTGGGCCAATGTGAACCCGGAAGTGCCACACCCGCGCTGGAGCCAGGCGACCGAGCGCGTCCTCGGCAGCAACGAGCGTGTGCCGACGCAGATGTGGAACGGCTACGGCGAATACGTCGCCGCGCTGTATGACGGAATTAAGGGCGAGAAGCTGTTCATGTGATGGCAGGGTGAACGCTCTGTCGTCATCCCGGCTCGCCGGGATCGATGCACGCTTTATCAGTACCGACCTAAGGCCACTTTCGCCTGATGTCGTCTCTCTTCGCTGTTAATTTTGCGTAGTATTCGATCTTCTCATTCGTAAATCGACCATCTGATAGCTGATGTGGTCGGGTGCTGTGCATTAGTTCTTCAGCGTGTTCGGCAGACGTGGCAACCTCGGTTATATCCGCCAATTCCCAATAGGTTCGCGGGATCGGGCTGGTCACCAAACTCCAGGATGTCCTAAAAGATCCGCCGGTGTCCTCTGATTTGTGCCCATAAATCTGAACGTCTCCATCTAACGCTGCCTGTCGGATTACACGCCGCGTGGCGGGCCAGAATTTGGCGGGGTCGTTGTCCGTAATCAGCGCTGCGACGCGTGCAACAACCTCGTGCATAGGTAAAGTTTGGCTTCCAGTTGCGACAGTGGCATTCCTGAACCGTGAGCTGTAGTGGCCACTTCGCCAAAAAAGATACAACCCAATACCGATTAGCACGACAGACGGCCCATAGGTGCCAAACAAGGGACCTAACATCGAGAGAAGGCGATCATAGATTACCGATCGGGCGAATTCGGGGAGCATTGTGCGACCGATCGGCCAAATAGCCGCTGCCGTAAAGGCGATCAATCCGCCAAATCGTGCCCACATTCGGCCCACCTTATCGCGCGATCCCGTCACGGAGAGACAAATAAAACTGCGCGGCGCCGCGTTTTTTTCTATGCCTCTGTGGTCACCGCAAATACTTCTTCTCCGCCGCCTTCATCGCCGGCACGCGCTGCAATTCGAAGATGTCCTCGACCGAGGCGATCTGCTTGTCGACCAGGTGAATGCCGCCGTCGCGGCGGATTTGCGCAAAAACCTGGCGCATCGCACCGACCGCGGCGCGGATCGCGTGGTTGGCGTAGATCACGATCCTGATCTTGCCCAGCGCGCGCACTTTCGCTTCGGTCAGGTCGGGATAGGCGGTCGGCACGATGACGAGCGGGATCGGGCCCTGCCAGCGCTCGGTGAAGGCGACGATCTCGTCCGGCGTCTTCCGCTTCGAGTGCACCAGCAAGAGGTCGGCGCCGGCCTCGGCGTAGGCCGCGCCGCGCTTCAGCGCCTCGTCGAGGCCAAGATCGGCGATCAGCGCCTCGGTGCGGGCGATGACGAGAAGATCGTGGGGTCGTCCTTTAGTCCCCCGGCCGGCGTCGCGCGCCGCCGCGATCTTGCCCTGGAACTCCTCGATCCGCACCAGCTCCTGCCGCCCGCCGGCGAGGAGGCTGGTGTCCTTGGGAAATAGCTTGTCCTCCATAACCACGGCGGCGCTTCCGGCCGCGGCGTAGGCGGCGACCACGTGCGCCGCGTTGATCGCGTTGCCGTAGCCGGTGTCGATATCGGCGACCACCGGCGCCGCCACCTGCTCGACGATCGCGCGCGTCATGTCGAGGTGTTGGGTGAACGACAACAGGCTCGAATCGGGCACGCCGTAGGCGGCCGACAATTCGAACCCGCTCGCCCAGATGCCGTCGAACCCGGCCTCCTCGGCAAGCCGCGCCGAAAGCGGGTTGTGCGCCGACATCAGGGTGACGAGATCGCCCGATGCGAGATGTTCTTTCAGGGTGTTGGGCATGGTTTCCTGCGATCTAAGTTCAAGCCGCCGCCGTCATGCGCATGACATGCGCCAGAGCGAATCGGCGACGTACGCGCCGAGTCCTCGCGTCACCTCGGTTGCGGTCATCGTCGCTCCTCAGACGCCGTTCATCACGTCGCGCAGATGCTGCTGCGCGCGGGTCAGCGCCTCGTTCCGGGCGGTGAGCGCGTGGACCAGCGCGGCGAGCTGCGGCTGCAGCGAAGGATCGGTCGCCTGGATGGTGGAACCGCTGATCTTGACCTTGTCCTTGTGCTGGTCGAGGAAATCGCCGAGCTCGGCGATCGCGGTCAGCGCCTGCGTCAGGTCCGGCGATATGTCGTCGAACGCCTTCGCCGGGAGCGTCACGTCGCGCGCATAAGCCTCGTCGAACACCGGCTTCAGATCGTCCGGCTGCTTCAGCGCGGCATGGGCGGCGTCGGCCGCGGCCAGTCTTTTGTCGACCAGCCCGTCCAATTGCTTGATCCCGTCGCGCGCGGCGGCGAAATCGGCGCGGCGGGCCATGACGTCGTCGAGCGAGCGGATCGCGCCGTGGTCGATCGCCTCCTGCATCGGCTTGGCGACCGCGCGGTCGAGCCCGTCGTTGAAATCGGTGATGATCGCGTATTGCTTGGCGTAGTCGCCGATGCTCTTGGCTTCGTCGGGTGTCGGATGCGGCACGTGCAGCCCCGGCTTGTCGAGGATGCGGGTCTGCAGGAAGTCGATAAACGCCTTGCGCTCCGCCGGCTCGTCGCGGCACCCGGCGACCAGCAGCGCCAGCATCCCGAGCGCGACGGCGCGCCAGAGGGTTCCGGAACGGGTTCCGGCACGACGCATCAGCTCAGCACCCCGATTTTCTTGCGTTCGATGAGCCCGAAATCGATCGCCGCGCCGAGGCCGGGGCCGGTCGGCGCATGCACCATGCCGCCCCGGTCCGGCGCGATGTCCTCGGCGAGGCCGTATTTCTGCATCGCGTCGGGCAGCAGCACCTCGAAGAACTCGGTGTTCCGGATCGCCATGATCACCTGCAAATTGGCGAAATTGTTGAGCGAGTTGCCGCCGTGATGGATCTCGTAGTTCATCCGGAAGGCTTCGGCGAGGTGCGCGGTCTTGATCAGCGTGGTGATCCCGCCCTTGACCGCAACGTCGCCGCGCAGCATGTCGGTCGCCTGGTTGATGATCCACGGCGCGTATTGGTCGAGCCCGCCGATCGGGTATTCGGTGGCGAGGATCGGGATATGGAGTTTTTGCTTGAGCTTGACGTAATTGTAGAGGTCCTGCTCGGCGAGCGGGTCCTCGAACCAGTAGAAGCCCATTTCCTCGGCCGCCTTGCCGACCCGCACCGCCTCCTCGAAGCGGTAGCTCCAGGTCGAAT
Source organism: Allostellaceae bacterium (assembly GCA_035648415.1). Classification (GTDB taxonomy): domain Bacteria; phylum Pseudomonadota; class Alphaproteobacteria; order ATCC43930; family CGMCC-115725; genus DATARH01. The sequence goes on from DASRLO010000096.1 coordinate 45,707, forward strand.
CGAGCATGATCGTGTAGTCGTCGCCGACCGCCCGGCGCACCGCCTCGCAGACCTTGATGTCCTCGCGCCAGCGCTGTGGCGGGTGGATCTTGTAGGCCTTCCAGCCGGTCTCCTGGTAGTGTTCCGCCTGCTCGGCGTAAGCCTCGGCCGAGTCATGGATTTCCGAGCTCGCATAGGCGCCGATGCTGTCGCGGCAGGTGCCGATGAGGCGATGGATCGGCAGGTTGACGACCTTGCCGGCGATGTCCCACAGCGCGATGTCGACCGCGCCGATCGAGCGGATGCTCGCGACCCGCGCCCGCGCCCAGAGGAGGCGGTTGAGCCGCTCGCGGTCGAGCGGGTTCTGCCCCATCACGATCGGCTTGAGAAAATGGATGAGGCCCGGCCCGTCGAGGCTCGCCGGGTTCGACGAGGTGCCGAGAAACGCGTGCCCCTCGACCCCCTCGTCGGTGACGAGCCGCAACAGGCCAAGGTCGCTCTTGCCGGTCGGCCGCGCCGAGTGATGGCCGTAGGTCGTCGCCGGGACGGATTCCCAGGCGAACAGGGTCAACGTGACGTCGGTAATCTTCATCGGCGGCCTCCCGAGGGATTGTTCATTGTGGCAGTTTCGCGCGCGGTCGTCCCAGCGGCTTTCGAAAAACCGATGATCAGCAAATCACGTTCGGCCGGGTGAAACGCGCGGAAACTTTGCCGGGCCAAGCATAGAGTGGCCGCCGCGGTCGGGCGCCAATGTTCTTGGGAAGAGAACGGTGCATCCGGCCGTTCTCGTCAAGCCCGCGGCGGGAGCGACAGCTTAACGTCGGGTGCTCATGACCGTGAGCCCGCCGGGTGCGTGCATTGGTCGTTAAAGTTAAAATCGGAGTAGCAGCATGAAGCATCATTTTTTTGGCGTTGCCTTGGTCGGCGCGCTGGGCTTGTCGGCGACAGGATGGGCGCAAGCGCCGGCTACCGGGGGGGCGTCAGCCAATCAACCGATGACGCCGGCGCCCACGGCGCCCGCCACCCCGGCCACGAC
>DASRLO010000097.1:0-86891 GCA_035648415.1 Allostellaceae bacterium
TTGTGCACCAGGATGAGCGCCGAGGCGCCGAGCTCCAGCGCGCGCTTGACGACCTCGCGGGTGTAGACCGGCGTGTGGTCGATCGTGCCGCGCTGCTGCTGCTCGTGGGCGAGCAGCGCGTTCTTGCGGTCGAGGAAGAGGAGGTGGAACTCCTCGACCTTGCCGTAGGCGATATGCGCCCGGCAAAAATCGATCAGCTTGTCCCACGAGGCGATCACCGGCCGCTCGCGCAGCTCCGCCTTCATCAGCCGCAGCGCCGCTTCGCGCACCGATTTCAACGCGGCGGCGCCGGCGACGCCGAGCCCCGGCATGCCGAGCAGCTCGTCGGGGTCGGCCGAGAGCGCCTCGGCAAACCCGCCGAAGCGTTCGATCAAATCTTTGGCGAGCGGCTTCACGTCGCCACGCGGGTTGCCGGCGAAGAGCAGCACCTCCATCAGCTCGTAATCGGGCAGGCTTTCGGCGCCTGCGGCGATGAGCCGCTCGCGCAGCCGCTGGCGGTGGCCGTGGAAATGCGGCGGCGCACCGGCCGCGTCGGCGAGCCCCGGCAATCCCGCCTGCGATTTCCGGCCCGGTTTTTCCGTCATCAGCGCGGTTTCCGCCGCGCCTGCATCGCGGCGCGCGCGGCGGCGGTCATGCGGCGCGGCTCGTCGGTCGCGAAGGCCTCGACAAACCCGTCGATCCCGCGCGCGACGGCGGCGGCGGTGTGCATCTCCTCCCAGTCGAGGATCAGCGTTTTCTGCAACCGGACCGCGTTCGGGCCGGCGGCGAGGATCGGGACGGCGAGCGCCTCGACGGCGTCATCGAGCCGCTCCGCCGCGACGGCGCGGTCGACAAGTCCCCAGGCAAGCGCTTCCCGCGCGTCGATATTCTCCCCGGTCAGTAGCAGCCTGCGCGCCCGGGCGGGACCGATAAGCCGTGGCAGCAACGCCGCCTCGACCACCGAGGGAAGCCCGATCCTGACCTCGGGCATGCCGAAGATTGAGCGATCGCTGGCGACGCGGAAGTCGCAGGCGGCGGCGAGTTCCAGGCCGGCGCCGAGCGCATAGCCGTCGATCCGAGCGATCACCGGCACCGGCAGATGGCGGAACGCGTCGCAGCACACATGGACGGCGGTGATGAAGGCCCGCGCGCTGTCGGCGTCGAGCGTCGCCAGCTCGTCGATGTCGGCGCCGCCGACAAAGGCGCGCCCGCCGGCGCCGGTCAGCACCAGAAGCCGCAGTGCCGGGTCGTCGGCGAGGCCGGTCATCGCCTCGATGATCGCGGCCATCAGCGTGCGGTCGAGCGCGTTCAGCTTCGCCGCGCGGTCGATCGTGACGCGCGCGACATAGCCGCCCTCGGCGCGCACTTCGCGTTCGATCGCGACGCTCATCCCGCCTCCTTGGAGCTTCCGGCCGTGCTGGTGCATACTAGGCCGCGGAACAAGCGGGAGGCGAGCGTGTCGATTGTCGAGGACATCCGGGAAATCCGCTCGCTCTATGGCGAGCCGGCGGAGCGCGCGGTCAAAAAGCAGCTCGCCAAGCTCGAAAAGCACTCGCGCGCCTTTATCGCGATGTCGCCGTTTGTCGTGATGGCGACGTGCGATGCGGAAGGGCGCTGCGACGCCTCGCCCAAGGGCGATGCGCCGGGCTTTGTGCACGTCGTCGACGACGAGACCTTGCTGATCCCCGACCGGCTCGGCAACAATCGCGTCGATACCATCGGCAACCTGCTCAAAAACCCCGGCATCGGCCTGATCTTTTTTGTGCCCGGTCTGCGCGAAACCCTGCGGGTCAACGGCCGCGCCCAGATCACCGTCGACCCCACGCTGCTCGAACCCTGCGCGGTCAACGGCAAGCTGCCGCGCAGCGGCATCCTGGTGAGCGCCGATGAAGTCTATTTCCATTGCGGCAAGGCGCTGATCCGCTCCGATTTGTGGAACCCGGCGAAGCAGGTCAAGCAATCGGATTTCCCCTCGCTCGGCCGTGTCATCACCGAGCAGATCGGCGAAGGCGGCTCGATCGAGGCGGCCGAGCGCTACACCGAGGAGAGCTACCGCACGCGGCTCTACTGAGCGCATTGGCCGACACTGCCGATTTGATCGTCGTCGGCGCCGGGATGGCCGGCGCCGCGGCGGCGGCGCATCTGGCGCAAGACCGCCGCGTCGTGCTGCTCGAACGCGAGAGCCAGCCCGGCTATCACAGCACCGGGCGCTCGGCGGCGCTGTTCACCGAGACCTACGGCAACCGCGCGATCCGCATCCTGACCGGGGCGAGCCGCGCGTTCTACGAGGCCTGGGCCGACGGCTTTGCCGAGCATCCGATCCTGACGCCGCGCGGCGCGCTGATGTTCGCGATGCCGGGACAGGAGGACAGCCTGCGGTCGATTTGGCAGGAGCTGTCGCCGCTCGACCCGCGCGTCCGGCTGCTCGACGCGGCGGCGGCGCGGGCGATGGTCCCGGTGCTGCGGCCCGACCATGTGATCGGCGCGGTCTACGAGCCCGACGCAATGGACATCGACGTCCACGAGCTGCACCAGGGCTATCTGCGCCGCTTGCGGCAGCGCGGCGGACGGATCGTCGTCGATGCCGAAGTGCTGGGACTGACCTACGGCGCGGGCATATGGACCGCCGCCACGCCGGCCGGAGACTTCACGGCGCCGATCGTGGTCAATGCGGCGGGCGCCTGGGCCGATGCGCTGGCCGGGCTGGCCGGACTGCCGCCGATCGGGCTCGTGCCGAAGCGGCGCACCGTGCTGACCATCGCCCCGCCGGCGGGCATCGACACCGGCGGCTGGCCGATGACGCTTGATGTCGAGGAGAGCTTCTATTTCAAGCCGGATGCCGGGCGGCTCCTGGTCTCGCCGGCCGACGAGACGCCGATGCCGCCTTGCGACGTGCAGCCCGACGAGCTCGATGTCGCCATCGCCATCGACCGGCTGATGCGGGCGACGACGATCGAGGTGACGCGGGTCGAGCGCAAATGGGCGGGGCTGCGCAGCTTTGTCGCCGACCAGACGACGGTCTGCGGGTTCGATCCGCTCGCCAACGGGTTTTTCTGGCTCGCCGGGCAGGGCGGTTATGGCATCCAGACCGCCGAGGGCATGGCGCGCTGCGCGGCGGCGCTGATCGGCGGCGGCGGCTTGCCGCCCGCCATCGCGGCGCAAGGGCTCGCCCCCGCGACGCTGAGCCCCGCGCGGCTGCGCGTTTAAATCTGGCGTTCGTGCTTGCGCTCGTCCTTGGCCGCCGCGTCGAGGATGCGCTTGGCGTCGTCAAATGCGGCTTTGGCGTCGTCGGCGTGGCCCAGCCGGCGCAGCACCGGCGCCAGGCCGAGCTCGACATAGGCGACGCGCGGCGTCTCTTCGGCCGCGCCGAGATCGAGCAGGTCGAGCGCGTAGAAGAGCGCGACGCCGGCGGCGGCGTCCCGGCCGACACCGGCGTAGATCAGCCCGAGATCGGTGAAATCGTCGGCGATCAACGGGTGGGTCGGGCCGAGCTGCTGCTGGTCGATCGCGACTGCCTCCTCGATCAGCGGCAGCGCCTCATCGAAGCGCTTGGCGCGCAGCAGCAGATTGGCGAGCTGGGCGAGGCTGCGCGCGGTCTCGAAGCCGGCGCCGCCACGCGCCTGGTCGCGGGCGAGCGCCGCGCGCAACACTTTCTCGCCGTCGCCGAAGCGCTCTTGGGCGGCGTAGACCGCGCCGAGGGCGCGCAACGGCTCGCTCGATACGCTCGACGGATGACGGGCGGCGATCGCGGTGGCGCGGTCGGCCCAGGATTGGGCGGCCGCCAGCTCGCCGTGCGCCACGGCGACCCGGGCGAGCCCCGCGAGCGGCCCGGCCAGGGCCGGACTGTCCGCGCCAAACCGGGCTTCGAGCGCCGGCAGCGCGGCCACCAGCAGCGGCTCGGCCTCGACATAGCGATGGCGCAGCAGTTCGACGCGGGCGAGCGCGACCATCGCGTTGGCGGTATCCGTCGAGCGGCCGCCATAGCTGCGCAGCGCGATCCGCAGCGCCCGGCGCCGCGAGGAAGCGGCCGCTGTCAGCGCTCCGTTGTCGAGTTGCGCGCCGGCGAGCCGGTCGAGCAGCGGCAGCAGATGCGGGCTGGCCGCGCCGCTGCGGCTTTCCTCGACCGCGAGGCTTTGGCTCAGACCCGCGGCCGAGCGGCCGCCGGTGGCCACCGCGGAGCCGGCGCCGGCGGCAATCGCCAACAGACCCAACGTCACAAGCCCGCACCGCGATCGCAATTGCCTTACTCCCGCGATGCCTCAGCGAGATTCGTCACGTCACCGCCTATGCTATGTGGGGGTTCGCCGTGCAGCGCAAAAGTATCCCCGAGAACGGATTGAGGGGTTGACCGTTCGGGCGGCGCGCCGGAGGGTTGCCGGAACGGCGCTGCGGTTAGCGCGAAAGGAGCGTGGCATGACCATGGCGGAACAGGCAGCGAAGGCGGAAGCCTTTCGCGCGCTGCATCGCGGTCCGCCTTTGCTGCTGATGGCGAATGCGTGGGACGCGGTCACTGCCCGCCTCTTCGAGGCCGAAGGCTTTGCCGCGGTGGCGACGACCAGCGGCGGCGTGTCGTGGGCCGTCGGCTATGCCGATGGCGAGGCCGCGCCGTGGGACGAAATCGTCGGCCAGACCGCGCGCATCGCCCGCGCCGTCAGGGTGCCGGTGACCGCCGACATCGAGGCCGGGTTCGGCGCGACGCCGGAAGCCGTCGCGCGCTCGATCGGCGACATCATCGGCGCCGGCGCGGTCGGGGTGAACCTCGAGGACGGCATGCCGGGCCCGACGCCGATCCGGCCGATCGACGATGCGGTCGCGCGCATCCGCGCCGCGCGCGAGGCGGCGAGGGAAGCGGGTGTGCCGATCGTCATCAACGCGCGCACCGACCTCTATCTCAAGCAGATCGGCGACGAGGCGAGCCGCTTCGACGCGGCGGTGGCGCGCGGCAGCGCCTATCTCGCCGCCGGCGCCGACTGCTTCTACCCGATCACCTTGCGCGATCCGGCGACGATCGGACGGCTCGTTCAGGCGCTGAAGGCGCCGGTCAACATCAATGTGCGGGCCGGCTTCCCCAGCGTCGCGGAGTTGGAAGCGCTGGGCGTCGCCCGCGTCACCACGGCGACGCAGATAACGCTGATGGCGCTCGCCGCGACCCGCCGGATCGCGCGCGAGATCAAGGCGACCGGGCGGTTCGACGGCATCGACCCGGCGATCCCGCACCCCGAGATGCAGCAATTGATGGCCAAGAGATAAAGGCCATGGCACGGGTGCGCGATATCCAAGCCGCCGAGCTGTCGCCCGAGCTCGCGCGGATCTATGAGGAATTCGCCGGCTGCTACGGGCCGTTCCGCAACCAGGTTGCGGTGTTCGCGCACGTCCCGGCGGCGCTCAGGCATCTGATGCCGCTGTTGATGGAGCTGCGGGCGGCCGCGAGCCTGCCGAAGCGCTATCTCGAATTGGCGATCGTCGCGGTTTCCCAGGTCAATTCTTGCGATTATTGCGTCGCGCACCACAAGCCCTTCCTCGCGGTCGAAGGCGTCTCGGGCGCGGGTGTCGACCGGCTGCTCGATTGTGGCGACCATCCGGAGCTCGATGAGATCGACCGGCTGGTCGTCGAGTACGCGGTCGCCGCGACCGAGCGGCCCAACCGCCTGCCGGATGCTATGTTCGCCCGGCTGCGGCGCCATTTCACCGAGGCGCAAATCGTCGAGCTTACGCTGCGCATCACGTTGTGCGGCTTTTTCAACAAGTTCAACGACGCGCTGCGGATCGAAGAGGAACCCGAGGCGGCGGCGCGGGTCGCCGCGCTCGGCGGCTGACAATCAATCGGAAAAGGGCGGGACATTGCCATGGCGGTAACGCAAGGAAGGGGCCGGGCTCGGACGGAGCATCACGAGCGCGGCAATGTCGGGGCGACCGCCGAAGGCCGGCGGCTTGAGGAGACGCGCACCGGCGCGCCGTGGCGGCGCTGGGGGCCCTATGTCAGCGACCGGCAATGGGGCACGGTGCGCGAAGATTACAGCCCCCACGGCAACGCCTGGGAATATCTGCCGCACGACCATGCCCGCAGCCGCGCCTACCGCTGGGGCGAGGACGGGCTCGCCGGGTTTGGCGACGAGCACTTGTTTTTCTGCCTCGGCCTTGCGCTGTGGAACGGCAAGGACCCGATCCTCAAGGAACGGCTGTTCGGGCTGACCAACAGCCAGGGGAACCACGGCGAGGACGTCAAGGAGCTCTATTACTACACCGACGGGACGCCGACGCATTCCTACATGCGGATGCTGTATAAATACCCGCACGCCGCCTTCCCCTACTCGCAATTGGTCGAGGAGAACCGCCGGCGCGGCCAGAACGATCCGGAATTCGAGCTGATCGATACCGGCGTGTTCGACGATAACCGCTATTTCGACATCGACATCGAGTACGCGAAGGCGGCGTCCGACGACATCCTCTGCCAGGTGACGGTCACCAATCGGGGTCCCGAGGCGGCGACGCTGCATGTACTGCCGCAGCTGTGGGCGCGCAACGTCTGGTCCTGGTCGCCGGGCTCCGATAAGCCGGAATTCGCGGGCCATGGCGACGGCTCGGTGACGACTTTCCATCCCCGCATGCCGGGGATGCGCTTTACCTGCGAGGGCGCCCACGAATTTCTGTTCTGCGAGAACGAGACCAACCCCCGCCGCCTGTTCGGCATGGACGCGACCGGGTTCTTCAAGGACGGCATCAACGATTACATCGTCAACGGCGATACCAAGGCGGTGAACCCGGCGAAAACCGGCACCAAGGTCGCGGCGCATTGCCGGGCGGACCTGGCGCCGGGCGCCGAGGCGCGGTTCCGCTTCCGCCTGGCGGCGGTCGCGGAGGGCGAAGATTTCGACGCGGCGATGCGCGAGCGCCACACCGAGGCCGACGAGTTCTACGCGGCGGTTCAGTACGCGATGACCGACGCCGACGCGCGGATGGTTCAGCGGCAGGCCCTGGCCGGCTTGTTGTGGTCGAAGCAATTCTATGCGCTCGACGTGCGCCACTGGCTGCATGGCGACCCCTCGCAGCCGCCGCCGCCGGCGAGCCGCCTGCACGGGCGCAACTGGGATTGGGGGCATCTCTACAACTCCGACGTCGTGCTGATGCCGGACAAGTGGGAATACCCGTGGTACGCGGCGTGGGACCTTGCTTTCCACTGCGTCACGATGGCGCTGATCGATCCGGAATTCGCCAAGGAGCAGCTCATCCTGCTAACCCGCGAATGGTACATGCACCCGAACGGTCAGCTCCCGGCCTACGAGTGGGCCTTCGACGACGTCAACCCGCCGGTTCATGCCTGGGCCGCCTGGCGGGTCTACGAGATCGACCGCCGGGCGCATGGCGGGCACGGCGACCGCGCGTTTCTCGAACGCGTCTTCCACAAGCTGATGCTGAACTTCACCTGGTGGGTGAACCGCAAGGACGCCGAGGGCCGCAACATCTTCCAGGGCGGTTTCCTCGGGCTCGACAATATCGGCATCTTCGACCGCAGCGCGCCGCTGCCGACCGGCGGCCACATCAACCAGTCCGACGGCACCGCGTGGATGGCGATGTACACGCTGAACCTGATGCGCATCGCGCTCGAGTTGGCGACCCGCGACCATGTCTACGAGGACATCGCCACCAAATTCTTCGAACATTTCCTGCTGATCGCCGAGGCGATGACCAATATCGGCGGCAACGACATCGGCCTGTGGGACGAGACCGACGAATTCTATTACGACGTGCTCGAACTGTCCGGCAAAAACCCCGAGCCGATGCGGGTGCGCTCGATGGTCGGGCTGATCCCGCTCTTCGCGGTCGAGGTGCTCGATGGCGAGTTGATTTCGGGTCTTCCGGATTTCACCAAACGTCTGCACTGGTTCCTCGACCACCGCCCGGAGCTGGCGCGGCTGGTGTCGCGCTGGCTCGACGAGAGCGCGGACGAGCGGCACCTTCTGTCGCTGTTGCGCGGCCACCGCATGAAATGCCTGCTGCGCCGGATGCTCGACGAGACCGAGTTCCTGTCGGAATACGGCATTCGCTCGATCTCGAAGTTTCACGAGAACCATCCGTTCAGCCTCGAGCATAACGGCAGCCGGTTTGGGATCGGCTATGTGCCGGGGGAATCGACCTCGGGCGTGTTTGGCGGCAACTCGAATTGGCGCGGCCCGATCTGGATGCCGGTCAATTTCCTGCTGATCGAGTCGCTCTACCGCTTTCACCTCTATTACGGCGACGATTTCCAGGTCGAATATCCGGTCGGCTCGGGAAACCTGCTCAGCCTCGCCGAGGTCGCCAACGAGTTGGCGGCGCGGCTCTGCGCGCTGTTCCTGCGCGACAAGACCGGGCGCCGGCCGGTGCTCGGGCAGCCGCCGCCCGCCGGACGGCCGGATTTTCAGGACAACCCGCTATTCTACGAATATTTCCACGGCGATAGCGGGCGCGGCTGCGGCGCGGCGCACCAGACGGGGTGGACCTCGCTCGTCGCGCTGCTGCTGCAGGCACGGCAGGGCGTGCGGACCTTGCCGGCGGACATCCCGCTGATGCAGGCCGAGCCGATGGCTGTGGCCGATTGACGGCCGCCCCGTGATGCCCGACGAGCTGGCGCGCCTGGCGCCCATCCGCTTCGGTCCGGAAACCCTCGGCGACCTCGATGCGGCGGAACGGCGCGAGTGGTGGCTGGGCAATGGCCGCGGCGCCTACGCCGCCGGCCCCCTCGCGCTGAGCTTGACCCGGCGCTATCACGGGCTCCTCATCGCGCCGGTCGATCCGCCTTTGGGGCGTTCGCTGGTGCTGGCGAAAGCCGACGCGACGCTGACCTTGGGCGGCAAGTCCTATTCGCTGTTCACCAATCGCTGGGGTGGCGGGCCGGTCGCGCCGGAAGGCTATCGCGGTCTCGCCGAATTCCACCTCGACGGCACGATCCCGACCTGGCGGTTCCGCTGCGGCGACGCGGTGGTCGAGCATCGCATCTGGCTGGAGCCGGGCGCCGACACGGTCTACGTGGCCTGGAAGCTGGAAGGCGAGGGCGATGCCTGGCTCGGGGTCACCTTCCTCGTCAACTGCCGCGACCATCACGGCGAAACCTGGCCGCCCGACTTCAACCCCGAAATCGCCGCCGAGGGCGCGACACTGAGCGTTGTCGTGCCGTGGCGGTTCACCTTGCGCATCGCCGGAACGGCTGGGCATGTCGAACCGCGTTGGGATTGGTACGCGAATTTCGATCTGCCGGTCGAACGCGAGCGCGGCCTCGGCGACCGCGACGCGCATCGCCATGCCGGGGACGGGTTCCTGCCGCTGATTCCGGGGAAATGGGCCGGCTACGCCGCGAGTCTCGACCCCGCCGCGTCCGCCGATCTCGACGCCGCGCTGGAGCGTCGCCGCGGGGCCGACCGGGCGGTGCTCGAACAGGCGGTCGCCGCCGATCCGGTCTATGCCGATGCGCCGGGATGGGTGATGCGGCTGGTGCTGGCGGCCGATCTCTTTCGCATCGCCCGGCCGATCCCCGAGGTGCCCGACGGGCGCTCGGTGATCGCCGGCTATCCGTGGTTCGGCGATTGGGGCCGCGACACGATGATCTCGCTGCCCGGGCTGTGCCTGGCGACCGGGCGGTTCGACGAAGCGCGGCTGATCCTCGAAACCTTCGCCCGCTTTGTCGACGGCGGGATGCTGCCCAACGTGTTTCCCGGCGCCGGCGACCGGCCGGAATACAACACCGTCGACGCCGCGCTGTGGTACGTCGAGGCGTGGCGCGCCTATGTCGAGGCGACCGGCGACGACGCCGCGCTGAAGCGCGTCTTCCCGGTGCTGGCCTCGATCGCCGAGGGCTACACGCGCGGCACCCGCTACGGCATCGCGGTCGATCCCGCCGACGGGCTGGTGCGCGCCGGCGAGCCGGGGGTGCAGCTCACCTGGATGGACGCGCGGGTCGGCGACTGGGTGGTGACGCCCAGGATGGGCAAGCCGGTCGAGATCAACGCGCTCTGGTACAACGCGCTCGCCGCGCTGGCGGGGCTGGCCGAGCGGATCGGCGAGGGCGGCGCCACCTATCGGGAGGCCGCCGGCAAGGCAAAGGCCGGGTTCGCGCGCTTTGTCCGCCCGGACGGGCAGGGGCTCTACGACGTGATCGACGGGCCGGGCGGCGACGATGCGAGCCTGCGGCCGAACCAGGTTTTCGCCGTGAGCCTTTTCGAAAGCCCGCTCGATGCGGCGCAGCAGCGCATGGTCGTCGCGGCCTGCGCGCCGCTGGTGACCCCCTATGGGCTGCGCTCGCTGGCGCCGGACGACCCGGCCTATCGCCGGCGGATTACCGGGCCGGTGCCGGAGCGCGACGGCGCTTACCATCAGGGCACGGTCTGGGCCTTTCTGCTGGGCCACTGGGCGCTGGCGCTGCACCGCGCCCGTGGCGACGCCGCGGCGGCGCAGGCGGTGCTCGCCGGGATCGAGCCGCACCTCGGCGATGCCGGGCTCGGGCAGATCAGCGAGGTGTTCGACGGCGACCCGCCGCACACCCCGCGCGGCTGCCCCGCCCAGGCCTGGTCGGTCGCCTGCACGCTCGAAGCCTGGTGGAAACTGGAGCACGCCCGGCGGCGGACCGGCTAGTTACTGCGCCGTCAGTCCCCCATCGACCACCAGCCCCGCGCCGGTCATGAACCCGGCATCGTCCGAGGCGAGGAACACGATGCCTTTGGCGATGTCGTTGGGCACCCCGAGCCGGCCGATCGGATGCGTCGACAGCGCCAATTTCTTCGCCGCCTCGGTGTCGTTGGTGCCGTGCGAGCGGGCGCGCGCGGCAAAGGTCTGCTCGCCCATATCGGTCTGGATCACCCCGGGATGGATCGAATTGACCCGGACGCGGTAGCCCTTGCGGGCGAATTCGAGCGCCGCCGATTTGGTGAACAAGGTTACCCCGCCCTTGGTCATCGAATAGAGCGGGTCGAGCTGCGAGCCGACCAGCCCGGCGACCGAGGCGAGGTTGACGACGGCGCTGCCGTGCGCGCTGAGTTGCGCCCGCTCGCGCAGGGCCGGGAGAACCAGCTTGGTGCCGAGAAAGACGCCGGTCATGTTGATCGCCACGAGCCGGTGCCATTCGTCGAGGCTCGCTTCCTCGATGCCCTTGCCGAAGAACATCCCGGCGTTGTTGACCAGGATGTCGATGCCGCCGAATTTCGCCACCGTGGCGGCGGCGGCGGCATTCCAGTCATCTTCGTGGGTGACATCGAGATGGTGGTAGAGAGCGCCGTCGCCGAGCGCCCGCGCCGTTTCGCGGCCGCGCTCGTCGAGCACATCGCCGATCGTGACCTTGGCGCCGGCCTCGATCATCAGCCGCGCGGTCTCGGCGCCGATGCCGCGCGCCGCGCCGGAAATCAGCGCCACCTTGCCGTCGAGCCGGTTCATCGTGTTCCTCCCTCTCAGGATGTGAAAATGCGCGCATCGATTTTGGCCGTCATTGCGAGCGAAGTAATCTCGTTCCGGTGATCTGCTTGTCGAGATTGCCGCGTCGCCTTCGGCTCCTCGCAATGACACGCTCATCGTGGCAAGCTCCGGAAAACCGTCACCGGAGACCATCATGCGGATCGCCCGGCTCGACCACCTCGTGCTGACCGTCGCCGACATCGCCAAGACCTGCGATTTCTACACGAAGGTTCTCGGCATGGAGGTCGTGCAATTCGGCGAGGGGCGCACAGCGCTGCGCTTCGGCCAGCAGAAGATCAATCTGCACCCGGCCGACAACATCCCCGGCCTCGTCGCCGGCAGGCCGACCGCGGGCTCGGGCGATTTGTGCTTCATCACCGAGACGCCGATCGCCGAGGTGGTCGAGCATCTCGGCGCCTGCGGCGTGCCGATCGTCACCGGGCCGGGCCCGCGCGCCGGCGCGATCGGCACGATCCAATCGATCTACGTCCGCGACCCCGACCGGAACCTGGTCGAGATTTCCAATTATTGAACCCTACGGCGTCATTCCGGGGCGCCGCATGGCGGCGAACCCGGAACCCATGCATACAGGCGATTCAAAAGAGCATTGGCGTCGGATCACTTAACGACCGGCGGTCCGCTTTCATAGGTTCCGGGTTCGCGGCGGCCGCGCCCCGGAATGACGACAGGAAAAAGGCGCGTGGCATGAAGATCGAAAACATCGAGGCCTTCCAGATTCGCTGGTCGCCGGGCGACAAACCGGCGCAGGGCAGCGCCTGGGTGCGCGTCTATTGCGACGACGGCATTTCCGGGATCGGCGAGGCGTCGCCGATGCTGGGCGGGCTGGCTTCGCTCGGCATCGTCGCCCGCGACATCGCGCCGGCGCTGATCGGCCAGGACCCGCTCGACCATGCGGTGCTACTCGACACCGCGCTCCACCGGCTGGTCAAGCTCGGTCCCGAGGGCGCGCTGAGCGGCGCGCTGGCGGCGCTCGACATCGCCTTCTGGGACATCAAGGGCAAGGCGCTGGGCCAGTCGATCTACAAGCTGCTCGGCGGGGCATGGCGAACGAGCCTGCCGTTCTACGCCTCGATCGGCGGCAACGGCGAGCGCGGCGTCGACGAGGTGTTGCGCGTCGTCGAAGCGCGGCTGAAGCACCGGCCGGCGGCGGTCAAGATCCGTTTCGACGCCGACCGCACCAAGGCCGATGTCGACATTCCCGGCGACATCGCCAAGGCCAAGGCGGTGCGCCAGTTGGTCGGCGACGCGTTCCCGCTCGCCTTCGACGCCAATAACGGCTACTCGGTCGGCGGCGCGATCCGCGTCGGCCGCGCGCTCGAAGAACTCGGCTATTGGTGGTTCGAGGAACCGGTGCAGCATTACCACGTCAAGGCGATGGGCGAGGTGGCGCGGCGCCTCGACATCACCGTCTCGGCCGGGGAGCAGACCTACACTTTGGCGGGCGTTGCCGATCTGATCGCGGCGGGGGTGCGCATGGTGCAGCCGGACATCGTCAAGATGGGCGGGATCACCGGGCTGATGCAGTGCCTCGCCCTGTGCCACGCGCACGGCGCCGAGCTGGCGCCGCACCAGACCCAACCGACCATCGGCCACATGGCGAGCCTGCACATCGCCGCCTGCCAGAGGGGTGCGACCAAGCCCTGCGAATGGAACGACCCGTCGTCACGCACCCACGCCGTTTTCGAGAACCCGCCGTTTCCCGCGGACGGATTGTTCCATTTGTCCGCCGAGCCGGGGCTCGGCCTTATCGTCAACGAAGCCGAGCTTGCGAAACGGCGCGTGCCGATCGCTTGAGGAGAACGCGATGCCGGATGCCTTGTCGAGCGACGCCGAAATTATCGCCGCGGCTTATGCGCAGCGGGTGATGGATTTGTTCAAGGTCTTCGTGGAAGCGGTCGCCACCGGCGAGCCGGACCGGGATGCGGTCATCCGCTTCAAACGCGGGCTGGTGTCGGCGCAGCGCGTGCGCGACCTGGCGCTCGACGCAGCCAAGGAGCCGGGCGCCGCCTAGCGGTCTACTCGTCCACCGACATCGCCACGATCATGCTGAGCTGCGACAGCGGCCGGCCGCTCTCGCCGGCCCAGGCGTTGAAGCGGGCCTGGGCCGCGGCGCGGTCGGCGCGGTTCTTCGGCGGCGGCATCTCGGCCCAGCGCTTCAAGCCGGTGACGACCGATTGCGACAAGACGAACGTGTCCCGGCCGACCATCCGCAGGAACATCGGCCCGGAATTGCCGCCCATCTGGCTGAACCGCGCCGCGAGCGCCTCCCACAAACCGACGATATTGCCGCCCGGCCAAGTACTGACCCAGGCGCCGAAGCTGCCGAACTCCTCGGCGGCGAGCATCGCGGCGGCATTGTCGCGCACCGCTTTGAGCTTGCCCCAATGGCGGATCAGACGCGCGTCGGCCAGCAGCTTTTCCATCGCCTCGTCGGACATCGCCCGCACCCGGCGCGGGTCGAACCCCTCGAACACCTCCTCGAAGGCGGGCCATTTGGCGTCGACGACGCTGTGCCTCAGCCCGGCGCGGAAGATGCGCAACGACATCTGAGACAGGTAGCGGTCGTCCGGGGTCGCGGCCAGTTCGGCGGCCGATTTCGGCTGCGGCAGCCGCGCGTCGAGCGCCGCCGCGCCATGCCGCGTGCGCGCCGCGTCGAGAATGGTGGCGAAGGGCGTGGCGGCCATTCGCGGCCTCCTGTCAGTAGGCCGATGCCGGGGGTGTGGGACCGAGATCGATCTCGGCGACCTGGAATTTCTCGCGCAGGCGCATCAGGCGGTAGCCGAGACCGAGATAGGCGCCGCATTCGGCACGCGCGGCGATGAATTCCTGCGGGGTCGTGTCGTGCCGTTCGCGCAAATGGGCGACGACGACAGAATCGACCGGGATGCGGCTGAAATCCTGCAGCAGCATCCGGCAGTGCGCGGCGGCGTAGGGGCCGATGCCCTTGAGGCCGAGAAGGTAATCGTGGTCGAGCCGCCGCGCGTCGCCCTGGCCCTCGGCGTCGATGACGCTGTCGTCGAGCATCCGCCGGGTCGTCGCCGCGACGACCGGCGCTCGGAAGCCGAGCTTGGCGATGCGGCGCAGGCGCTCCTCGCCATAATCGATCAGCGCTTCGGGAAGCGGAAACGCGCCGCCGCCGGGTTCGGCGACGAGGGCGGCGGTCATCCGGCAAGTGCCCGACCAGCTGGTGTTGACGGTGAGGATCGTCTTGACGAAATCCTCGTAAAAGGTTGAGCAGCGCAGCAGCCTGCCGCCGCCGCGCGCGATCAGTTGCACCTCGTCGGCAAAGCCGGCGCACAGCGCTGCGATCGCCGCCTGCGGGTCCCAGTCGGCCGAGACCCAGCGCCCGACCCGGCGCAGCATCTCCGCGGTGTCGGCGCCGGAAAATCCGTCGCCCGCGACCGCGAGCGTTGTCGCGTCGCGCTGGCCGACGGCGATCGCGCATCGCCGGCCGGCGATGCGCTCGGCATGCGACAGCGTGCCGGTCTTACCGTCCCAGCGCCACGGTTCGAGATGGACCCAGCCATGGCTGGCGACGGTGAGACGGAGATCGATCGGCCAGGCCAGCTCCAGCAGAGCCTCGCCGCCGTGTCCCTGGCTCACGCCGCGGCGAGCGCCTGGTCGAGGTCGGCGAGAATGTCCTCCTCGTGCTCGAGGCCGATCGAGAGCCGCACATAACCGTCGGTGACGCCGGTCTGGAGCTGCTCTTCCGGCGTCAGCTGCGAATGGGTGGTCGAGGCGGGATGGATCGCCAGCGAGCGCGCGTCGCCGATATTGGCGACGTGGTAGAACATCTTGAGCGCGTCGATAAAGCGGCGACCGGACTCCATCCCGCCGTTCAGCTCGAACCCGACCAGCGCGCCGTAGCCGCCCTTCAGATGGGCATCGGCCCGCCGCTTGGCTTCGCCGGTCATCAGGCTGGGGTGGATGACCTTGCTGACCTTGGCGTGCTCCTTGAGATGACGGGCCACGGCGTTGGCGTTGGCGCACTGGACGCGCATGCGCAGCGGCAGGGTCTCCAGCCCCTGGATGTGCAGGAACGAGTTGAACGGGCTCGCCGCCGCGCCGATATCGCGCAACAGCGTGACCCGCGCCTTGATGATGTAGGCGACGGGACCCATCGGCTTCACCGCCTGGGTCCATACCGCGCCGTGATAGGAGGGGTCGGGCTGGTTCAGCAACGGGAAGCGGTCGGCGTGCTGCTCCCAGTCGAAATTGCCGCCGTCGACGATGATGCCGCCGATCGAGGTGCCGTGCCCGCCGATGTATTTCGTCGTCGAATGCATGACGATCGCGGCGCCGTGGTCGAGCGGCCGGCAGATCACCGGGGACGACGTGTTGTCCATGATCAGCGGTACGCCCAGTTCGCGGCCGATCTTGGCGACTTCGGCGATGGGGAACACTTCGAGCTTCGGGTTGGGCAGCGTCTCGGCGTAGTAGCAGCGCGTCTTGGCGTCGGTCGCGCGACGGAAGTTTTCCGGGTCGCTGGGATCGACAAAGCGCACCTCGATCCCCATCGTGCGCTGCATCGTATGCAGGAACAGGTTCCACGTGCCGCCGTACAAATTCGTCGAGCTGACGAAATTGTCGCCGGCTTGGGTGATGTTGTTGACCGCGAAGAGCGAAGCGGCCTGGCCCGACGAGACCGCGAGCGCGGCGACCCCGCCTTCGAGCTGGGCGACGCGCTGCTCCAGCACGTCGCTGGTCGGGCTCATGATGCGGGTGTAGATGTTGCCGAGCTCCTTCAGCCCGAACAGGTTCGAGGCGTGCTCGGTATCGCGGAACTGAAAGCTGGTGGTCTGGTAGATCGGCACGGCGACGGCGGTGGTCGTGGGGTCGCTGCGGTAGCCGGCATGCAGGACGATGGTTTCCGGGTGCTTGCTTTCGGTCGGCATCTGGGGCTCCGTGGGGCAAGGGTGCGGCGCACTTTGCCACGCGGCGTCTTCCGGCGTAAGGGCGATACCGGTCTTTGGGAGTAAGGGCGATATGGAGAGCCGGTGAAGCCGCTGACGGTCTGGGCGTCGATTGCGGGCGCGGCGATCATCGTGGCGATCGTCGTTGCGGTCGCAATCGTCAATTGGGACAGCGTGGGTAATTCGGGGATCAGCCTCAATGGCTGGATCGCGCTGTTTTTGGGCGTCACGGCCACCTTGGCGGTCGGCGTCGGGCTGATGGCGCTCGTCTTTATCAGCAGCCGCCGCGGCTATGACGAACCGCCGAGCAAAGACCCTTAACGGCTCCGCCATCCGGGAATGCCGCTTGCCGCCCCTACGTTTCAATGGTAGTGGCGCGCCTTCGCAATCGGGGGAAAGCATTCTTGAAACCGTCGAAACCCAAGGAAAGTGGCCCGCGTTACGGGCGCGGCACCGGTATTCCGAACCCGATCGACGTGCACGTCGGCAAGCGCGTCCGCATGCGCCGGCTGTTTCTCGGCATGAACCAGGAAACCTTGGCGAACGCGCTGGGGCTCACCTTTCAGCAGGTCCAGAAATACGAGGGCGGGGCTAATCGGGTCAGCGCCTCGCGCCTGTCGGAAATGGCCGAAATCCTCGGCGTGCCGATCTCGTTCTTTTACGGCGATTTGCAGCAGGGGGACACAACGCCGCAGGAGCAGGAGGCGCGGGAGCGCATGGAGCGGCCCGAAACCATTGAGCTGATCCGCCTCTACTACGCGATCCCGGATTTGGAAGTCCGCCAAAAATTCCTCGACATGGTGAAGGCGGCGGCTGGAGGGGGGAAGCGCTAGGTTTCCCCCCGGCGGGCTCAGCCGAACCCATGATATCGGCGATACCAGGCGACGAAGCGCGGGATGCCTTCGCCGATCGGTGTCTTGGGCTCGAAGCCGAAATCGCGCCGCGCGGCTTCGATGTCGGCATAGGTCGAGACCACGTCGCCGACCTGCATCGGCATCAGTTTCTTGACGGCGGTCCGGCCGAGCGCGCGTTCCAGCGTCGCGATGAAGTCGAGCAGCGTCTCGGGACGGTTGTTGCCGATGTTGTAGAGGCGATGCTCGCCCGGCTCGCCGGCGGGCTGGCCGACCGCCGCGACGACGGCGCTCACGGTGTCGTCGATATAGGTAAAATCGCGGCTCATCTCGCCATTGTTGAAGACATCGATCGGGCGCCCGGCGAGGATCGCCTCGGTGAACAAATAAAGCGCCATATCGGGGCGGCCCCACGGGCCGTAGACCGTGAAAAAGCGCATGCCGACGCAGGACATGCCGTACGAGCGGCAATAGCTTTCGGCGATCAGCTCGCCGGCGCGCTTGGTCGCGGCATAAAGCGAGACCGGATGGTCGGCGCGATCCTCGACGCTGTAGGGCTGCTTGCGGTTGGCGCCGTAGACCGAGGACGAGCTGGCGTAGATCAGCTTGCGCAAATTCCCCAGCTTGCGCGCCGCTTCGAACAGCACCACCTGACCCCGGACGTTGGATTCGACGTAGACAAGCGGGTTCGACAGCGAGTAGCGCACCCCGGCCTGGGCTGCGAGGTGTACGACGGCGTCGATGTCGGGGTTGCTGTCGACAAGCGCCATCACCCCATCGTAATCGGCGACATCGAGCAGGTGGAAGGAAAAGCCGGGGTGCGCTTCGAGGCGGGCGAGGCGGGCCCGCTTCAGCGCCGGGTCGTAATAGGAATTGATAGTGTCGATGCCGATCACCCGCTCGCCGGCTGCGAGCAAGCGCTCCGCGAGGTGGTAGCCGATAAAGCCGGCGCTGCCGGTGACGAGCACAGCCATCGAGCGATCCGAACCGGGTCCGCGCCGCGGGGACGCAGGCGGTATCATATCGCCGCCGCAAATGCCATGCCGCTGCGCTTGCGCCTGGTGGGCCGATCGCCTAGACCCACGACCATGTCTTTGACCTTGGACGCATAGGCGATGTGCGGCATTGCCGGCGTGTTGCTGTCGCAGGCGACGCTGCCGCGCGCCGAGCTTGAGGCCCGCCTTTGGGCGATGACCGAGGCGGTGCGCCATCGCGGGCCCGACGACCAGGAGATCTGGACCGACGGCCTCGCCGGCCTGGTCCAGGCGCGGCTCGCGATCATCGATCTTTCCGCCGCCGCCAATCAGCCGATCGCCAGCCAGGACGGCTCGGTTTGGCTGACCTTCAACGGCGAAATCTACAATTTCGCCGAAATCCGCGCCGGCCTCGAAAGGCTCGGCTACGTCTTCCGCAGCCGGGGCGACGCGGAGGTCATCGCCAATGGCTGGCACGCCTGGGGGCCGCGGGTGTTCGACCGGATGCGGGGAATGTTCGCGCTGGCGTTGTGGGACCGGCGGACGCGCCAGCTGATCCTGGCGCGCGACCGGCTCGGCAAGAAGCCGCTCTACTACGCGCCGACGTCGGGCGGTCTGCTGTTCGGCTCCGAGATCAAGGCGCTGCTGACCTGGCCGGGAATGCCGCGCGTCCCGAACCTGACCGCGATCGACCATTACCTCAGCCTGCAATACGTGCCCGCGCCGGAAACCGCCTTTGCCGGCGTCTTCCGCGTGCCGGCGGCGCATTACCTCGTCGTGTCGCCCGACCCGGAGGGTGCGTGGCGCGATATGGAGCTGGTGCGCTATTGGCGTCTGCCGGAGCCCAATGCGGCGCGCGCCGGACGCCCGGCCCAGGAGCTGGAACGCGAGCTCGTCGCCCATCTCGAGGAGGCGGTGCGCCTGCGGCTGATCTCCGACGTGCCGCTCGGCGCGTTCCTGTCGGGCGGAGTCGATTCGGCGAGCGTCGTGGCGATGATGGCGCGGGTCGGCGGCGGCACGGTCAAGACCTTCACGATCGGCTTCGGCGACGCCCGCTACGACGAGACCCGGTATGCCCGCATGGTCGCCGAGCGCTACGCCACCGAGCATGAGGAATACGTCGTCGAGCCCGACGCGGCGGCGGTCCTACCGCGCCTCGTCTGGCATTACGGCGAGCCGTTCGCCGACCCCTCGGCGATCCCGACCTATTACGTGTCGGAACTGGCGCGGCGCAAGGTGACCGTCGCGCTCAACGGCGACGGCGGCGACGAGGCCTTTCTCGGCTACTCGCGCTACCAGGCGATGCGCCACCTGGCCCAGCTCGACCGGCTGCCCGAATGGAGCCGGCTGGCGCTCGCCCGGCTCTTGTCCTACGCGCCCGCCGGGCTGCAGCGCGAGCTGCGGCTGCCGCGGATTCGCGACATCCTCGAAGCTTCCGCCGGGCGCTCGGAGCAGCGTTATGCCGGAACCATCGTGTTCTTCGCCGACCGCGACAAGGAAGCGGGCTACGGCGACGCGATGCGCGGCCAGCTCGAGCACTCCGCGCTCGATCTGCTGGCGCCGTATTTCGCGGCGGCCGACGGGCTCGTCGCCGGCGCCAATTGGGCTGATCTGCACACCTATCTGCCCGACGATCTGATGGTGAAGGTCGATGTCGCCAGCATGGCGCACGGGCTCGAAACCCGCTCGCCGCTGCTCGACCACGTGCTGCTCGAATGGGCCGCGTCCGTGCCGGCCGAGACGAGAATGGCGGGCGGCCGCACCAAGGCGTTGTTCAAGCGGGCGATGGAGCCGTATTTGCCGCGCGAAGTGATCTATCGCAAGAAGATGGGGTTCGGCTGCCCGATCGACGAATGGCTGCGCGCCGAGCTGAAGCCGCTCGCCTACGACACGCTGTTGTCCCAGCCGGCGCGCGAGCGGGGGCTGCTGCGGCCCGATTATGTTCGACGGCTGCTCGACGAGCATTGCTCGGGCAGCCGTAATCATCATACCCGACTCTGGGCGCTCTTAATGCTCGAACTGTGGTTCCGCATGTGGATCGACGGCTCGGCCGAACAGGCAGTGCTGCGCCCCGCGGCATGAGCCAACCTGTGCCGTTGCGTATGTGCAACAATGCGTGAGCAAGCCAACGGCGCGGCGTTTCAATGCTTTGGTTTTCCAGTCGAAGCCGCTAGCCTAGGCCAGTTCAAATCTTTTGTGGTGGACCGATGAACGCTCGCCGCTGGCGCGGCTCGGACGAGGCCGAAATACGCGTCTGGCACAGGCTCGCGATGGCGGTCGCGGTCGTCACAGCCGCGCTCTATCCGGCATGCTCGCACGCGCAGAACATTACCTATTCCGAGGTGAAGCTCGGCGTTTGGGACCATGACGTGCATGCCCTGGGCGGCAAGGAGCACGGCGCCGACATCAATCCGGAGCTGATCTGGCAGTCGCCGATCGGCGACGACCTGATCGTCGGTGCGCCGCCGTGGCTGCGTTGGGCCCTGCAGCCGCGCCCGACGATCGGCGCCGCGTTCAACACCGCGGGCGACACGGATCAATTTTATGTCGGCGCGACCTGGTCGTGGATGCTGGTCGACAACATCATCAACCCCGGCGACGGCATCGTCCTTGGATATTTCTTCGGCCCGGGGTTCAACGACGGCAGGATCAGGTCGAACACCGGCGACCGCAAGTCGCTGGGATCGCATGTGCTGTTCCGCGAGGGGTTAGACCTTGGCTATCAGATCAACCCGACCTGGGAGATCTCGGCCTTTCTCGATCACATCTCGAACGGCGGGCTGGCCAAGGAAAACCAGAGCATCAACGATGTCGGGCTGCGGCTCGGCTACCGGTTCTAGGGCCGGTCAAACGAACCCGGCCATCCCGCGGGAGCCTATTCGGCGGCCAGCACCCGGGCGAGTTGGCTCAGCGCTTCCTGATGCCGCTCGTTCGGGATCTGGGCGAAATTACGGGCCAGCTCCAGGCACATGCGTTCGCGCGGGCTGGCCGCGCGCGACCCTTCGCCGTCGAGCCCGTCGAAGAAGTAATTGATCGGCACGCTCAGCACGCGCGCGATCTCGAAGAGCCGGCCGGCGGAGATGCGATTGATGCCGCGCTCGTATTTGTGCGCCTGCTGATAGGTGACGCCGATCAGATCGGCGAGCTGCTGCTGGGTAAAGCCGAGCATGATGCGCCGCTCGCGTACCCGGGCGCCGACATGATGGTCGATGTCCTGGGTGCGGGCGCCCGATCGCTTCACCGGCCGGCGCTTGAGGTCGACGATTTCGGAAGCCCCGCCGCGCACCTGATCGCGTATTGCCATATCGCTCCACCCCGAATTGGCTGACCGGAACCGGCTGCCTCCGCTCACGGCGGCGGGGGCGATCAACCGATTGGTTCCGCGCGATTGAACGGTGGCCCTGTGTCAAATTTGAGGCAAGAGGTCGACGCTTTTCGCGATATTTCCCGCTGGGGAGCAGCCCTGCAAGAACGTGTTGCGCGTTCCCTTTGACAGTATCCCTCCAGCGGTGATACCGACGCTGACTTCTCAGTCTGACAAATCGATGCCCCGAATCTCGATCAACGACGGCTCACTCTTTTTCGAGCGGCACGGTGCGGGCTTCCCGGTGTTGATGATATCGGGATTGGGCGGTCTTGCCTCGTTCTGGCACGCGCAGGTAGCCGCTTTCTCGAAGCGCTACGACGTCATCACCCACGACAGCCGCGGCGTCGGCGAGAGCGACCCGATTCGCGGCGGCTATACCGTCGACCGTATGGCCGGCGATGTCATCGCGCTGATGGACCGGCTCGAGATCGAGCGCGCGCATCTGATGGGCCATTCGACCGGCGGGGCGATCGCGCAGACCCTCGCGGTCGAGCATCCCAGCCGCGTCGCGAGCATCGTGCTCTCGGCGACCTGGACCAAGCCTGACGCCTATTTCCGGCGCATGTACGCGCTGCGCAAGGAAGTGCTGCAGCGGCTCGGCCCCAGCTCCTACGTCCAGGCGACGACGCTGTTCCTCTACCCGAGCTGGTGGATCGCCAAGAACAACGAAAAGCTGCGCCAAACGGAGGCGCAGAACCTCGCCCATTTCCCGCCGCTCGAAATTGCGATGAGCCGGATCGACGCCATCCTCGCTTTCGACCGCACCCAAAGCCTGGCGAAGATCAGGACGCCGACCCTGGTTGTCGGCGCCGAGGACGACATCGTCACGCCGGCCTATTTCTCCGAAGAACTGGCGCGGCTGATCCGTGGCGCGGAAGTGAAGATATTCCCGCGCGGTGGCCATTGGTTCCCGCACGTGCTGGCGCGCGAGTTCAACCAGGCCGTGCTGCCGTTCCTCAACTCGCATACGCCGGGCTGACGCGCCGCGCCATCGCCGGCACTACGAACGCTGCTTAAGGCTTGTTAAATCGGTGCGCGGCTAGTTTTCGCCGGCGCCGGTCTGCCGGCCAGGCGATAGATCCCCCCATGGCGGACCGTAAATGACCGTGAGCGACGCAGGACCGTTTCATAACCCGGTGGCCGCCTCGGGCCGGCCCGCCGTCAAAGACCGGCACAGCCGGCTGGAAGAGCTGGTCAACTACGACGAGCTGACCGGCCACTTCAACCGCACCCGGTTGCGCGAGGCGGTGGACCGCACGATCGCCGCCGATCAGCGCCGCCCGGTCGCGGCGGCCTTTCTGGCGGTCGGCATCGACAACATGCGCGCTCTCAACGAAACGCTTGGCCGCGCGGCCGCCGACACGGTGCTGATCGAGGTCGGCCGCCGGCTCGACGATTGCCTGCGCGTCAGCGACCTGATCGGCCGCCTCGGCGGCGACCGCTATGGCGTCGTGCTGGCGGATTGTCGCGACGACGATGCGCCGGCCGCCGCCGACAAGATTCTCCGCGCGGTCCGCGCGGCCCCGATCGCCACCGAGCGCGGCCCGGTCAGCGCGACGGTGTCGATCGGCGTCGCCTCGTTTTGCAATCGCGGCTCGACCTCCTACGAAGTGATGACCCGCGCCGAATCCGCGCTTGTCGACGCGAAGCGCACCGGCCGCGACTGCCATGTCCATTTCCGGCCAAGCCTCGATCAACACGAGCGCGAGAACCGCGCCGCGGCGGTCGGCGATGCGGTGCGGTTGGCGCTGCGCCAAGATCGTGTCGTCTTCGCCTTTCAGCCGGTCGTCGCCGCCGCAACCGGGGACGTCGAATATTATGAATGCCTGCTGCGTTTGCGCGACGCCAACGGAGACGTATCGGCGGCCGGCGAGTTCATCCAGGAGATCGAGCAGTTCGGCTATATCCGGCTGATCGACCGGCACATTCTCGGTATGGCGGTCGCCGCTCTCGCGGCAAACCCCGGGATCACCCTCGGCTTCAACATCTCGGCGCTGACCACGGCCGACCGGGCTTGGCTGCGCTCGCTGGCGTCCCGGCTGCGCGCCCAGCCGGAACTTGCCCGCCGCCTGGTGATCGAGGTCACCGAAACCGCCGCGCTTTACGACATCGAGGAATCCGCCCGTTTCATCGCTGCGCTGCGCCGCGCCGGGTGCCGTGTCGCGCTCGACGATTTCGGCGCCGGCCATACCTCCTTGCAGCATTTGCAGAGTTTGCCGGTCGACATGGTCAAGATCGACCGCTCGTTCATCCAGGATATCCCAGCCAACCGGGAGAGCCAGGTATTCCTGCGCCATCTGCTGGGCTTGGCGAAGGGTTTTGGCTTCGCCACCATCGCCGAAGGCGTCGAGCGGGAGGAAGAGGCCGAAATCCTGCGCCGCGAGGGGGTCGATTTCTTTCAGGGCCATCATTTCGGCCGAGCCGCGCTGGAACCGCCCTGGCGACGTGCGACGATAGCCTAGGATTTTGCCTTCGTCAGCTCGTCGAGCTGGCGGCGCATCGCGTCGAGCTGGGTTTCGAGACGCTTGAGGCGCGGGTCTTCCGGATCGGCCGCGGGGGCGGCAAATGCGGGCTGTTCGGGGCCGGCGCCGGCGGCACCATAGGGCGACAGCATTTTCAGCGCCTGCTCGAACAGCGCCATGTTCTGCTTTCCCATCTGTTCGAATTGGCCGAACGGGAAGATGCCGAACGTCGCGCGCAGCGTCTCGCGCATCTGGTCCTGGTTGCGCGCGAACGAGACCATCGCCTGCTCGAGATAGCCCGGCACCAGGAACTGCATGCTGTCGCCGTAGAACCCGATGAGCTGGCGCAGAAAGCTGATCGGCAGCAGGTTCTGACCCTTCTGCTCCTGCTCGACGATGATCTGGGTGAGCACCGAGCGGGTGATGTCCTCGCCGGTCTTGGCGTCGTGGACGATGAAATCGCCGCCGCCCTTGATCATCTTGGCGAGGTCTTCGAGCGTCACGTAGCTGCTCGTCGCCGTATTGTAGAGACGCCGATTGGCGTATTTTTTGACGACGACCGGCTTCGAACCCGCCGCCGGCTCACTGCCTGGAGTGTTCATGCGCCCGGTGCCTCGCATCAACGAAAATGCTGCTCTGCAACAATACAGCGATTCCGGCCTTATGCGTCATCAATCGCGCGAAACATGCCCCGAAGACTGGGCGAACCGCGCCGCGACGCCCTATAATCGGGGCAATGACCGACGATGCCGACGCGCTGGCGCGCCGCTATTTTGCCCTGTGGGCCGAGTACCTGACGGCGCTCGTCTCCGATCCGCGGGCCGGCGAACTGCTGCAGCGCTGGATCGCGTTTACCGGCCGGTTCGCGGCGCACGTTCCCGGCGCCGCGGATGAGCACGCCGGCAGCCCCGTCGCTTTCTGGCCGCCGGTTCCAGGCGCCGCTCGACCGCCGGCTGCTGCCGCGGCCGCTGCCGGCGCATCTGGCGAGCGCGGCGCTGCTGTGGGCGAGCTCGCGCGCCGGGTTGGCGAGCTTGAGCGCCGGCTCGCCGCCCTCGAACGGCCCAAAGCTCGGAGTCCTCGCCGCGCAGATCGCACAAGCGGGCAGTGACCGGGTCGCCGCCGCGCTCGACCGCGAGCTGAAGCGCCGCGCCGAATTGTTCCTGGCCGGGTTGGAGGCCTACCGTAGGCACGGCCATAGCCGCGGCCCGGAAGAGAGGCAAGTGGCCTGGCGGAACGGCTCGACAAGGCTCCTCGATTACGGTGGTCCGGGCAGGCCGGTGCTGGTGGTGCCCTCGCTGATCAACCGCTACTACATCGTCGATCTGCTGCCCGAGCGCAGCTTCGCGCGCTTCCTGCGCGCGGCCGGGCTGCGGCCGCTGGTCGTCGATTGGGGCGAACCGGGGGATGCGGAGCAGGGGTTTGGGCTCGACGACTATATCGCCGGCCGGCTCGACGCCGCCGCGAGCGCGGCGCTCGACCTGGCCGGCGCCCCGCTGGCGATCGCCGGCTATTGCATGGGCGGGCTGCTGGCGCTGGCGCTGGCGCAGCGGCGCATCGGGCAGATCGCCGGCCTCGCCTTGCTGGCGACGCCGTGGGATTTCCATGCCGAGCGGCCCGAGCAGGCGCGCGTTCTCGGCACGCTGGTCGAGACCGCCGCGAGCGGCGACACCCTGCCGCTCTGGATCATCCAGAGCCTCTTCCTGTCGCTCGATCCGTTTCTCGCCGAGGGCAAGTTCATCCGCTTCGCCGGGCTCGATCCCGAGAGCGAGGCGGCGCGCGATTTCGTCGCGCTCGAGGATTGGCTCAACGACGGCGTGCCGCTCGCCGCCGGCGTCGCACGGCAGTGCGCGCTTGCGTGGTACCGCGACAACCAGCCGGGGCGGGGAGCGTGGCAGGTCGCCGGGGAGACCATCGCGCCGCGGCGCCTCGACCGGCCGGCGCTGGTCGTGGTGCCGCGGCGCGATCGCATCGTACCGCCGCGCTCGGCCGAGGCGCTGGGCGCCGTCTTGCCGCGCGCCACGACGCTGCGCCCGCCGCTCGGCCATATCGGGATGATGGCCTCCGCCGCCGCCCCGGAGCTGATCTGGGCGCCGATCGCCGAATGGCTGCATGCGAGCTTCGCTGCGGCGTAGCTGGACTTCTTGTCGCCATCCCTTTTTGATACGAGCCGCCTGCCCACATATTACGCATCCGCCGCGAGGAGCCCAGCCATGCCCGTCATCGTCATCGCCAGCGCCGCGCGGACCGCCGTCGGCGCCTTCAACGGCGGGCTCGCCAGCCTCGCGGCGCACAAATTGGGCGAGGTGGCGATCGCCGAGGCGATGCGCCGCGCCGCGGTCGAGCCGGGCGAGGTCAGCGAGGTCATCATGGGCCAGATTCTCGCCGCCGGCGAAGGCCAGAACCCGGCGCGCCAGGCGGCGGTCGGCGCCGGCATCCCGTTCGAGGCGACGGCCTACGGCGTCAATCAGCTGTGTGGCTCGGGGCTGCGCACGGTGGCGCTGGGCTATCAGGCGATCCTCGCCGGCGACAGCGACATCGTCGTCGCCGGCGGCCAGGAAAGCATGAGCCAGGCGCCGCACTGCATGCATTTGCGCAACGGGGTCAAGATGGGCGATGCGAAGCTCGTCGACACGATGATCAAGGACGGGCTGTGGGACGCGTTCAACGGCTACCACATGGGCAACACGGCGGAGAA
The DNA here is from genome assembly GCA_035648415.1 of Allostellaceae bacterium. Lineage (GTDB taxonomy): Bacteria > Pseudomonadota > Alphaproteobacteria > ATCC43930 > CGMCC-115725 > DATARH01. The sequence continues at coordinate 26,681 of DASRLO010000097.1, forward strand.
CGTCGCGCAGCGCTGGCAGATCACCCGCGAGCAGCAGGACGAGTTCGCGGCCGGCTCGCAGAAAAAGGCCGAGGCGGCGCAGAAGGCGGGCCGCTTCAAGGACGAGATCGTGCCGGTGAAAATCGCCTCGCGGCGCGGCGAGACCATCGTCGACACCGATGAGCATCCCAAGCACGGCACCACCTTCGAGGTGCTGGCGGCCCTGCGCCCGGCCTTCGACAAGAACGGCACGGTGACCGCGGGCAACGCCTCGGGCATCAATGACGGCGCCGCAGCGGTCGTGCTGATGACCGCCGATGCGGCGGCGAAGCGCGGGCTGACGCCGCTCGCCCGCATCGTGTCGTGGGCGACCGCGGGGGTCGATCCGGCGATCATGGGTTCCGGCCCCATTCCGGCGTCGCGCATGGCGCTGAAGAAAGCCGGGTGGTCGGTCGGCGACCTCGATCTCGTCGAGGCGAACGAGGCGTTCGCCGCGCAGGCCTGCGCGGTCGGCAAGGATCTCGGCTTCGATCCCAACAAGCTCAACGTCAACGGCGGCGCCATCGCGCTCGGCCACCCGATCGGCGCCTCGGGGGCGCGGGTGCTGGTGACCCTGCTCTACGAGATGCAAAAGCGTGACGCCAAAAAGGGCCTCGCTACGTTATGCATTGGCGGTGGCATGGGAATTGCTATGTGCGTGGCGCGCGACTAGCGCTGCCGGACAACCCGATCCGGAGCGCGAACAACGCGCTCCGGGAAATTCAGAGGGAGGAAACCATGCCCAGAGTGGCGGTGGTGACGGGTGGAACGCGCGGTATCGGCCGCGCTATCGCGATCGCGCTGAAGAAGTCGGGTTACAAGGTCGCCGCCAATTACGGCAGCGATGACGCGGCGGCGGAGCAATTCCAGAACGAAAGCGGCATCCCGGTCTTCAAGTTCAACGTCGGCGATTTTGTCGAATGCGCGCGTGGCGTCGGGACGGTCGAGGCCGAACTCGGGCCGATCGAGGTGCTGGTCAACAACGCCGGTATTACCCGAGATACGACGATCCACCGCATGAGCTTCGAGCAGTGGAACGCGGTGATCCAGACCAACCTCGCTTCGTGCTTCAACATGTCGAGGGCGGTGATCGAGGGCATGCGCGAGCGCAAGTTCGGGCGGATCGTCAATGTCGGCTCGATCAACGGCCAGGCCGGACAATACGGCCAGGTCAACTACGCCGCGGCGAAATCGGGCATCCACGGCTTCACCAAGGCACTGGCGCAGGAGGGCGCGGCGCGCGGCATCACCGTCAATGCCGTCGCCCCCGGCTATGTCGATACCGACATGGTCCGCGCGGTGCCGGCCGACGTCTTGGAAAAAATCGTCGCCCGCATCCCGGTCGGCCGCCTCGGCAAGGCCGAGGACATCGCCCGCACCGTGCTGTTCCTCGTCGCCGACGACGCCGATTTCATCACCGGCTCGACTCTCTCGGTCAACGGCGGGCAGCATATGTATTGAGGACCAGGTAAGCCATTCTGTCCGTTTTTTGTAAATCTACCGATCGAAAGAGAAAAATTTGGTAGAGATGGTTGACGGATGGTAGATTTGGCGTGATTATAAATATCGCCGCACACGAGGAGATCGTCTCTATCGCGGAAGCGGTAGAAATGAGGTATTAGCGTTATGTTGCATACTCAGGTGCATCCCCCAAGGCGAGTGATTGAGCGACAAATGCCGCCGCGTAACGAAAAGCACGCCAACTTTCGGCGTCTCGCTCCGGCACGCACGGAGCGTGTCCTCGAACAGTTGCGTAAACTCGCTAACCTTTCTTCGCCGAACTATGAGTTCGACGACAGTGAGGTCGAAAAGGTTTTCGCCGCTATCGAGGAAGCAGTCGAAGAAGCGCGGGGGCGGTTCCGCCGCGGGCTGAACAAGCGCAGCCGATTCACGCTCTAGAAACGAGACGGGCCCAATCCAAAGACTGGGCCCACCCGATCTGACCTCAGAGCCGTTTGCGGGTTGCTGCCGTGAGCGGCTCTTTCTTTTAAGGTCAGTTCAAATTATGGCCGATCGCAGTAAAATTTGCAAATTTGCCTGTACAGCTTGGGGCATTAGGCAATTCGGTGATCTACACCATCGGCCACTCGACGCGCTCGGCGCAGGAGCTGATCGCACTGCTTCAGGAAAATGGCGTCGATCTGCTGATCGATGTGCGCACCGTGCCGCGTTCGCGGTTCAACCCGCAATTCAATGCCGATACGCTGCCGGCGACCTTGCATGAAGCGGGGATCGGCTATCGTCACATGCCCGCGCTCGGCGGGTTGCGGCATCGCCCGAAAGGCGCGCCGCCGTCGCCGAACGGGCTGTGGCGCAACGAGGCGTTCCAGGCTTATGCGGATTACGCGCTGACGGCGCCGTTTCGTGTTGCGCTCGCCGAACTGCGCGACCTCGCGGATGAACACACGCCGGCGATCATGTGCGCCGAAGCGGTGTGGTGGCGTTGCCATCGCCGGATCGTCGCCGACTATCTGCTCGCGGCCGGCGACGACGTCCGTCACATCATGGCGCCGGGCAAGGTCGAACCGGCGACCCTGACGCCGGGCGCCGAGCCGCAACCCGACAAGACGATCCTTTATCCGCCGACGCAGGGCGAGTTGCTTTGACTACCCCGTCGGCGGCTTGGTCGCCTGCATCGCCGGCGTGGCCTCGACCGCCTTGTACCAGTCGGCGAGCTTGGGGTGGCGGGTCCGCCAGCCATCATTGGGAAAGCGGAAGTCGAGATAGCCGAGGGTGCAGCCGGCGGTGATCGCGCCGATCGTGCGCGGGCCGGACAGGTCTTCGCGTTCGAGCGCGGCAAGGCCCTGGTGCGCCTTGTTCATCTGGCCCTCGGTCCAGGCGGCGTGGCGCTTTTCCTCGGGCCGCGCGGCGATCTCGTAGCGGCAGAGGATAAGCGCGTCGAGAATGCCGTCGCCCAGCGCCTGCTGGCGCAGCGCCGCCCACCGCGCCTTGCCCGCTTCCGGGAACATTTTGCCGCCGCCGGCGAGGCTGTCGAGGTACTCGCAGATCACCGGCGAATCGAACAGGATTTCGCCATCGTCGGCGACAAGCGCCGGGATTTTCATCAGTGGGTTCTCGGCGGCAAGGGTCGCGTTGGTCTCGACCGGGCTGACCGCGGTCGACAGCAACTCGATCTTGCCGGCCAGCCCCAGTTCGTGGGCGCAAACCATGACCTTGCGGACGTAGGGAGAGGCCGGATTGTGACGGAGTTTCATAGTCGCTCCTCGAAGGCCGGATTTAATCCCGCCCCCCGGCGCAAGCCGGGGCCCACGCCTCGCTGTCACGGGAGCCGAAAGATGGGCCCCGGCTTTCGCCGGGGAGCGGGGAGGGGAAGTGCAGGCGCCTCTGCTTGCGCAGAAGGAGAGGCGTCCCGGCAGGCGAGTTAACCCTTCAGAGTGCGGTCCCACATCGCGAACATCTTGTCCCAGGTTTCCTCGGCGGCGAGCGTGTTGTAGATCGGCCGCTCGGGGAAGGCGAAGCCGTGCTCGGTGCCGGAGAAGGTCTTGATCTCGTGTTTGACATTGGTCTTGGCCAAGAGCTTGGCGAGGTCGCCCGGGATGTTTGGGGGCACGCTACGGTCGGTCTCGGCGAAGGCGTAGTAGAGTTCGCCCTTGATCTTGTCCAAATGCAGGTGCGGCGAATCTTCCTTGTCGGTGATGATGCCGACGCCGTAGAGCGAGGCGGCGGCCTTGATCCTGTGTGGGAAGAACGCGGCGGCGTTGGTGATGTGCTGGCCGCTCATGCAATAGCCGACGCAGCCGACCGGGCCGGGCTTGCACTTGTCCTGCGCGTCGAGAAAGCCGAGAAGGCCGGCGGTGTCGTCCATCACCATCGCGTTGGTGAGGCTGTTCATCGCGCCGAGGAACACGGTCGCCATCTTGTCGTCGCGCCGCGGGATGTCGAAGCGCAAGCTGCCCAGCCGGTAATACATGTCCGGCAGGATCGCGAAATAGCCGTGCCGGGCGATGCGCCGCGTCATGTTGCGCAGTTCCTCGCGGATACCCGGCGCGTCCATGTAGAAGATGATGCCGGGAAAGGGGCCCGCCCCGTCCGGGCAGGCGACGAAGCTAGGGCAGCTTCCGTATTTCGTGGTGACGACGATTTCTTGTTCGTACATGGCGGTCTCCTCGGCCGGGGAATGGCGGGCAGAGCGTTGCGCGATCGGGCAATATTGTCAAAGCGCGTTATTCCCGCGAAAGTGGGTATCCACGGCGAGAGCCGCAAACGGCTGTCTCTGGGCGCCCGCTTTCGCGGGATGACGAGAAAAGGCGAAATTACCTTCCCTTGAACACCGGTTCGCGCTTCTCGGACCAGGCGGCCAGCGCCTCGGCGTGGTCGTCGGAAGTGGCGGCGCGGACGCGGGAAGCGGCGAGGGCCTCGCGATCGAGCCGCCCGGCGGCGGTCTCGTTGATCGCGCGCTTCAATCCGGCGAGCGCCAGCGGCGCGTTGGCGGCGAGCGCGGCGGCCAGGGCATCGACCCGGGCCGCCAGCCCGGCGGCGGGCACGATCTCGTCGAGATAACCGATGCGCCGCATCTCCTCGGCCGCGATCGGCTCGGCGGTGAGGAAGAGGCGCTTCGCCGCGGCGATGCCGAGCCGCGATACGTAGCGCTCGATCCCCGCCGGGTAATAGACGATGCCGAGCCGCGCCGCCGGCATCAGCATGCGCATCCCCTCGACCCCGATGCGAAAGTCGCAGGCGAGCGCGAGATCGGTTGCGCCGCCGTAGACGCTGCCCTGCAGCGCGGCGATGGTCGGCACACGCAGCGCCTCCAGCCGGTTGACCACGGCTTCGAACGAATCATCGGCATTGCCTTGGGCCGGCTTCTCGTCGGCCTTTCGCTCGAGCAGCGCGCCGATATGGTAGCCGGAACTGAAGCTCTTGCCGGTGCCGGTCAGCACCAGCACCCGCATTTCGGAATCGCTGTCGAGGCGGATGAAGGTCTCTCGTAGCACCGCGAGATCGCCGGGTTCGAGCCGGTTGTGCTCGCGCGGGCGATTGAGCCGGATCGTCGCGCGGCCGTCGGCGATGGTTACGACCGGAGCGGTCGATGCGCCAGTTTCTGCTGTCGTGGTGGTCATTTCGCGACCCTAGCAGAGCCGCATCGCCGCGGCCAATCGCGATCGGGAACCCTTCCGTTCGCCTTGCGTTGCCCGGCTATGAAGGCGATCCTGCCCATGGCCGCGATACTGCTGCTCGCCGTGCCGCTGCAGGCGGTGGCGCAGGTGACGGTCGTGGAGCCGGCGCCCGGCGCCCTGGGGGGCGGCCAGGTCGGCACCGGCGCGGTGGTCCTGCCGACGCTCAAGGGACAGACCGCGGGGGCGAGCAAGATGCCGGCCGGCACCGCGTCCGCCAACGCGACCCTGACCAGCGCAAACTCGACAGGAGCCCTAGCAAGCAGTGGAGCGGCCGCCGGCGGAGCGGCGACCGCCGGCACCGTCGGCGGGCCGGGCGCGATAACCACCGGCGTGACCGCGATCGGCGCCGTCCCGCATAGCCAACGGCCGAGCACCGCCGGCATCGGCGCCGTCGTCGCTACGGGCACCGCGGCGCAACCCAGCAGCGCCGGCGCCACGACCGCCGCGAGCGGCGCCGGCCCAACCGCGAGCGGCCGGCCGGCGAATGCTTCCTCCCGATCAACCGGCGCCGGGTCCGCCGGGAATGCGACGACCACCGCGGGAACATCCTCCGCCGCCAACAATGTGACCGCGCGGCGAGTGCCGGGTCGAGCCGCGGCGCCCGGACAATCCTGTGTCTGCCGGCCGATTCCGCGGATACGCAGGCGTTTCTCGACGGCACCGGTTTGAGCTGCGCGCCCTGAAACGCGGCGGGCGCCGAGCACGGCCAGACGATGGGCCGGCGGGTCTACGAGCCGCTGATCGCCCGGCCCGACCGGCTCTGCGGCGGCATCGGCTCGTCGTACAGAGCCAGGGGGCCGATTCTGTCGAAGCACTTCAAGAAAGCGCCGCTGCGCTGAAAAGGGGGGCTCGCCCTATCGCATAGCTTTGGCGCCTTAAGAAACATGCTCCAGCTGCGACCGTGCCAGCTTCGATCAGGTCAGGTATTCGAGCCGGAAGCCGTTGTCCCAGCGCTTGATGTGGCCGACCGAGGGCGAGGGGAAGTGCATCGTGCAGCACAGCGTGTCGGTGTCGCAGTAGCGCTCGAAGAACTCGCGGCGAGTGCGGACGCCTTGATCACGGTCGGTGTCGACGCGCATGACCAGCTCGGGATAGCGCGCCTGGATCGGCGAGTGGATCAGGTCGCCGGTGAATACCGCCTGATCGCCACCCTTGCCGGCGCAGACCGCGAAATGGTCGGGCGTGTGGCCGGGGGTCGGCGTGAGGCGGATGTGGTCGTTGAGCGCGTGGTCGCTGGTGACCAGCTCGGCGCGGTTGGCCTCGATGATCGGCAGGACGCTATCGGTGATCTGGTCGAGCGGGGTCTTTTGGTGGATCTCGCTCCAGTAGGCGTATTCCTTTTTGGAGAAGAGATAGCGCGCGTTCGGGAAGGTCGGGAGCCAGCGGCCATTCTCCATCCGCGTGTTCCAGCCGACATGGTCGCCGTGGAGATGGGTGCACATCACGAAGTCGATGTCGTCGACCCCGAGGCCGGCAGCCTTCAGCGCGTTCATCCATTGCGGATCGTTCTTCTTGTTCCAGGTCGGCCGTAGCGGGAAGTTCTTGTCGTTGCCGATGCAGCTGTCGACCAGGATGTTGTGGTGCGGCGTCTTGACCACGTAGGACTGGAAGCAGAGCACGACATTGCCGGTCTCGCGGCTGTAGCCGCCCGGCGCCAGCCAGGAGAGATTTTCCTCGAGCGATTCCTTCGACAGGGTGGGAAGGAATTCGAGCATCGGGGTGAAGCCCTGCTCCTGCTCGACAATCCGATGGATCGTCATGTCGTTGACGCTGTAGGTCGTGCGCATCGCCGTCGCTCCCCTGGTAATCCGCTGCTCTTGCGGGGATCGTAGCGTCCGGCCGGGACGATGACAAACCTGTCGCGTCAGCCCTCCTGATCGACGCCGACGACGAGATGGCATTCGGCGACCTGGTCGCGCGGAATGCGGAAGGTCTCGTCGGGGTTCAACTGGCGCAACACCAGCATGTCGTCGTTCCAGCCGAGAAACTGCTTGATCAGGACGGCCTGGTTTTTCTTGTACACCACGACGTCGCGGCCGCGGGTCGGCGGCTTGAAGGGGTTGACGTGCAGGAGCCACCCGCCCAGATAGCGCGGCTCCATGCTGTCTCCGACCATATAGATCGCGTAGGCGTCGCGCACGCCGGCGAGGTTCGCCGGACGCGGGGTGTAGCCGATTGGCCCGTCCTCGAGGAACATCTGCTGATCGTCGCCGCCGCGCGCGGCGCTCTTGATCGGCATTGAATCCTGACGGTGCAAGAGCGGCGGCATTTGTCGGGGCGGGCGGCCGCGACGACCTGGTTCCGTCGGCGGCGGCCCGGATTCTTCTCCGGCTCGCCGCAAAACCTCTTCCTGCGGGGCCCCGAGGAACTGGGCGACGTGCACCGCCTCCAGCGCCTTCATCTGGCGCTCGCCTTTGAGCATGCGCGAGACGGCGGAAGGGGCGAGGCCGAGATGGCGAGCGAGGTCGGCTTGGGTGGCCCCGGCGCGTTCGAGAGCTTCCTGAAACCAGATCGTATCCATTTCGCATCCATTTCGCACGTTGCCGTATTGACAACAATTTTAAACATGATATATGCGCCTTGCGATAATGGCAATAGGGCGACGGGGGAGAGCGGCGGTGGATGGCGGGGTATCGCGCGAATTCCGGTTCCGGATGGTGGACGACGAGGCAGAGGGCTGCGCCTATATTGTGGATGGGAGGACGATTTGCGGCACGGTTCGGCGGCCCGGATCGTCCTATTGCGCGCAGCACCACGCGCTGTGCCATGTCGCCGACGGCAGTTTTTGGGATCGCCGGCGGCTGAAGGAAGAGGAGGCGCTGGCTGCCGCTGTGGGGGGCAGGCGCGGCCGACCGGCGCGCTTGCCCCCCGAACGATTCCTGAACCGGCTCGAAAACATCGCCCGCGGCGTTTCACGACCAAAACGTTCATGTATTGTTCCTGGAGGAAAATGATGACCCGCAAGCGACAGGTGCACGACGCGGCAAAGGAGGCCGTCGTCACACCAGAGCGACTTCAGCATGGGCCGATCGAACTCATCCCCGCGGTTATCGCCGATGAGGCGGGGCGACCGGCGCGACCCTATCGGGCGGTGGACACGCTGACGATCATGGAGCGGCGAGGCTCGATCACTTCGGGCATGCGACAAGCGGGTGAGGATTTTCGACACAGCTTCGCGCTCGCCCAACTCGATCCGCTGCGCGCGCTCGACCTGTCGCGCTTAAGCCTTGGCGACAAGCCGACGCGCCGCGGCGACCATGCGCCGGGATTGCGGGTCGAAGCGGCGCGCACCGCGGTGTGGCGGGCGATCCGCGCGGCCGGCGGCACTGCCTCGCCGGCGGGGTCGTGCCTGTGGCACGTCGTCGGCTGGGAGTGCTCGCTGAAGGAGTGGGCGTTGCACCAGGGCTGGGCGGGACGAAGGGTCAGCCAGGAAGCGGCTTCGGGCATCCTCATCGCGGCTTTGGGCGCACTCGAAATCCATTTACGCTGAAATTGTCTATATCGCATCTTTATGATTGACAAATCCGGATTTAAGGTGTACAAGGTCGGCACACTGGCGGAACTGGGCGAGGCCAACGGCTTCCCGCCCCATCGCCGGCTTCCCGTCAGAGCGGCATCATTGGCAACTCGATCACCGCGGCGGCCGCGCTCCCGGTCGAAACCCGGAACGGCAACCCGTAAGCGCGGGGCCGCCAAGACAAAGGGCGCGACCGAGTTCGAGGATGTCGGGGCCCGCGCCGCCCGGCTCGGCATTACAGTCGAGCGGGTGCTGCGGGAATACGCGAGGATAGCGTTCGTGGACCCCCGGCACATCGTCGAATGGGACGCGCAAGGGCTGCACGTCAAGACATCGGAAAAGCTGAGCGAAGCCGACGTGGCGTCGGTGTCGGAAGTCACTGCGGCCGCGTCGGGCATCGGCGCTGTCCGGGTCAAGCTTTACGACAAGAAAGCGGCGCTCGACGCGATCGCACGATATCTCGGCATGTTCCCGCCGGCGCCGAAGCGGCGCGAGGACGACGGAGCCGACGAGTCCGCGGAGGATGCGCGTGAGGAGCTTGCACGCCTTGTGGCTCGCCTCGCTCCCGGAGCCGGTCAGACTTAAGCATTATCCGCCGGCTACCCCAGGAAAAGGCTAGAACGCTCGTACGCGACTGGACGTTCTGGGCCAGAGATAACCAATTGCCGCCGCCGGGCGACTGGCGGGTCTGGCTGCTGCTCGCCGGCCGCGGCTTCGGCAAGACCCGCACCGGCGCGGAACTCGTGCGCACCCGGGTGGCGTCGCGCGCGGCACGGCGCATCGCCTTGGTCACCCCGACCGCGGCGGACGCCCGTGACGTGATGGTCGAGGGGGAAAGCGGGCTGCTCGCCATCTCGGCGCGGCGGGACCGGCCGACCTACGAGCCGTCAAAGCGGCGGCTGACCTGGCCGAACGGCGCGGTGGCGATGACCTACTCGGCCGACGAGCCGGATCGACTGCGCGGGCCGCAACACGATTTCGCGTGGTACGACGAGCTCGCCGCATGGCGCTATCCGGAGGCGTGGGACATGCTGATGTTCAGCCTCAGGCTGGGCAGCGATCCGCGCGCGGTGGTGACGACGACCCCACGCCCGACCAGGCTGATCAAGACGCTGGTGGCCGATCCGAAGGTTGTGGTGACGCGCGGATCGACCTCGCAGAACCGGGACAATCTGGCGCCGGCGTTCCTCGACCAGATCGTGCGGCGCTACGAGGGCACGCGGCTTGGGAGGCAGGAGCTCGAGGCCGAGATCCTTGAGGACGTGCCGGGCGCGATGTGGGGCCGCGCGGTTATCGAGGGGACGCGGCTGACGAGGCTGCCCGAGTTGGCGCGGATCGTCGTCGCGATCGATCCGGCGGCCGGCTCCGGCGAGCAATCGGACGAAACCGGCATCGTCGTCGCCGGCAAAGATACCGGCGGGCAGGGCTATGTGCTGGCGGATGTGTCGGGCCGCTATGCGCCGACCGAGTGGGCGAAAGCGGCGATCGCCGCCTACCGCGCGCACGACGCCGACCGAGTCGTCGCCGAGGTGAACAATGGCGGCGAGATGGTAGAGGCGACGTTGCGCGTGGTCGATCCGAACGTGCCGTTCACCGCGGTGCATGCCGCGCGCGGCAAGGTCGCCCGGGCCGAGCCGGTCGCCGCGCTCTACGAGCAGGGCAGGGTGCATCATCTGGGGGCCTTTCCGGCGCTCGAAGACCAGATGTGCGGGTTCGTCCACGATTTCGACCGGGCCGCGGCCGGATATTCGCCAGACCGGGTCGATGCGCTTGTCTGGGCGCTCACCGAGCTGCTGGTCGAGCCGATGCCTGGGGAAGGGATTTTCGAGGCGTATCGCCGCCTCGCGCAACAGGAGCATGAGGCGCCATGACGCTGCTCGTCAAAGACGCGAACACGACCGTGCAGCCATTGTCGACGGAACTCGACGGCAACGGCAACCTCGTACCGCTGCACGCGACCGCCTCGGTCAGCACCCAAGGAGTGGCGAGCCCGGTCGGGCCGCAGAACCCGCTGCCGGTGATCAACGCCGCCGGCGCCCCAGCGAGCGACGGCAGCGGCACCGTCGCCACCGGCGGCAGCCCGCAAGCGTTGTTCGGTGGCGCGGTGGCGGCCAACGGTTTTCTGGTGCAGAACAACTCCTCAGCCGTGCTGTGGATCTGCGATACCGGCATCGCCTCGAGCGGCGGCGCCAGTGTCCAGATCGCGGCCAATGGCGGGATGTTCACGACGCCGAGCGGCTACAAGCCGGGCGGGGCGCTCAGCCTTTACGGCGGCACGACCGGCCAGGTCTTCGCCGCACGCCGGTGGTAACTCGAATGCGGACGCTACACTCGCTTGACCGCGCTCTGGCGTTTGCCGCGGCGCTGGCTTGCGGCTTGGTGGTGACCGCCGCACTGGCGCAATCGTCGGGAAATTTCTCGACCCTATCGACGACCGGCACGGCGACGCTGGGCGGCGACGCGCTCGCATGCTCGGGGCGCCCGTGGATCGATGTCCGCTGCCCCAGCATGGCCGGTGGCGCGCTCGGCAACGACAGCCACGACGACACCAGCGCGATTCAGACGACGATCAACACCGCGATCGCCAACAACTGGCCGATGCATATTCCGGCCGGTACTTACAAGGTGACGAGCGGGTTGGCGATCGATTACGCCGGACAAGCGGGAAGCGGATTTCGGCTGATCTCCGAGGGTGCGACCATCGACGGCATGACGGTCGCTTCCGGGCCGGTGCTGCAGGTCGATTGCTCGGGCGGTACGGTGTCAAGCCCGGCGAATTGCTTCTATTTCAAGGAGGAAGGCGCCCTGTTCGTCAGGTCCGACACGCCGGGATACGCGGTGGCGATCGGCAAGCCCGATTTTTCCGACGCGCAGAACGCGATCAAGCTCGACAACCTCGTCGTCAACAACACCAGCACATCGTCCGCCGCCGGCGCGCTGCAGCTCAACTACGTGCTCAACAGCGATATCTACGCCATCGCCGACAGCAGCGGCGGCGCGGCGGGGATCGCGCTCGAACAGACGCAATTCTCGCGGATTTCGGGCGCGGGCTCGGCGGCGGGCACCGGCGGGACGGCAATGACGCTGGAGAACGGCTACGACTTCTCCAACACAATTTTCGCTTTCGATTTCGAGGTGGCCCCGACCTGCTTGTCGATCACTACCAACCATGACGGGCAGAACACTTTCGTCTCGCCCTATTTCAATTGCACCACGGCGGTCAGCGCAACCGCGAGCACGCGCAATCTGCTGATCAACCCGAACTATGCCAGCGCGGTCGTCAACCGCGGCCCGCAATCGACCGGGGTCTCGGTGATCGGCGCCGGCAATTGGGCGCCGTGGCAATTTCCGAGCGTGGCGACTTATACCGCCGCCGGCATCGACGACCGCACGGTGCTGTCGTCCTACAACGCGCCGGGCGCGTCGCTCGCGGTGACCTTGCCGGCGCCGGCTTCGGTCAATGCCGGATGGCGCATGGGTTTTGCCAGCGACAACGGCAAGGGCCTGACCGTGACCGCGCCGTCGGGGACGATCCTGTCGGGCGGCAAGGCGCTGTCGTCGGTGACGCTGGGGCCCGGCAATTACGAATATTTCGAGCTGCAATCGGACGGGACCAATTTCCGGGTCACCGCGGGCACCCGCAACACGCTGGCGACCAACGGGCTGCAGAGCCGCGACTGGCCGGGCAATTGGGTCTACCCGTCGACTTCCGGCTACGCGGCGCAGCTCGGCGACAACGGCAATGTCGTGTCGAGCTTCAATACGACGAGCGGCCTGACCGTGACCTTGCCGCCGACGAGCAACCTGCCGTCCGGCTGGTCGATGGGCTTCGCCACCGACCAGGGCAAGAGCCTCAAGGTCCAGGTCAACGGGACCGGCGGCGGGCACATCCTTTATCCGCTGGTCACCGCCGCGGCGCAAACCTCGCTGACCCTTGCCGGCAACCAGTACGAATACGTGACCCTGCAATATGACGGCAGCAACAACTTCCGGGTCGAGCAGGTAACGCCGGCGACCGCGCAGCAGCTGGGCTTCGCCGGCAGTGGCGGGTTGTCGCGCTGGAGCTTTCCGGCGGCGAGCGCCTATACGGCGGCGATCGCGGACAACGGCAACGTGGTCTCGGCTTACAACAGCCCGCTCGGCTACCTGACGGTGACCCTGCCGGCGTCGACCGCACTCAACCCAGGCTGGACCATCGCCGTCGCCAACGACAACGGCAAGGTCGCGGCGGCACAGGTCGCCTCGGGCGATGCCGCCAGGATCATCTATCCCGGCAGCGGCGCGACGATCAGCTCGATGCAGCTGGTTACCGGCAATTACGAGCTGGCGGCGCTGCAGTTCGACGGCTCGAATTTTCGCGTGATGCAGGTGACGCCGGCCACCGCCGCCTCGATTGGAGTTTCGGGCAGCGGCTGCGTCAGCAAATGGAATTTTCCGGCGGTGAGCAGCTACAACGCCGTCGCCGCCGATTGCGGCACGGTGATCTCGGCCTACAACTCGCCGATTTCGAGCCTGACGGTGACCTTGCCGTCGAGCACGGCATTGCCGCCTGGCTGGTCGATGGGTTTCGCCACCGACAACAGCCGGTCCCTGACGGTGCAGGTCAACGGCACCAGCGGCGGGCAGATCCTGATGCCGGGAACCCGCGGCGCCCAATCGTCGATGACCTTGTACGGGCAAAACTACGAATTCCTCGAGCTCGAATTCGACGGCTCGAACTTCCGCGTCGCCTCGGTGACTCCGGCGACGGGATCGGCCAACGGCATGTTCCCGGCGACCGGCACGCCGTCGTCGAGCGGCGCGCCTGTCAGACCGGCCAGCTCGAAGCCGACAGCAACTACCTCTATTTCTGCACCGGACCGAACAACTGGAAGCGGTCAGCCTGGAGCGCCTTCTGATGCCTTCGCCCGATCTTCGCCTCGGCGGCTCGAAGACCAGCCTCAGCGCCTCCTATACCTGGGGGCAGCAGGGTCTCGAAACGCAATTCCGCGATGTCTACCAGCCCGGCCAGGGCATCTTCTCGCCGGGCTACCCGCTGGCGCCGCTCGAACCAGAGCGGGTGCGGGTGTGGGACTACCCGGTCGGCGTCAACACGATCTACACGCCGCGCTCGTACGACACGATCTCGTTCGAGGAGCTCCGCCGGCTCGCCGAGGCGCACGACATCACGCGCCTGGCGATCGAGACGCGCAAGGATCAGCTCGAACGGCTCGATTGGTCGATCCGGGCGCGCGGCGGCAGGCCGACACACCCGGATGCCGCCGCTCGTGTCGATGCGCTGGCCGAGTTCTGGCGCCGGCCTGACGGAGAACGGCCGTTCGCCACCTGGCTGCGCGAGCTGATGGAAGATTTGCTGGTGCTCGACGCGCCGGCCCTGGAGCTGCGGCGCAACCGCGGCGGCGCCCTCATCGGCCTCGACGTGGTCGACGGCGCGACGATCAAGGTGCTGGTCGACGAGACCGGCCGCCGGCCGCGTCCGCCGGCGCCGGCCTACGAGCAGGTGATCAAGGGCCGGCCGTGGAAGCTGCTGACCAGCGACGAGCTGCTCTATTTGCCGCGCAATCCGCGGCCGCACAAGGCCTATGGGTTCGGGCCGGTCGAGCAGATCGTGATGACGGTCAACATCGCGCTGCGCCGCCAGGCGATGCAGCTGCAGCATTTTACCGAGGGCAACGTGCCGCCCGGGCTGCTCAACGCGCCGGACGGGTGGAACGTCGAGCAGATCAGCCAGTTTCAGGAATGGTTCGACAGCGTCCTCGCCGGCAACACCGCCTCGCGCTCGCGGCTGGTATGGGGCCCGGCGGGCGCCAAATACCAGGCGTTCAAGGAGGCGCCCTACAAGGACGATTTCGACGAATGGCTGGCGCGCATCGTGTGCTATGCGTTCTCGCTGCCGCCAACGCCGTTCACCCGCCAGCTCAACCGCGCCACCGCCCAGACCTCGCAGGACGCGTCCGAAGCCGAAGGGCTGGCGCCGCTGATGCGGTGGGTGAAGCGGCTGGCCGACCACGTGATCCAGCAGCTGATGGGTCACGCCGACCTCGAATTCGCTTGGGGCGAACTTCGGCCGGGCGACCCGGCCGAGCAGGCCAAAATCCTCGACATCTATGTCCGCGACGGCATCTACGCGGTCAACGAGGCGCGCAACCTGCTGGGCCTCGATCCGGTGCCCGGCGGCGATCAGCCAATGGTCTACGGCACCCAAGGCGTAACGCCGCTCGGCGCAAGCGCGGCAAAAGCTGCCGGCGTAGCGGCGCTACGCAAATACAACCCAGATATCGAAGGCGAGCCGCGCGTCCCGGCCGGCAACGCCGGCGGCGGTGAGTGGACGACTGGGGGAGCCGAGGACGCGCCAAGTACGATGGCGCCAATGGGTTTGCCTCGGCAAAGCATTTCGCCCGTAACGACGGCGCAGCTGACGATTCCATGGGACTTGCCTGCCGACATACCCTTGGAGATTCCGGGAGCACCGACGGAGATTACGCCAGTCCCATTTGATTTTCCCGGAGCTGAGCGCCAACGCCCACCACTTCCGACGAACCCGTTTCCACGCGATCCCAAATGTGCTGAAGAGTGGGCTAATGCATACAAATATTGTGACCGAATGCAAAAAGAAGGAAAATTTCAGCCGGGCTACGCCGGGCCCGGGAAAGACTTGCGGAGCTGTCTCCTAGGGCAGGTGTCGGAGAGATGCGGTGGGAATCCGGTCGGCTGAAAAAAGATAGGAAGGCATAGAGCGATGGCGAACGAGATTTCGCTCGGCGACATCGATCGCGAGTTTCAGTTGCTACGAAATGATCCGGAAGCATATCTGGAACTGACAAACGGGTTCGTCGAGCAGCATCCCGATAATGCCAATGCCTATTTTGCTAGGCACCACGCTTGGGAATCCCTCGGTTTGCCGGACCTAGCCTTGGCTGATCTCGACAAATCTCTGGCTCTCGAGGACCACCATACAACGCACGGAGCGAGGGGCCGTATCCTTCATGGTCTCGGTCGTTATCGAGAGGCCATCGATGCATATGACCGTTCCGAGGGCCTCGATCCGACGCAGTGGGAAGGCGGCTTCGGCGCGCTGTTTCGCGCCGATTGCCATGCCCTGCTCGGCGACGAGTCGGCGGCGCTCGCCGACTGCGAGACAATGCCCGACGATCACTGGACGCCGGGCCTCTTTGGCGCACCAGCGGGGACCAAGCAGGAGGTCGCGGCCGAGCTTCGTCGCCGCGCGGCTGCCGCTCGCGAGAAACAAATCAGCTGAAAATTTGGTGACCGGGCGTTCCGCGACCCAAGGTCGATCCTGTTGCCGGACGACGACGACCAGATTTAACCAAGCGGATTAAACTTATGGAGGCGATGACCTACGAACTCTGGCACGAACGTTATGACGGACGGGAGGATCACGACAAGCTGCTCGGCGTCTATTCAACCCGTGAGAAGGCGGAGGAGGCTCCAGCCCTGTTGCGCGGCAAACCGGGATTTCGTGATCACCCTGACGGTTTCGATATTCGGCCCGGAGGAATGGACGGACTGCCTGGACCGATGGCGGTTTTATCACCGTTGATCGGGGCGAAGACCCCGAGGAGACGCCGGTTGCCCCGTACCCGAAAGTAACAAAGGAGCAGGCTTACATCCCCAGCGTGGACCCGATACCGCCAACCTATTGGGTCGTGTGGCTGCGCTTTCTCGACAAATGGAATAACAAGCACGAACTGAACGTCGGCGTCTACACCAGCCGGGAAAATGCCGAGAAGGGCATCGAGCTGGTGCGCGACCAGCCCGGCTTTCGCGAGCACCCCGACGGCTTCGTGATCACGCAAGGCACGATCGACGAGACCGATATGGTCAACGGTTTCGTCACCGTTCGAGACAACGGCCGCGAACAAATCCTGCAACGTGCCGCCCGGGCTGCTCAACGCGCCGGACGGGTGGAACGTCGAGCAGATCAGCCAGTTTCAGGAATGGTTCGACAGCGTCCTCGCCGGCAACACCGCCTCGCGCACGCGCCTTGTGTGGGGGCCGTCGGGCGCCAAGTACCAGGCGTTCAAGGAGGCGCCCTACAAGGACGATTTTGACGAGTGGCTGGCGCGCATCGTGTGCTATGCGTTCTCGCTGCCGCCAACGCCGTTCACCCGCCAGCTCAACCGCGCCACCGCCCAGACCTCGCAGGATGCGTCCGAAGCCGAGGGGCTGGCGCCGCTGATGCGGTGGGTGAAGCGGGCTGGCCGACCACGTGATCCAGCAGCTGATGGGTCACGCCGACCTCGAATTCGCTTGGGGCGAACTTCGGCCGGGCGACCCGGCCGAGCAGGCCAAAATCCTCGATATCTATGTTCGCGACGGCATCTACGCGGTCAACGAGGCGCGCAACCTGCTGGGCCTCGACCCGGTTCCCGGTGGCGACCAGCCGATGGTCTACGGCACCGCGGGCGCGGTGCCGCTCTCTGCTTCAGGTGCCATGTCTGAAAGACTTCAGCGTCGCGCTAGCGGGGAGGCTACTTTAAGTTGCGGTTGTCCCGGTGCGGCGGCGCATGTCGTCCCGGGCTCGGTGCGCAAGTACAACCCTGATGAGCCACGGGTGCCCGCAGGTAATCCTCATGGCGGCTGGTGGACGGCCGACGCAACCGATGGCGGAACCCAAGTCGCCGCGCCGGGCGGGGTTCCGTGTGACGGCTTTTCAGCCGGCTGCCAAAGTGGCGGAAGCTACGGTTCCAGTGCACTTTACCATATACTTGGACGTAACCTATGCACCGATTGCGCAACCAAATTCCTGGGTCTCGAAAACGAGCCTGCAACGACGAAGGTTAGAGAGTTGGGAAAGTACATAATTGAACCTGAGTGAATGAAGGTTGCGTATCATGACTGACCGAGAGAATGCACTGCGGAACATAGCGGTAGGAGACATCTTCCACGCTCGGAACCCACAGACTAGCGCGAGCCTGGTTTGTCTGGTTACCGGCCTCGACAATGCAGCGATTTACGCGCGACGGATACATACCCAGGACGACGTGCGGTTTGACCGGAACACGGGCCTCAAGGTGGGGAGGGGCTGCACCACAATCGACTGTGTCGCGCCATTGCCGCCCGAGATTCACAACATCTTTCTGGCAATGGATCGGAGGTACCAGGACGCCCACGCTTTGATCCGTCAGAGCATCGATGTGGACCCTAAAGTTGCCAGATGGACCCCCGAGGAGAGGCATGCGCACCGCTTCCTCGACGAGCACATCTCTACCAATCCGATCTAGCTGCGACCGGGCGATCCTGCCGAGCAGACCAAGATCATCGACATCTACGTCCGCGACGGCATCTACGCGGTCAACGAGGCGCGCAACCTGCTGGGCCTCGATCCGGTGCCCGGCGGCGATCAGCCGATGGTCTACGGCACACAAGGAGCACAACCGCTCGCCGCGCCCGTTGCCGTGGTCGGAAAACGGCTGGCGGCCGCGCCGCGGTTCGGCAAGGCCAATTTCAATCCCGCCCAGCTGCGGATCACCGCCGGCGAGCCGGAGGGCGGCGAGTGGACGAGTGAAGGCGGCGTCGCGCCCCGTTCCGCCGACGTGGAAGCCGGGCCTGAGAAGCCCTTTCAGCTCGCCCAAGCCCAGACGTGCCGCGACTTTATTGCTGAGAACTGCAACGCAAGTATCCTGCGGGTGTTTCCGGGCCAGTTTCTCGATGTGCCCGTTGATGAGATATACCGCGCCGCGGACGAGGGGGACGCAGCAGCTCGGAGGGCAAAGAAGCTGCTATTAAGAGAGCGCTATCGGAAGTGAAAGAGCGGCGAGAGAGGTTCCAATGACGTCTCCTATTTTCCAAATCTGTCGGATGCTCGATGCGGCGCGCTTGCATTATTTCCTGGAAAGAGACCGGCCGGACACCATCACAATGACGGTTTCGTTTGTTGGGGAACGGGTCGAAGTCGATGTCTTCGAAGACGACCATATCGAGATTTCGCGCTTCCGCGGCGACGAAAGCATCGAAGGTGGGATGGAGCTGCTGCGCGAACTCATCAGACGCGAAACGGAAGGGTGCTGACCGGCGTCCGCCGATGATCGATCGGGAGAGTGCGCTACGAAAATTGGCCGTGGGAGACATTTTTCACGGGCGAAGCTCCAACAGCGCAAGCTTGTCTACGCGGTCAACGAGGCCCGTAACCTGCTGGGCCTCGATCCTGTGCCCGGCGGCGATCAGCCGATGGTCTACGGTACCGCGGGTGCCGTGCCGCTCGTCGCGGCGAAAGTTGCTGGCTCTGCCTCCTTCCGCAAATACAACCCGGATATAGGCCGAGCCGCGTCTCCCGGCGGGCGCCAAGTACCAGGCGTTCAAGGAAGCGCCCTACAAGGACGATTTTGACGAGTGGCTGGCGCGCATCGTGTGCTATGCGTTCTCGCTGCCGCCAACGCCGTTCACCCGCCAGCTCAACCGCGCCACCGCCCAGACCTCGCAGGACGCGGCCGAAGCCGAGGGGCTGGCGCCGCTGATGCGGTGGGTGAAGCGGCTGGCCGACCACGTGATCCAGCAGCTGATAGGTCACGCGGACCTCGAATTCGCGTGGGGCGAACTTCGGCCGGGCGCCCCGGCCGAGCAGGCCAAGATCCTCGATATCTATGTCCGCGACGCTAATCCCAGTGGGGCAAGCCTGGTCTTTTGGTGACGACAGTCGATGAAGGCACAATTTGCGCGCCGAGGATCACCGCGCAGGACGACTTCTGGGCGCCACGGTAGGTAACGGACGGCACCGGTTTTTCCGTCATTCCGGGACTTATTCGGCGCGTCCCAAAAAATTCTCTGGGATGACCGGACTTCACTCGGCGATGACGAATCGAAATCATCCGAAGGAACAGACAGCGATGCGCTTTTACGCTCCGATCGCCAAGGTCGACGCCGAGCAGCGGATGGTCTGGGGCTACGCCTCGACCGACGCTGAGGACGACCAGGGCGAGATCATCACCCGCGATGCGCTCGGCGCGGCGCTCGCCGATTACCTGAAATTCGCCAATATCCGCGAGATGCACCAGATGTCGGCGGTCGGCGTCGCCGAGGAAGCGTCCGTCGACGACAAGGGGCTCTATGTCGGCGCCCGTATCGTCGACCCGCGCGCCTGGGACAAGGTGACAGGCGGCGTCTACAAGGGTTTTTCGGTCGGCGGCAAGGTCCGCGCGCGGGATGCCCGCGACCGCAATATCATCACCGCGCTGACCCTCACCGAGATCAGCCTGGTCGACCGCCCGGCCAATCCCGAAGCGGTGTTCGACTGCTGGAAGTCGGAGGGCGGGGAGGGGATGGGGGACAACACATCGAGTACGCCGATCCGGGCTATCAGGCGGACGGCAGGAAGCGCTACCCGCTCGACAGCGAGCGTCACATCCGCGCCGCCTGGGCCTTTATCCACATCGCCAAAAACGCGGCGCTTTATACCGCCGGCGAACTCGATCGGATCAGATCGCGGATCGTCGCGGCGTGGAAGGCCGAGATCGACCCGGCGGGACCCCCCACCGCAGCACCCGAGGACAAGCCCATGACGCTCAGCGGCCAGGCGGCGCTCGACCATGTCCACGATTGCCTCAAGGCGATGACGGATGGCGATAGCTGCAAGGCGGCGACGGCGACGGCGCGGCATCCGAACACCGTGCCCGGCCACCTCAAGGCAGCGCACGACGCGCTGTGCCGCGCCGGCGCCAAATGCGACGGTTTTGTCGATGACGCCGCGGACGGGGAGGGCGACGCGGAAGATGATGTCGATCGGGCGGCGGGCGCCGGCGATCTGATGAAAGCCTTCGCCGGCGAGGTCCTGCCGCGCCTCGACGCGCTCGCCAGGCGGGTTGAGGAGATCGCCGCCGTGCCGCTGCCGCCGCTGACGGTGGCGCGCACCGCCGGTGGCATTTCTAAAGGCGAGGATGGCCTCTATTCCAGTGTATCGCCTGGCGATGTCGTCACCGCGCTGGCGCGGATGAGCGACGAGGAGCGCACCCTGGCGCTGATCAAAGCCGCCCACGCCAACCCGATACGGCCATTCGGCCGGCGCTGATCCTAAATCCAGGTTTTTGGTTTTAACCCGGCCCGGCTCGCGCCGGGTTTTTTATTGCCCGAGCGGAGGGAAATGACCCGATGAACCCGACACAAGACACACTCGATTTGGTCAAGGGCGCGCTGCGCTCTCCCGACGACCGGATCACCAAGACGATCTCGACCGGCACCGGGCTGGTCGCCTTCGATTTGCAGGCGCCGGCGAAGAACCTCTACCCGTTCGTGACGCCGATCAGGAACGTGATCCCGCGCGTCGGCGGCGGTACCGGTACGGCGACCAACTGGCGCCAGGTGACGGCGCTGATCGGTTCCGGCTTCGATGCGATGGGCTGGGTTCCGGAAGGCCAGCGCTCGGGCCAGATGTCGTACGCGACGGCGTCGAAATCGGCAACTTACGTCACCATCGGGGAGGAGGACGCGGCGACCTACGAAGCGATCAGCGCCGGCCGCGACTTCGAGGACATCCAGGCGCGCATGACCTTCCGCCTGCTGCAGAAGATGATGCTGAAGGAGGAGATGGCGATCCTTGGCGGCAACGCTTCGCTGACCCTCGGCACGCCGGCGACGCCGGTCTTGTCGGCCTCGGGCAGCGGCGCGACGCTGCCGGCGGCGACCTATTCGGTGATCGTCGTCGCATTGACCCTCGAGGGCTACCAGAATTCGAACCTGGCGGGCGGCATCGCCACGACCAAGCCGATCACCGGCGCCGACGGCAAGAGCTTCACGCTGTCGGGCGGTTCGTCGAACAAGAGCGCCAATGCGACGCAGGCCGTGACGCTGGGCCAGACGCTCTTCGCCAGCGTTACCGCGATCCAGGGTGCGGTCGGCTATGCCTGGTATGTCGGCACCGCCGGATCGGAGACCTTGCAGGCGACCACAACGATCAACAGCGCCAGTTTCTCCGCGCCGCTCGCCAGCGGCATGCAGGCGGCGACCGCGATCACCGCCGACAATTCGGCCAATCCCAACCTGGCCTATGACGGGTTGCTGACTGCGGCGTTCAAGTCCGGCTCCAATGCTTATATCGCGACGATGGCGACCGGCACGGCCGGCATCGGCACGCCGCTGACCTCCTCCGGGCGCGGGTCTGTCGTCGAGATCGATACGATGTTCCAGACGATGTGGAACAACTATCAGCTCTCGCCGACCGTGCTCTACGTCAACGTGCAGGAGTTGAAGAACATCACCGCCAAGGTGCTCTCGAACGCGTCGGGCCCCTTGCTGCGCTACGAGGTCACGGGCGACGGCAACGCCTACGACCTCGCAGCCGCGGGTGCGGTGTCGTTCTACTTCAACCCGTTCGCCCTCAATGGCGGTCTGCGCATCCCGATCCGCATCCACCCGCGCGTGCCGCCGGGCACCATCATCGGCTGGGCCGAGAACCTGCCGGTGCAATACCAGTCGAACGACGTGCCGAACGTCGCCGAAGTCAAGACGCGCCAGGACTACTACCAGATCGACTGGCCGGTGGTGACCCGCCAGCGCCAGGTCGGCGTCTACGCCGAAGAGGTGCTCGCGGTCTATGCCCCGTTTGCGATGGGCGTCATCACCAATATCGGCAACGGCTGACGCAACCCGCGTCATTGCGAGCGCAGTTAAGCAATCTCGATCAACCTTTTGGCCAACCTGGCAAGAGATTGCTTCGTCGCCTCGCGGCTCCTCGCAATGACACTTGGAGAAATTAGAATGCCCTTCGGCGATTTGACCAGCTTGGGCGATGTCACGGCGTGGCTGCAGACCGGACAGAACCCGTTTCCCACTGTCGACAACGCGCTGTTGACGCGCCTGATCACGGCGGCGAGCCAGTTCATCCAAACCTGGCTGCAGCGGCAGATCGCGATCGGCGATTGGATCGAAATCCGCGACGGCGACGGCGGACAGCGCTTAGTCTTCGCCAATTTTCCGGTCAGTGCGGTGTTGTCGCTGTCGATCGACGGACTGATCATCCCGCCGGCGCTCGCCGGCGGCGGGTTCGGCGCGGGTTACGTCTTCAGCCCGACCGAACTCGCGTTGCGCGGCTATGCGTTCAGCCGGCGCGCCCAGAACGTGGCCGTCACCTATACCGCGGGCTATGCGAGCGTGCCGGCCGATCTCGCGCAGGCCTGCATCGAGCTGGTCTGCCAGCGCTACCGCGAGCGCGCCCGCATCGGCGAGGTGTCGAAGGCGCTGATGAGCGGCGAGACCGTGACCTTCTCGCAAAAGGACATGAGCGACGACGTGAAGACGCTCTTATCGCAATACCGCGCGGTGGCGCCGGCTGCGGGCTTTGCCCGTGTGCTGGCGCCGACCGCGACCGACCCGGCGACGATGGCGGCGGCGCTGTGATTACCGCCTCGATCGACGGGCTCGGCGCGCTGACCGATCGGCTCGGCGCGTTGCCGCAGACGCTCGCCCAACGGCTTGCCCAGGAGGTCGAACGGCTAGGGGGCGTGCTGCGCGACCGGGTGGAACGCAAGCTTTCGGGCGAGGTGCTGCAGCAGCGGAGCGGCCGGCTCGCGGGCAGCATCGCCGTCGCTGTCGAGCGCAACGGCCTCGCGATCGGCGCGACGGTCAGCAGCGATGCGCCGTACGCGGCGATCCACGAATATGGCGGCGTCATTCCCGCCCGCGAGATCCTGCCGCAAAGCGCCCGGGCGCTGGCCTTTCCGTGGCGCGGGCAGCAGCGCTTCCTCAAGCGGGTGCAACTGCCGGCGGTGACGATGCCCGAGCGTTCGTTCATGCGCTCGGCGCTCGAGGAAACCGCGCCCGATATCCGTGCCGCGCTCGCACGGGCGGCGTTCGAGGCGGTGCAAGCATGATATCGCGCGAGCTGATCTACGCGGCGCTCTTCGGGCTGCTCGAGACGGCGGCGGATTTCGCCGTCATCGACCGGCGCCTGCGGCACTGGAGCGATGTTTCGCCGGCCGAGCAGCCGGCGCTGTTCTTGGCGCAGAAAACCGAGCTGGCAAGCGTCAAGATTTTGGGCGCGCCGACGGTGTGGACGCTCGCCGTCGATATTTATGTCTACGCGCATTCGAGCGACCCGTATCTGGCGCCGGCGACGGTGTTGAACCCGCTGCTCGACGCGGTTGAAACCGCGCTGGCGCCAACGGCGACCACCGGCATCCAAGATCTCGGTCTGCCGGCGATGGTCCAGCATGCCTACATCAGCGGCAAGATCGAAACCGACGAAGGCGTCCTCGGCGACCAGGCGGTCGCGATCGTGCCGCTCGAAATCCTCTGCGTTTAGCCAACGGAGTTCACAATGAACGACACCGCTTCGTCCCCAGCGGCGATGCCGGAGCTTGTGCCGGATGAGCCCCCGGACAACCGGCCCGACAGCCCTCGGGCGCTCGTCGAGCGCTGGTGGAACGATCACTTCCCGGGCTCGCCGGTGGCCGCCTCGACGGCCGCCTGGAACCACGCTTTCGCCGCCAAGGAAGAGCTGAAGCGGCGCCTTGCCAACCCCAAGTGGGAGGAGAACTGACATGCAGCTCGCTTTTGGCGCCGGGGCGCTGTGGGGCAACCGCACCGATGTCACCGGCTCGGGCATCGGCCCCGACCAGTTCGGCATCCTGCAGGACGTGCAGATCGACTGGGACTGGCAGACCAAGGAACTTTGGGGACAGTTCCAGTTCCCGGTCGACATCGCCCGCGGCCAGGGCAAGATCACCGGCAAGGCAAAGTTCGCGCGCATCTGCGGCGCGATCTACGGCGATCTGTTCTTCGGCCAGACGCCGGCGACCGGCCAGCTCACCATCTCCGAGAACGAGGCGGCGAGCGTGCCGGCGACGACGCCCTATGCGGTAACAGTCGCCAATGCCGCGATTTTCTCCGACGATCTCGGCGTCTTCTACGCCGGCGGCGCCAATGCCGGCGGACGCTTTACCCGGGTGACGACGCCATCCGCCGCCGGCCAGTACTCGGTCAATGCGTCCACCGGCGTCTATACGTTCAGCGCGGCCGATGCGAGCGCGGTGCTTCAGGTCTCGTATCTCTATGCGCCGACCGCGTCGGGCAGGAAGCTGGTCGTCACCAACCAGCTGATGGGTTTCACGCCGACCTTCAAGGCGTCGTTCTACACGCAAAAATCGACGCTTGGGGTGCCGGCCGGCCTCGCCTTGGTGCTGAACGCCTGCACCGCGACCAAGTTGTCGCTACCGACCAAGACCGACGATTACGAGATCCAGGAATTCGACTTCAGCGCCTTCGCCGACGCCACCGGCACGATCGGCACGTTGAGCACGCTGGAATGACCCGGGAGCGAAGGAGTGAGGCGCGAATGACCGAAGCGACCATCCATCTCGGAGGCCGAAAGTTTACGATCGAGCCGTTGCGGCTCGGACAGTTGCGCGCCCTGCTCGACGCGCTCGACGATTTGTCGGGCAAAACCGGCGGAGCGGTGATCGACGCGGCGGCGCGGGTCATTCAGGCCGGGCTGGTTCGGGCCCACCCCGGTCTGACCCTTGACGCGGTGCTGGAACTCGACGCGACAATGGACGAGGTGACCGAAGCGGTCGCCATGGTCCTCACCGTCGCCGGGTTGCGCCGTCCCGAGGACACCCGTTCGGGGGAAGCAGTGCCGGTGGCGAGCGCGGAACAAATACCGGCGCCGGTTGCCGCGGCCGTTTAGCGGCGATCTACGGCGCTCTCGCCACCGGCTGCTCGTATCCCTACGCGGCGATCGACGGCATGACCGTCGCCGAAGCGGGGGAGATTTTCGCCTACTGGACCGAGAACCCTCCCGTGCATCTGATGCTGCAGTCGATCGCGCGGATGCTCGGCTGGAAGCCGGCCGCCGACGCGGCGCCCGTGCTCTCCGATATCGTGGCGATGGCGCCGCCCGGTCTCGCCGTGGCGTTGTCGGATGGCGATATCGGCATGCCGGCACCGGTGCTCGACATCGAAAAACTGCGCGCTCGCAATCGCGCGCATTTGGCGAAGCGGCCCGAGCGATTGTAGCCTCGACGCGGAACGGTACGCGGGGAGGCGCGGATGCGGGTGTTGGCGGTGACTGCGACGGCCCTTGCCGTGTGGGCGGGGCAGGCGAGCGCCGCGTCGCCGACCCAGGCCATCACGCCGGAAGACAAGCGTGCCGGCTGCCTGCACAACGATCTGCGGCCGTGCATGATCGCGCTGGGTTCGACGCTGTGGTTCGACATGAAACTCGTCGCGCCGCAGATCGCCAAGCGCAACGAGCTCGACGTCAATGGCCGTACCGCGCACCGCAAGATCGCGATCGATGCGGCGGTCCCCGGCCGTCACGAGATGATCTCGATTGTGCTGACGCTGGCGTCGCCGGCGCCGAACGACCAGGTGGTGAAAGCCGAGGTGATGTTGCCGGAAGACCCGGACATGGCCCACACCGCCTCGGAATACGACCGGACCTTTCTCTACGATGCCGTGTCGGTGCTGTCCGGCAAAAATTGCCCCGGGCTGGACAGGCTGGCGCTTTACCGGTTCTACGAAAACAGTCTGAAGCCGCGCGAGATCGTAAAGACAGAGGTTCCGAAGAACGACATCGTCAACCGCACCAAGATGATCGTCGATACCGACAAGGTGCCGTTTTGCGGCGTGATGTTCAGCTTGCACCGCCGCGTCGAATGGAACGGGACACCGGATTTTCCCTACCGAAGCCGTAACCGGGGCGGCGTTAGCTTTATCGACATGGAATGACCGCCGCCAAGACGGCGACATCAGCCTGACATCGCCTCGCGGCGGGGGCCCTTTTCGAAAACGCGTGGGCAACCCGCTCGGCGCGCGGAGGATCTATGGCGGATACTGTCCAGATCAAGATCGGCGTCGATACCGGCGACGGCACCGATCAGGTCAAAGAGCTGACGGCCGGATTGGGCGGGCTCGCCGCACCCATCGCCGCGATCGGCGACGCCTCCGCTCGGGCGGCGCAGCTGCAGCAGCAGATGGCGCAGGGCATGGCCCGGCATGCGCTTCAGGCGGCGCAGGCGATGCAGCAGCTTCAGGGCTCCTACACCGAAGCCTTCAAGAACGGTATGCAGGTCCTCGTCGACAGTAAGCAGCTCAGCCTGCAGCAGGCGCTCGGCTACGACATCGACTACACGGCGCAGATCTTTACCCAGGAAGAGGAACGGCTCGACGCGGTCCGGGAGAACGACCAGGCCGCGGTCGAAGATCGACAGGCCGCGGTTACCGCGATGCAGCAACTCGACGCGCGCTATGTCGCGCAGGCGAGCGAGGATTACCGCCGCCTGGCGGACGCAGCGCGTCGCCAAGCCGATCAGGTCGCCCGCTCCTACGAGCAAGCTTTCGATCGCGCCGGCGGTTCGGTGGAACGCAGCTTCAACCAAATCCTGACCGGTCAGGCGACCTGGGCGAAAGGCATGACGCGCATGGTGCAGGAAGTCGAGACCTCGTTCCTCGAAGGCATTGAATCGATGGCGGCGAAATGGGCCGCCTCGGGCTTGGCGGGCATTGCGGGCGGCGCGGTATCGAGCGCGGTCGGCGGGGCGCAGGCGACCGGCGCGAGCGGACTCGCCGCCGGACTTACCGCGCTGATCGGCGTCAACCAGCCGGGCGGATTGTTCGGGACAGGCCTCTTTGCCGGCGCCGGCGGCGCTTCCGCGACTGCCCAGGCGGCCTCGGTCACCGCCAATACGACAGCGCTCGGGGCTTCTACCACCGCCTTGACCGCATTGACCGCAGCCCTCACCGGCGCGACGGCGGCTGCCGGCACCAGCGCCGGCGCCTCCTTGGCCGGCGGTGCGACGGCGGCCGGCGCGGCAGCGGGCGGCAGCGGGCTCTTCTCGTGGCTCGGCGGCCTCTTCAGCTTCGATCGCGGCGGCATCGTGCCGTCGGCGGCCGGTGGTTGGGCTTTGCCCAACTTCGCCGGCGCGACGCCGGCGCTGCTTCACGCGCGCGAGATGGTGCTGCCGGCGGACATCTCGCAGGGACTGCAAGGCATGATCGCGTCAGGCGGCGCCGGCGACGCGCATTTCCATGCGCATTTCCACGGGCCGGCCGACGCGCCGTCGATCAACCGCTGGTTCCGCGATAACCTCAAGAGCAACGCCGGCGCGGTGCGCGACCTGTTCCGCCAAAAACGCCCTGACCCCGCGCAGCTTCTGATAGAGCCACGATGACCGCGATTTTCCCAACGCTGCCGGGGCTCGGCTGGAGCGTCAGCAAGGCGCCGCGCTTTGCGACCCGCATCCAGCGTGCGGTGTCAGGCCGCGAGCTCCGCGCGCTCGACCAGCCGAACCCGCTTTGGACCTGGACGCTGACCTATTCGATACTGCGCGACCAGAACGATACCCGCGCCGCCAGCGGCCCCGGCGTCGGCTACGACGAGCTGCGCATGCTGATGGGGTTCTTCCTGCAGCAGCAGGGCGCTTTTCAGCCCTTCCTCTTCGACGATCCGACCGACGACCATGCGAGCGCGCAGGCGATCGGCACCGGCGACGGCGGCACGACCGTGTTCCAACTGGTGCGCACGATGGGCGCCGCCTTGCCGGGCGGCGGCTTCGCCGAGCCGATCACCGCGCCGAACGCCGTCGCGACGATCTATTTCGACGGCGTGCGGCAAAGTTCCTCGGGTTACAGCGTCGATCCCGCCACGGGATTGGTAGGATTCGCCAGCCCGCCGCCCGCCGGCCAGTTCGTGACCGCGGATTTCACCTATTATTTTCGCGCCCGCTTTGCCGACGACACCGCCGATTTCGAGAATTTCCTCTATCAGCTCTGGGCGCTGAAGCAGGTCAAGCTCCAGTCGGTCTTTGTGTGAGGCGAGAGCAATGAGACCGGCTTCCGCGGCGTTGCAAAACTGCCTCGCCGCCAATGACAGCTTTGTCGTCATCGACCTTTATACCTTCGTGCTGCCCTCGGGAGCGGTGCTGCGCTATTCGGGCTGGACGACGCCGCTTACCGTACCCGGCACCGCGTTTCCGGCCGGCAGCCTCAACTACAATGCCGCCGGCTATACCGGATTCGCGCTCGGGCCGCGCTTCGGCCGCTCGATGGTGACAACCAAGATCGGCATCGAGCCGACCGAACTCGACATCTCGATCCTCGCCGGCGCCAACGACCTGATCGGCGGGTCGAGTTTCGCCGACGCGGTCAGGATCGGGCAGTTCGACGGCGCGACGGTCGAACTCGACCGCTTCTTCGCGCCGCCGCAGCCGGACGGCTCCGGCGCGCCGGCGGCGAGCCTCGGCGCGATCGTCTGGTTCTACGGCCGCGTCGCCGAGACCGATGCGGGGCGCAGCAAGATCGAAATGAAGGTGAAATCGCTGCTGAACCTGCTGGCCCAGCAGCAGATGCCGCGCCGGCTCTATCAGGCGGCCTGCACGCATATTTTCGGCGATGCGATGTGCTCGTTCAGCCGGGCGAGCCTGGGCGCAAGCGTTACCGCCGCCGCGGGTCGAACCAGGCGGTGATCGTCACTTCGCTGTCGCCGAGTCCGGCGACGCTCTACGACCAGGGGACGATCATCGCGACGAGCGGCGCCAATGCCGGGCAAAGCCGTACGATCGCTCAGCTTTCCGGCGGCCATGTCTATCTGTTGAAGGTCTGGCTGCAACCGGTCGCGGTCGGCGATGCATTCGAGCTGCTGCCCGGGTGCGACCACACGGTCGCGACCTGCCAGAACACGTTCAACAACCTCGTTCATTTCGGCGGATTTCCGTACATCCCGCCGCCGGAATTGGCGGTCTGACGATGGATGCGCGCGCGGCGGTGGTCGCGGAAACCGAGGAGTGGCTCGGCACGCCGTTCCACCATCAGGGGCGAATCAAAGGCGCCGGCGTCGATTGCGCGATGCTGCTGGCGGAGGTCTATCAGCGCTGCGGCGTCGTGCCTTATGTCGACCCCGGTTATTACCCGCCCGACTGGCATCTGCATCGCGATGCGGAGCGCTATCTCGAAAAGCTGATGCCCTACGCGCGCGAGCTGGCCGGACCGCCGGCGCCGGGCGACGTCGCGGTGTTCCAGTTTGGCCGAACTTTTTCGCACGGCGCGATCGTCGTCGCCTGGCCGCGGCTGATCCACGCCTATTGGCGGCGCGGGGTCGTCTGGGGCGATGCGATGCTCAACCCGCTTGCCGGGCGCGAGGTGAAGTTCTTCGGGGTGATCGATGATTGACGGCGCGTCAGCGGGAAAAGGCGGCGGCCCGAGCCCCTTCGTCAACGCCTTCAGCAACCCGACCCTTGGTTCGCTGCGGTATAATACGAGCCAAGCCGGGAGCCCGATTTTCGTTTGCTACGGCACGCAACGCGTCGCGATCAATCTTCTCGAATACTGGAATTTTTAAGGATCGAGCAGCACCAGCAGTCCTGGCGGCAAGGGGCTCGGCAACAGCAGCGGCAAAAAGGGGGCGAACCAGCAATATTCGGTCGATGTCGCGTTTGGCATCTGCCAGGGGCCGGTGTCGTTTACCGGCTCGGTCTACGGGGATTTCGGCCTAAACCGGATCTGGGCGAACGGCGGCGTCGCGTTCGGCCTCGGCAATGCCGGGCTCAACGGTTATGCCGGCGGCGATGGGCAAGCCGCCGACCCGGTCTTTGCCAGCTCCGATGTGAACCAGCCGGTCATCGGCTACTCGGGCACCTGCTATGTCACCGGCACGCCGCTCAATCTCGGGTCGTCATCGGCGATCCCCGACATCTCTTTCGAGATCACCGGCTTTGAGAGCGGCACCGGCGGGCCGGGCTTTCCCGACGACGCGCGCCCGGACCTGATCCTGACCGACATCCTGACCAATCCGCGTTACGGCGCCGGGTTTCCGGCGGCAAACCTCGACACGGGCGGCGCGCTCGCCGATTGGGGCAATTACTGCCAGGCCGCGCAGCTCGCGATGTCGTTGCTGCTCGACAAACAGCAGCCGGCCGCGCGCTGGATCGAGGAGATGACCCAGCTTACCGTGTCGGCGGTCGTGTGGTCCGGCATATTGCTGAAGATCATCCCCTACGGCGACCAGGCATTGTCGGCCAACGCCGCGAGCTGGACGCCGAACCTGACCTGGCACTACAGCCTCGGCGACGGCGATTTTCTGCCGTGGTCCGAGGGCGGCGGATCCGACACGAGCGATCCCGTGCTGCTGACCCGCAGCGATCCGGCGCAGGCGACCAACTGGCTCTCGGTCGAGTACATGGACGCCGGCAACAGCTACAACCCGCAGATCATCGCGGTCTTCGACCAGGGCACGATTGACCAATATGGGGTGCGCACCGAGCCGTCGATCCAGGCGCACGAATTCACCAACCCGACAAGCGCGACAATCTCGGCGCAGCTGATGCTCCAGCGCCGGCTTTACGTGCGGAACACCTACAATTTCAAGCTCGGCTGGAAATACGCGCTGTTGGAGCCGATGGACATCGTACTCATCACCGACGCTGCGCTCGGTCTGGCGGCCGCTCCGGTGCGCGTCACCCAGATCGCGGAGGACGACAACGGCGCACTCACCGTTACCGCCGAGGAAATCCCGGGCCTGACGCCATGACCGGGACGATCACGCCGATCGGCGTGGGGACCGCCATCCTGCATGCGAAGCAGGCGACGGCCGGGGCGCCGCTCGACCCGTTCATCGCTCCCGGCAACACCAACGCCCCGATAATCTTCGAACCGTCCGCCGGGTTGACCGGGGGCGCAACCGAGGTGTGGATCATCGCCAGCGGCGGCGCCGACTGGGGCGGATGCCAGGTCTGGATCTCGACCGACGGCAACACTTACGGCCTTGCCGGCACAATCTATCGCGGTGGCCGGCAGGGCGTGCTGACCGCGAGCCTGCCGGCGACCGCCGATCCCGATACGGTCGATACGCTGGCGGTCGACCTCGGCGAGTCGCAAGGCCAGCTGCTTTCGGGGACGCAAGCGGACGCGGATGCTTACGTCACGCTCTGCTTTTGCGATGGCGAACTCGTCTCTTACGAGACCGCGACGTTGACCGCGACCTATAAGTACCACCTGACTTACCTGCGCCGTGGGGTTTACGGCACGGCAATCGGCGTGCATGCGAGCGGCGCGCAATTCGCGCGGTTCGGGCCGAATGATCCGTCGCTGTTCCGCTACCCTTATCCGACGAGTTTCGTCGGCGCGACGATTTACGTGAAACTGCCGGCGTTCAACATCTTCGGCCAGGATCTGCAAGGCCTCGCCGCGGCTTCGGCGTACAGCTACACGCTGCTCGGCACGGGCGGGCAATCGCTTGACGTGATCGCGGCGCTGGCTGGCGGCGTGGCGCAGGACTGGGGCATGATCAGCACCAGCATCGTCGCGCGGGCCGATTTCGCCTCGATCGCCGCGGCGCCCGGCTACGACATCATCCTCGGCCTACTGAACTAGCTCCGCAACGCGGCTTCGGCCGCCAATGAACGGGCACGCGCGCCCGAACGGAGACGCTTGTGTCCCACACTCAGGTCCAATGGGCCCGCGGCACCACCGCGCAAGTCATCGCCTATACCGGTCCGTCCGGCGAGTTGGTGCTCAATACCGACGATTGGAGCCTGCAAGCCCAGGACGGCGTCACCGCCGGCGGCTGGGTCGTCCGGCCGCGCCTCAACATCCGTGCCGTCACCGGCACCGGCAGCCAGAGCGTCGCCGCCACCGACGACATCATCGCCTGGCAACCGACGGCTCCGGCGGCGACAATTTTTACCCTGCCGTCGAACGCCCGCGTCGGCGAGCAGCACGCCTTCAAATATCTCGCCGCCAGCGGCAGCTACGCGATGACCGTCGCCGCGCCCTCCGGGCAGACGATCGACGGTCAGGCGTCGATCGCCGTGTCGGTCGCCTTTGCGGCCCTTCGCGTCGTCTATCTCGGCAGCAATTCGTGGGTCATCATATGAAAGCGCGGATTTTCAGCATGCTGGTGGGGTTGGTGCTGGCGATCGCCGGCGCCGCGCCCGCTTCCCATGCGCAATACATCCCGGGCGGCGCGTGTCCGACACACCAATGGGCCAACGGTTACGGGTTCACCAGCGGCCTGGCCTGCGCGCAGCCGAGCTTTGGCGACCTCGCCGGCAGCGCCAATGCCGGCCAGGTTTCCGGCGCGTTCGCCGGTTTCGTCAACAAGCTGCGCGGCAACAGTCTGTCGCAATGGTACAGCGGCACCGCGATCACGATCACGACCTCGGGCGGCTGGGCGTCCGAGGGGGTCTATGTCGTGCCGACCGGGGCTTCGATCACCGCGAGTCAGGTGACGAGCCCGCAATCAGGCGGCCCGTACTACGCGCTGAAGATCCTTGGCGCCACCGCCAATACCGACGTCAAGGTCCGTTTTCCGATCGAGAGCGTCGACGCTGCCTCGCTCGCCGGCCAGACCGTCACCTTCCAGATCACCTACCAGAACAAGCCGGGCGGCTCGATCACCCCGACCTTGACCACCAAATATGCCGGCTCGCAGGACAGCTGGGGCTCGCCGACAACCGATCTGTCGGCGGCCAGCATGCAGAGCTGCGCGAACAATGCGATCTGCACCGCCGCCTATACGCTGGCGGTCAATTCGGGGGCCAATAACGGTTATACCCCGACCGTCGATTTCGGCGCGCTCGGCAGCGGCGGCTACGTCGCGATCGTCAGCTTCGACATGCGGGCGACGGCGGGCCTCTCAACCGGCGCCAATGCATCGCCGCCGACGCCGGAACTGATCGCGGCCGCGCTCGATGCGACATGGTGTCAGCGGTTTTTCGAGACGAGTTACGACAACGGCACCGCACCGGGCACCGCGACACGTAACGGTATCGTGATGGTGTTCGCCTACAACTCGGCTGCCGTAGTGTATGAAGGCATATCGGTGGCGTTCCAGCAGACTAAACGCACCGTTCCAAGTATGAATTATTGGGATGGAGCTGGTAATGTCAACAATATAAGCTATTTTCAAAGAGGATCGTGGACTGACAATAATATTTTATCTTCAAGTGGTAATGTTGGTTTTGTGGTGGGGGAGAAAAGTTTTGGTATTTATACTGCCAACATAGGACCAGTCGCGCTTCATTTCAGCGCCGACGCGCGGATAACCGGAGCGTGACGATGCACCGCGAACCTGCTCCGTGGGCGATTTGATGAGCACACGCCTCGCCGCGATGCTCCACCCGCATTTCAGTCCGGACATAACGCTCGGCCATCTCCTGCAGGCGGGGGTTGTCATCATCACCGGGGGCGGCGGCCTCCTCGGGGGCTATCTGAGCCTGCGTAGCGACATCGACATGCAGCGCGCCGAATATCGCGTCGCGCTCGCCGGCCATGAGGCGCGCATCGCCGAGACCGAACGCGAGCTCGACGAGCGCCGCCAGGAAGACCGGCAATTTCAGGCCGAGATGCGCGGCGCGCTGGAACGGGTGATGCAAACCCTGGCCGACATGCGCGCCGAGCTGGTTCAGAAGCAAAACCGGCGCTAGCCCCAGCAGTAAAGGATCGGGAAGATGGATTTTGTCGGTGCGGCGGCGTCGCTCGCCGCCGGCGATGTTATTGCTGTCGCCGCCCGGCTGCAATGCGAGCGGGCCGCGATCTGGGCTGTCTGCGACGTCGAAAGCGCCGGCGGAGGGTTTCTCCCGGACAAGCGCCCAAAAATCCTGTTCGAGGCGCATATTTTCGGCGGCCTGACACAGCACCGTTGGGATGCGACTTACCCCGACATTTCAGCACCTGCCTGGAACCGCGCCCTTTATGGCGCGGCCGGCGCCCACCAATACGATCGGCTGGCCGAGGCGATCGGCCTCGATCGCCCGTCGGCGCTGCAGTCGGCGAGCTGGGGCATGTTTCAAATCCTCGGCATGAACTTCGCCGGCTGCGGGTTTTCCCGGGTCGAGGATTATGTCGCCGCGATGTGCGATGGCGAAGGCGCGCAGCTGACGGCGTTCGCCGCGTTCTGCCAGCACGGCCGGCTCGACCGGTTGTTGCGGGCGCGTGACTGGACGCAATTTGCCTTGGCTTACAACGGCCCGGGCGAGGCCGAGAACGATTACGACGGCAAACTCGCCGCGGCCTACCGGCATCGCGCCGCGATAAGCGCATGAGTCCGGCGACGAAATCGTGCGAGCGCTGCGCCGGCAGCGGCCGTACCCCGCGCCTCCAACGCCGCCGCGACGACGGCAGTCCGGACCCCTCCGACATTATCGGCCGGCACAGCGAGATTTGCGATCGCTGCGGCGGTTCCGGCGAGGTGTCGGGCGGCCCGTCCGCGGTCCCCGAACGCGGTCACGGCTACGCCGCCGATCTCGGGTAACCGCATCCCCTCATCTCCATCCGGGCCGCCTCCAGCGGTCTTTTTTTTGAAAGGAACTGCGATGCAGACAGTGGCCTTCATGCTGGCGCGACTGAGCGAGCCGTCGAGCTATGCCGGTCTCGGCGCCATCCTGGCGCTTGCCGGTTGGCACTTCTCCGATAGCGATCTGGGACAGCTCGCCCAGTTCCTCGCCGCCGGCTGCGGCCTCGCCGCCCTGTTGCTCAAGGAGCGCGGCGTCATCCAGATGATCGTGCTGACCGTGATGGTCGGCGCCGCGCTCGGCGCCTGCGCACCGCTGATCGGGGCCGGCGCCGCGGCCGGCGCGGTCGGCGGCGGTCTCGCGATCGCCAACCAAGTCGCCGGCACGGTCGACACCACGATCCAAACTGCCTGCCGCGAATATGATAAAGGCAAGGCGGCCGCCAATGCGGTGCTCGCCACCGGCCTCGTGCCGGCGACGGTGGCGAGCGATATCAACACCATCGAGGAATACGGCGATGCCGCCTGCGCCAACCCACCGGCGGGCGACGCGGTGTCGACCGCGATCTGGCTCGGCGAGTTGGTCGGTCAGATTGGCACCTTGACCAGTGTTAAACCCGCTACCTGAGGCCGCACCCGTGCCATCCCGCTTGATCGCGCTGCCCGCCCTCGGCATCGTGCGCAAAAGGGGAGAGGCGGGGATCGATGCGGTTCCAGGCGGTAATGGCGCTTGCCGTCGCGGCGCTGGTCGCCGGCTGCGGCGGCTGGCTCGGTTTGAAGAGCAAGCCGGACGCCGCCGACTCGGACGTGCCAGCCGAGATCACCAGGCCGATCGGGCCGCACCTCGTCGCGCGCTGTCCGGTACCGGTCAGCTATGACGACGCGACGATGCGAAAAATCCAGCAAGCGCTCGACGGCCTTCCCAAGGACAGCGTCCTGCGCAAGATGATGAACGACTACGAAGCCGAGCGCGACAATCTGCGGATGTGCCAGTAGGGTCTCGGCGTCGAAGGCTTCCGACTTGCGTCGCTGCCGCCCGCTTTGAGCGGCTGAAATGATTTGAGGGCGCGGATGTTCCGTGCCGCCTAATCCAGCCCGGTTGGTTCCATGATTAAGGCTATACGGAGGCTGCACCCCCGCGGTGCGGCGAGCCGAGGTATTTGCGTCGACGCCGAGGGCGCGGTGCTCGGGCCAGATTATGTGCTGGTCCGCCGCACGCCGCGCGGGTTTCAGCCCATCGACCGCGACGATGCTTTGCAGGCTCAGAAATGCCTGCTGGACTCGGATCGCGATGAAGATTGGTTGTTTCGGCAATGCCAGCGCATCGCCGACGCGCTCGATAAGGGCGAGGTCGCCCTTGCGCATTTACGGCTTGCGTATCCCGGTCGGTGACCTGGACGCCTGGCAGCTCAGGCGAACTTCCCTCGCCAAAGCTGACTTCGATCCCGACGAGCCGCGGCTTCCGAAGGGCGACCCGCACGGCGGCGAATGGACCGCAGGCGACGATGCCGGAGACGCTGCTCCATCGGGATCGCCTTCTTCCGATCCAGGTGCCGGCACCCCATCGTCCGCAAATCAGACGAGAAGCGACAACCAGCAGGTGGCCGGAGAGGCCCTGGCGACATTGCATTCGGCCACGGGGCTCGACATGTGGACGATCCGTATGCCGTAGAAGCTGCGATCAGGGATGCTCTGGTGATCGCTCCTCTCTCGCCAGGCTTCAACTCGGGCGCTGTGAACGTAGGCGGAACGTGGTATCGATACCGTGCGTATCTGCGACCTAACGGAGGGGTATATGTCGGGACGTATTTCCCCTGGTGAGGTGTCTATGAGGGATTTGACGGAGCGCGAGCAGAAAATATTGGAAGCCATGCTGGGGCAGCTCCCTGGGGTAGAACCACAATTGCGCGAGCAGCTCACGACAGCACGAGCGAGTCAAATCGATGACGAGGGCAGCCTGCGCCTTGATGTCACGTCGCCAGTCGTTGCTGATATCCAGGATAGAGTGCCGGTCACCGCAACGTTCGATGATACCGATAATATTCCTATTTATCTTCTTCTTCACGTTATCGAAGGAAAGCTAGCGGAATTGGAAATTTACAAAGGCGATGGCTCAAGGATCATCGCCCGCCCAACGCCTGAAAGGCTGTATTTTTGAGGAAAGCGCATATTTGAGCGTGGCAAAAGGGACAGCCTCTTCTGCGCCGGGCGACTATCGGTCAAAGCGGCATGTTCGGCCCGCACCCCCTGCCGCCTTGACTCGCCCGGTGACGAGTCTATGACCAAGGCGACGGACGCAAGGGGGATGCGCCGCGCATGAAACGTGCTTTTGTCTTTCCTGGCCAGGGGTCGCAGGCGCCCGGCATGGGGCGCGATCTCGCCGAGGCTTTCGTCCCGGCGCGGCGTCTCTTCGAGGAAGTCGACGAGGCGCTGTCGCAGCACCTCTCGCGGTTGATGTTCGAGGGGCCCGAGAGCGACCTCACCCTCACCGAAAATGCGCAACCGGCTTTGCTCGCCGCCAGCCTCGCGGTCATCCGCGTGCTCGAAGCCGAGGCCGGGTTCGACATCGCCGAGCGGGTCGCCTATGTCGCCGGGCATTCGCTGGGCGAATATTCCGCGCATGCGGCGGTCGGCACGTTCTCGGTCCCGGACGCGGTGCGTCTCGTCAAGCGGCGCGGCCAGGCGATGCAGAAGGCGGTGCCGGTCGGCGAGGGCGCGATGGCGGCGCTGCTCGGGCTCGACATCGAGGTGGCGCGCGAGGTCGCCGCCGGGACGGCGGGTCACGGCATCTGCGTCGTCGCCAACGACAACTGCCCCGGCCAGATCGTCCTCAGCGGCCACGTCGCCGCGGTCGAGAAGGCCTTGGTGCTGGCCGCCGAGCGCGGCGCAAGGCGCTCGATCATGCTGCCGGTCAGCGCACCCTTCCATTGTCCCCTGATGGCGCCCGCCGCCGAGGTCATGGAAGAAGCACTCGGCGAAATTCTTCTAAACGCGCCGTGCGTTCCCGTCGTCGCCAATGTCACTGCCGCGCCGACGAGCGATCCCGGCGAAATCCGCGAGCTACTCGTCGAGCAGATCATCCGCATGGTGCGCTGGCGCGAGACGGTGCTGTCGTTCAAGCAGCGCGACGTCGAGGAGGTCATCGAGATCGGCACGGGCCGCGTGCTCGCCGGTCTGGTCAAGCGGGTCGATCGCGAGCTGACGGCGCTCTCGGTCGGCACCGCGGCCGAGACCGAAGAGCTGATGAAGCGGCTGTGATGTTCGATTTCACGGGTCAGAAGGCCCTTGTCACCGGCGCTTCCGGGGGTATCGGGGGGGCGATCGCCCGCGCCCTCCACGCGCAGGGCGCGACCGTCGCCCTCGCCGGCACGCGCGAGCCGGC
Organism: Allostellaceae bacterium; assembly: GCA_035648415.1. Taxonomy (GTDB): domain Bacteria; phylum Pseudomonadota; class Alphaproteobacteria; order ATCC43930; family CGMCC-115725; genus DATARH01. The sequence goes on from DASRLO010000097.1 coordinate 64,912, forward strand.
GCTGTCGGCCCTTGCCGCCGAGCTTGGCGAGCGCACCCACATCCTCACCGCGGATCTCGCGCTGGCGGGCGAGCCCGACCGGCTGATCAAGGAAGCCGAGGCGGCGCTCGGCCAGCTCGACATCCTCGTCAACAATGCCGGCGTGACCCGCGACGGCCTCGCCATGCGGATGCGCGACGAGGATTGGCAGGCGGTCATCGAGATCAACCTGACCGCCGGCTTCAGGCTGATCCGTGCCGCGTTGCGCGGCATGCTGCGGCGCCGCCATGGCCGAATCATCTGCATCACGTCGCTCGTCGGCGTCGCGGGAAATCCCGGCCAGGCGAATTATGCCGCCTCGAAGGCGGCGATGATCGGCATGGCGAAGTCGATCGCCGCCGAAGTCGCGACGCGCGGCATCACGGTCAATTGCGTCGCGCCCGGCTTCATCGCCACGGCGATGACCGACAAGCTCTCCGACGATCAGCGTGCCCGCGGCGCGGCCGCGATCCCGATGGACCGGTTCGGCACCCCCGCGGAGGTCGCCGCTGCAGCGATCTTTCTTGCCAGCGCGGAGGCCGCCTACGTCACCGGTCAGACGCTCCATGTCAACGGCGGCATGGTCATGGTATAAGCGTGGCGATTGCGCGGTTCCCCGGATTGGCACGCCCGCCGAATTCGTGTTATGTGACCCGCCACCTTCAACGCGGCCGCGATGGCGACGGATAAACGGCTGATCCCCCGATCGGATACCCGCACCGCGCTGAACCGAGAACACACGCAAATCAGCCACTGAGGGACAACACGGATGAGTGACGTCGCCGACCGAGTGAAGAAGATCGTCGTCGAGCACCTTGGCGTCGATGAGGCGAAGGTGACTGAAAACGCGAGCTTTATCGACGATCTGGGGGCCGACAGTCTCGACACGGTCGAGCTGGTTATGGCATTCGAGGAGGAATTCGGCTGCGAGATACCGGACGACGCCGCGGAAAAGATCATAACCGTCAAGGACGCGGTGAGCTTTATCGAGACCCACGGCTGAGCGTGCCGGCGGTTTTCCCGCTATCGGGTATACCGGCATGAGGCGCGTCGTCGTCACCGGGATGGGGCTCGTGACGCCGCTCGGCCTGGGCGTCGAGCGCGTGTGGAAAAAGCTGCTCGCCGGCGAGTCCGGGATCGGTGCGATCCAATCGTTCGACGTCTCCGACCTGCCGGCGCGAATCGCCGCCCAGGTGCCGCTGGGCGACAAGGATTCGGGCCACTTCAACGCCGACGACTGGGTTCCGCCAAAGGACCAGCGGCGGATGGACCAATTCATCATCTTCGCCATGGCCGCTGCCGACATGGCGGTCGAGGATGCCGGCTGGAAGCCCGACGACGAGGAAGAGCTCGAACGCACTGGCTGCATGATCGGCTCCGGCATCGGTGGCCTGCCGGGCATCGCCGACGGCACGTTAACGCTGCGGGATAAGGGGCCGCGGCGGCTCACGCCGTTCTTTATCCCCGCGAACCTGATCAACCTCGCCTCGGGCAATGTCTCGATCCGGCATGGGTTCAAGGGGCCGAACCACGCGGTGGTGACCGCCTGTTCGACCGGGGCGCACGCGATCGGCGATGCGGCGCGGCTGATCATGCTCGACGACGCCGATGTCATGGTGTGCGGCGGCACGGAAGCGGCGGTGTGCCGCTTGGGCATCGCCGGGTTCGCGGCGGCGCGCGCGCTGTCGACCGCGTTCAATGACGACCCGCCGCGCGGCTCGCGGCCGTGGGATCGGGACCGCGACGGTTTCGTGATGGGCGAGGGGGCCGGCATCCTCGTGCTCGAGGAATACGAGCACGCCAAGCAGCGCGGCGCGAAGATCTATGCCGAGGTCATCGGCTACGGCATGTCGGGCGACGCCTTTCACCTGACCGCGCCGGCCGAGGACGGCAACGGCGCCTTCCGCTCGATGCGCAACGCGCTGCGCCGGGCGCAGCTTTCGCCAGACAAGATCGACTACATCAACGCGCACGGGACTTCGACCCCGCTCGGCGATGAGATCGAGCTCGGCGCAGTCAAGCGCTTGTTCGGCGACCATGCCTACAAATTGTCGATGTCCTCGACCAAATCGGCGATCGGCCACCTGCTGGGCGCCGCGGGAACGGTCGAGGCGATCTTCGCGATCCTGGCGATGCGCGACGGGGTGGTGCCGCCGACCCTCAACCTCGACAACCCGTCTCCGGTCTGCGACATCGACCTCGTCGCCAAGACCGCTAAGGAGCGCAAGGTCGATTACGTGTTGTCGAATTCGTTCGGTTTTGGCGGCACCAATGCCTCGCTGATCTTCAGCCGCCCCGACCGCACCGGGTAGGCGAGGCGTCGGGCGCCGGAACATGCTGGCTTTTCTCCGCATGCTCGTGGGGTGCTTCCTGATCGCCGTGGTGATTGTCGGCGGTACGGCGGCGGCCGGGTATTGGGTCTATCACGACATCAACGAGCCCGGACCGTCTCGAGCGGCGTCCACAATCGTCATTCCGCCGCATACCGGCATCTCGGAAATCTCCGATCTGCTGACCGAGGAAGGGGTGATCCGCCACCCGCTGAGCTTCAAGGTCGCCGCCGAGGTGACGGGACGCGGGGGCGCGCTCAAGGCCGGCGAGTACGAGTTCCCCGCCGAGGCGAGCGCCGCCCAGGTGATGGAGATCATCGCCAGCGGCAAGACGGTCAAACATCGCCTGACGATCCGCGAAGGATTGACCAGCGCCGAGGTGGTCGCGCTGGTGCGCGACGCACCGCTGCTGACCGGCGGCATCGACCCGGTTCCGGCCGATGGTGCGCTGCTGCCGGAAACCTACGTCTACAGCCGCGGCGACACGCGCGAGAGCATCATTCAGCGCATGCAGCAGGCAATGCAGGAGGCGCTCGCCGCCGCCTGGGCGGAGCGCCGTACCGACCTGCCGATCGTCAATCCGCAAGAGGCGCTGACCCTCGCCTCGATCGTCGAAAAGGAATCGAGCCGCGACGAGGAGCGCGCGCATATCGCGGCCGTGTTCCTCAACAGGCTGCGGCTCGGCATGCGCCTGCAATCCGATCCGACCGTGATCTATGTGCTCAGCGACAAGGGCGCCGGCAAACTCGACCGGCCGCTGAGCCATGTCGATCTCGCGGTCGATTCGCCTTACAACACTTATGCGGCGAAGGGGCTGCCGCCGGGTCCGATCTGCAACCCCGGCAAGGCGACGCTGCGCGACGCGATGCGGCCGGAACACAGCGACGATCTTTATTTTGTCGCCGACGGCTCCGGCGGTCACGTCTTCGCCAAGACTCTCGTGGAGCACAACCGCAACGTCGCGACGTTTTTGCATGGGGCGGCGGCGGCCGAAGCAGAGCCGGCGCCGGACAACCCGCCGCGTCCGCCAGCCGCGGGGCCGGCGAAACAGGCCGCGGGCAGCCAGCAGCATTGCCGGGCGAGTCCCGGCCACCCTTGCATCCTGCGCTGAGGCGTCGCCGATGACCCTGGCGAGCATGACCGGGTTCGCCCGGGTCGAGGGCGAGACGCCCGGTATCTCCTGGGTCTGGGAGCTGAAGAGCGTCAACGGCAAATCGCTCGATCTGCGTCTGCGGTTGCCCGCCGGCTACGACGCGCTCGAGGCGCCGCTGCGCGCCGCGATCGGCGGCCGCCTGCGCCGCGGCAATATCTCGGCGAACCTGACCGTCGATCGCACCGCGCCGCCGACCATCCGGATCAACCGCGAAATGCTGGGCCGGGTTCTTGCCTTGATCGGCGAGTTGGCCGGGGAAGTCGAGGCCGCGCCGCCGCGCCTCGACGGCCTCATCGGTCTGCGGGGCATCATCGAGACGGTCGAGGACGAGCCGGACGATGTCGTCGAAGCGCGCCGCGCCGCGTTGGTCGACGCATGGGGCGTGGCGCTTGATCGGCTGGCGGCGTCGCGCGGTGAGGAAGGGGCGCGGCTTGGGGTCGTGCTATCGGGCCAATTGGCCGAGCTCGCCGCGCTTGTCGCCGCCGCCTCGGCCTCGGCCGCGGCGCAGCCCGAGGCTTTGCGCGCGCGGCTGGAGCAATCCCTGACCGCGCTCGACGAGTTGGTCCCGGCGATGCCGCGCGAGCGGGTCGCGCAGGAACTGGCGCTGCTGGTGTCGCGCGGCGACATTCGCGAGGAGCTGGACCGGCTGCGTGCCCATATCGCCCAGGCCGGAGATCTGCTCGCGAAAGGGGCGGGGGTCGGGCGCCAGCTCGATTTCCTGTGTCAGGAGCTCAACCGCGAAGCCAACACGCTGTGCTCGAAATCCGCCGATATCGAGCTGACGCGCATCGGCCTCGCGCTCAAGGTCGCGGTCGAGCAGTTCCGCGAGCAGGTGCAGAACCTCGAATGAGCGCGGTGCGCGGCTCCGCTAGCGCAATCCGCCGGCGCGGCTTCCTTCTGGTGCTGTCGTCGCCGTCCGGTGCGGGGAAGACGACGATCACCCGACGCCTTCTCGAACGCGACCCGGCGCTGTCGCTGTCGGTCTCGATGACGACGCGGCCGCGCCGGCCGAGCGAGATCGACGGCAAGGATTACCGCTTCATCGACCAGGCCGAATTCGATCGCATGGTCGCGGCCGATGAGTTGCTGGAGCACGCGAACGTGTTTGGAAATTGCTATGGCACGCCGCGCCAACCGATCGAGGCGGCGATCGCCGCCGGTCATGACGTCGTCACCGACATCGATTGGCAGGGCACCCAGCAAGTCAGCGCCAGCCTGTCCGGCGATCTGGTCACGATCTTTATCCTCCCGCCGAGTGCCGGAGCGCTCGAAGCGCGGCTGCGTACGCGCGCCCAAGACAGCGATGCGGTCGTCGCCCAGCGAATGGCGAAATCCTCCGAAGAAATGAGCCATTGGCCGGAATACGGCTATGTGATCGTCAACGACAATCTCGCAGCGAGCGTGGCTCAGGCTCAGGCCATCGTGACCGCCGAACGGCTCAACCGCGAACGCCAAATCGGCCTTGCCGAGTTCGTGACGCGCCTGCGCGGCGGCTGAGCGGAGCCTTTATTCATGGACACCATGCCGATGGAGCTTCCGACCGACGCCAATATCAATCTGCTCGTCTGCGACGGCGTGCGGCAAAGCCCGGATGGAAAGCTCGACGTGGCCGGCTATTTCCCCACGGCCGAGGTCAAGCTCGATCCGGCCGCACAGCTTCCCGTCGTCCTGAACCTGACCTTTGTCTTTGTGCTGAAGGATGGCGACGGGCAATTTCGCCCGACGCTCCGGATCGCCGATCCGCTTGGCAAGGAGCTTCACAAGTTCGACGTTCCGGAGATCAAGAAACTGGCCGGCGTGGCCCATGTGCTGATATTGCCGGTCGCCCAGATTCCGATTCGCCCATTCGGGGAATTACTCTATTTCTCTGGAAATCAGCGGACAGCAATATCGCCGGTCGGTGCGGATTTTTCAGTAGCGCGAGCCAGCGCGCAGAACTCGGCGACCGATAATTCCTCGGCGCGCGCCGTGCCGGCGACGCCGGCCGCGGCGAGCAGGATTTCGACCGGCAGGCCCAACGGTTTGAGGCTCGACCGCAGCATCTTGCGGCGCTGGCCGAACGCGGCGGCGGTGACGCGCTCGAGTCTGGCCTTGTCGGCTGCGGCGAGCGGCATAGCGCGCGGGACAAGACGGACGACGCTCGATGTGACCTTGGGCGGCGGGGTAAAAGCGCGGGGCGGGATATCGAACAAAATGCTCGTCTCGCACAGCCACTGCACCAACACGGAAAGCCGCCCGTATGCGGCGCTGCGCGGCGCGGCGACGAGACGCTCGGCGACCTCGCGCTGAAACATCAGTGTCAGGCTCTCATAGTCGCCGATCCGGTCGAGCCATTTGAGTAGCAGCGCGGTGGCGATGTTGTAGGGCAGGTTCGCGACGATGCGGCGGGGGCTATCGGTCAGCGCGGCCGGGTCGAGCCGCAGCGCATCGCCTTCGATAATCTCAAGGCGGGCGGGATAGTGCGCCGCGAGCTCGGCAAGCGGGGCGAGACAGCGCGGGTCGCGCTCGATCGCAACGACGCGCCCCGCGCCTTCGGCGAGCAGCGCGCGGGTCAACCCGCCGGGGCCCGGCCCGATTTCGATCGTCGTTCCGCCGGCGAGCAAGCCGCCGGATCGCGCGATGCGCCGGGTCAGGTTGAGGTCGAACAGGAAATTCTGGCCGAGCCGCTTGCGCGCGGCTATGCCGTGGCGCGCGACGACCTCGCGCAGCGGCGGCAGCACGGCGGCGGGGTCGGCCGTCAGTGCCGACCGCGCCGCAGCGCCATTTCCGCAGCAAGCCGCAGCGCCGCGATAAGGCTGTCGGGCCGCGCTACCCCTTGTCCGGCAATATCGAAAGCGGTGCCGTGGTCCGGCGAAGTGCGGATGAACGGCAGGCCAAGCGTCACATTCACCGCGCCGTCGAAATCGAGTGTCTTGATCGGGATCAGCGCCTGATCGTGGTACATGCACAGCGCCGCGTCGTAACCGCGCCGCGCCGCCGCGTGGAACATCGTATCGGCGGCGAGCGGGCCGCGCGCGTCGATCCCGGCGGCGCGCAATTCGGCAATAGCCGGAGCAATAATATCGATATCTTCACGGCCGAGCCCACCGGCCTCGCCGGCATGCGGGTTGAGGCCAGCGACCGCGATTATAGGGGCGGCAATCCCGAAATCGCGCCGCAATGCGGCGTCGGCAACGCGCCCGGCATGAACGATCGACGCGCTCGACAAGGTCGCGACCGCCTGACGCAAGGCCATATGGATCGTCACCGGCACCACGCGCAACTCGCTTCCCGCCAACATCATCACCGCCGGCTCCCTGGAACCCGACAGCTCGGCGAGGTATTCGGTGTGCCCAGGATGGCGGAAACCGGCGCGATACAGCGCGTCCTTGTTGATCGGGTTGGTGACGACGGCCGCCGCACGTCCGTGGGTTACGTCGTCGACCGCGGCGTCGATCGCGCGCAACACCAAGGTTTGGTCCGCCGGATCGGAATGCCCGGGCGCGGCGGCGGCGGCGGCGCCGAGCGGCGCTACCGGCAGCGCATCAGGAAAAATCGCCACTGTCTGCTCGCATTCGTCGATTGGCAGTACCGGTACGTCCCAGCCGAAGGCTCGCGCCAGTTTCGCCACACGACCAGGATCGTCGATCAGATAGAAGGGCGGCACTCCCTCGCCGCGCCGCAACCAGGCCTTGAGGGCGATTTCGCCGCCGATCCCGGCCGGCTCGCCCATCGTCAAGACGAGCGGAAGCGGCATCCGGCTAGACTCTCACGTCGACATAAGCCGCGCGCCGCAAATCGCGTAGATAGCGCCGCGACACCGTGTCCAGCTTCTGGCGCAACAGCGAGTCGAAAACTTCCTCGCGGTTGGGTTGGGCGCTCTTGGCAGCGGCTCCGGCGTCCTTCGAACAGAGCATGAGCACGCCGATACCATTGCGCTGAAGGATTGGTTCCGACACTTGGCCGACTGACAATTTGTTGAGCAGGTCGCGCATTTGCGGCGTCATGTTGGCGGCGGGAACCTTGCCTTCGCTGGTCATTTGCGGCGCTTTTTCCTTGCCGACCCGGAGCATGTCGGCGCAGGTCTTGACGCTGCCGCGAATACTCGTCGCTTCGACGGCGGCGGCGCGCTTCATCGCCTCGTTCGCTTGCGGCGGCAGCGGAAAAACGACTTGCACGACATCGTACACCGGCCCCTTGTCACCGCCGCCGGTGTCGCCGGTGCGGCGGTCGAGCACGAGCAGCAGGTAGTAGCCGCCATTGGTGCGGATCGGCGCCGACAGCTCGCCGGCTTTCAAGGGAGCGACCGCAGCGGCCAGATCGGCCGGTAGCTGGTCCGGCCGTACCCAGCCCATATCGCCGCCCACCGCCGCCGTCGCCGATTGCGAAAATTGCTGGGCTACCGCGGAAAATCGCGCGCCCTGCTTCATCTGCTGGGTCAGCTTATCGGCGAGCGCACGGATTTCTCCGTCCTGCGACGGGTTATCGACCGCCAGGAAAATTTCGGCGACGTGGCTCTGCGGCTCGCCGGCGTGCTCTTTGAGGCGTTTCAGCGCGTCGTCGACATCCTCGTCGGAAATCTCGACAGTCTGCGAGGCCAGCCGCCTGACCAGCTTCGCCCAGACGATCGAGGCGGTCACCTGGCTGACCAGGGAACTGCGGTCGATCCCCCGCAATTTGAGGAACGCGTTGAGCTGACCCGGCTGCATGTTGTTCTGTTTCTCGATCTGGGCCAGCGAACTGTTGACCTCGTCGTCGGTCGCAACGACGTTCTGTTTTTTGGCCTCCTGCAATTGCAGCTTCTCGTCGACCAGCGAGCGAAGCACTTGCGCTTCCACACGCTGGCGCGCTTCCGGCGTGTCCGGAATGTTCGACGACAGCAGCACCATGCGCAGCCGCGAGACGAGGTCAAAGATCGAGATCACCTCGTCGTTGACGACGGCGGCGATGCGCATCTGCAACCCGGGATCGGCCGGCGGTGCTTGGCGGATCGGCGCCTGGTGCGCCGAGCGGGCTGGCGGCACCGCGATGCAAACCACGGCGGACGCCATGAGCAGCGAGCCTACCAAACGCAATGCCGCCATCGCAGACAAAAACCCTGCCGCCCGAAAAACAACGCAGTTTATACCAGGATGATTTTGCTGTCGCCGCGTCGTTTCGTCGGCGCTTGCGGCATTGCGAGGCTCAGCCTCCGGGAGAGACCGAAAGCACGGTCCCGCCGATTTCGCCGATGTTCTTGAAGACCACGCTCAACAGCGCCGAATAGCCCGGCCTCACGTCGCCGTTGCGGATTCCCGATTGCGACAGCGACGCGATGAACGCCATGCATTCGTCCTGGTATGTCGCCGCTAGAGTCGCACTGAGGCTGGTGCTGTTCGACTGCGGGGTGACGATGCCGTTCACGATATTGGATGAGTTGGTAAGATTGAGCGTTTCGCTGCCAATGAGCGACCAATAGCGCGTCAGCTTGAGCGTGCTGCCGAAGGTGATCTGTTCTCGCTTGCCGTAGAGAATGGTCTGGCCGCTGCCGGGTATCGTAATGACATCGTTGGCCTGCTCGGCGGGAATCAGCAGGAAATTTGCATTGACGCGAAAATCCGTGGGGCCGGCGGAAAGACCGACCTCCTGCAGGCGGTTGCTCAGCGTCGCCTTGTCGAGGCGGAAGCGATAGATCAGATCGAGATAGGAGCTGGGCGACAGCGTGACGCGGCCGACGACGTCGGATAGTCGCGTGTCGGCGCCGCTGCCGGGCGGGATAAAGGAGTTCTCTTCCGCCCGGTAGCTTTGACCGATCAGCATGCGATAGCTGCCGCCGTTGTTGCCGTAGGCGCCGAGATTGAGGCCGTAATCGACGCGTTGTCCCGTATCGAGCAGATCGTAGCCCTGCATCCGGTCGGCGCGGAAAAGGTCGGTATCGCGGAACTCGTACCCCAAACTGTCTTCATTCGGGATGATGCGCCGGTTGCCGCTGCTCGGGCCGACAAAAGTCGCGACGGTCGGCTGGATCAAATAGGTGAAATTCTCGCCGGGATGGGCGAGCGGATAGTTCCAAATCAGGCCAACCTGGGGAAAGACGCGGGCGGCGAGGAAGTTATAAGGGACGCGTTCGGCCGGCGGCTGGCCGTTTTGCGAAAAATAGGCGGTCGGCAGGTCCGGGTTCGAATTCAGGCTCAGATCGTTGACCGAATAGGCATCGCCGCGCAGGGTCGCCTGGAATTTGTATTCGCCACCGATCCCGTCGCGGAATGTCTTACCCCACTCGGTTCCCAGCGACAGCCGCCGGGTTTGCGTTCCGGCCTCGCGCACGATATCGAGCAGGTTGGCGTTGACCTTTAAGGTGCCGCCGAAATCATCGGGCTTGAATTGCCAGGTGCGGTTGGCGACGGGCAGGACGATCGGCTGGGTCGTGTCGCCGAGGCCCGGGGTCAGTGGCTGAAACAGATACGCATTGACGTCTAGCGAGCCGTTTGCCGGAAAGCCCTCGAAATAGCCCCGCGTGATCATGGTGTTGAAGGCGGGCTGGGTGAAGCTGAAGCGCTGCAGATACGTTTGGTCCGATACGCGCTGCAGCGAAAATCCGGTGCGGTAGGTGTCGTCGAGATCGAATTCGCCGGCGGCGTTGATATGGCCGCGCCATGCGCTGGTAAGGTTCGGGTCGGTCACCGAGCCGATATTGCTGTGGTTGATGCTTCCCAGACCTTCGAGGGAGCCATTCGAAAATCGCTGCCGGTAGTCGCCCGCCAGCACCGTTCCGGCTTGCGTGGTAAAGCGCGGGGTTACCGTCAGATCGGCGTCGGGCCCAAGCACGAGATAATAGGGCGTCGCCAAATGCACGCCGATGGTGCTCGATGAGCCGAAGGACGGCATCAAAAACCCGCTCGACCGATGCACCGATGGATCGGGTGCGGACATGTAAGGCGTGTAAAAGACCGGCCAGCCGTCGATTTCCATCGTCGCGTCGCGAAATTCCAGGCGCTTCAGCTCTTTGTCATCGGTCATTTGGCGCGCCTTCAATTGCCATGCCGGCGGCGCGGAAGGGTCGTCTCGGCACAGATCGCAGGGCGAATAGACCGCTCGGCGCAAATCGAGACGGTTGCCGTTGGTCCGCCTGGCGGCGTTGGCGACGAGCCGTGAGCGATCGGACATCAGCATTCGCACATTGTCGGCGAGTGCGTCGTTCATGGAGTTGCGCAACTCCATGAAATCGGAAAAAGCCACCGAGCCGTCCTGAAGCATCAAGCTGACATGGCCCGATGCCGTCACCGTATCGGTGCGCTGGTTGTAGGTCACGACATCGGCAAGCAGGATCTGCGTGCCCTGGGCAATCTCGACATGGCCCTTTGCTACGGTCAGCGCCTGCTGCTCGTCATATGTGACCTCGTCGGCCTGAAAGGTCATTGGCTCATTGCTAGTGGCGGGATTGCCGATGCTGCTGCCGGGATCGGCGGCCGCGACGCCACACCAGAGGCCGAATAGGACCGCGGCGGCCATACGCAGCACGCGCCCGCTCTTCCGCTTGCGTCCGGCTTGGGGGAAACCATCCATGGGGGCGTCTAGCGGTTACAGCAATCCGTCGTTGGCGGTGGTCGTGGCCGTCAATTTCCCATCAGCAATATCGTTTGCGGCGGGGGCCGTCACCCGTCTTCGAGGTGGAGCAGCATCGAGATGCCGAAAATCAGGCTGATTCCGGTGGGGGTCCATGCCGCGAGCAGTACCGGCAATTTGGCCGAAAGCCCTAGCGCGAAGACGATGTTCGACACGAAATAGAGGATAAAGCCGGCGGCGACGCCGCCAGCGATCATCAGCGTCGCGCCGCCGCGGCGTTGCATGCGCAAGCTGAAGGTGGCCGCGACGAGCACCATCGCGCAGAACAAAAATGGCCGGGCCAGCAGGATGTTGAACTGAAGGCGATGACGCTGCGCTGAAAATCCCGACTGTTCGAGCAGCGAGATGAATCCGGGAAGCGTCCAAAACGACATCGTGTCGGGCGAGGCGAGGCTTTCCTCGATCCGGCTGGTCGTGAATTTGGTCGGCAGGCGCATTTCCGGCACCGGCTCGGCTTGATCGCTGGTCCGCCAGCGATTTCCGTTATCGATGATCCAGTAGCCGTCATCGAGCCGGGCGGTCTTGGCCTCGATGCGCGAGCTGAACTGATGGGCGCTGTTGAAAAAGAACAGAGTTACTCCGCCGAGCAGCAACTCGGGCGCGACCAGCTTGTCGCCGTGGATCACCACCTGTCCACCGTTCGGCTCGCTCTGCCGCAACCAAAGTCCCGAATTCGACAACGTAAGCTGGTCCGAACTCTGCTTCAGATAACGCGCGTCCAATTGCTCAAAGGTCGCCTCCATCTGCGAGGCGGCTGGGTTGAACACCGTCACCGCGATGATGCCGACCAGAAGCGCCACCAGCAGCGCCGGGGTGAGGAATTGCCAGACCGAGACGCCGGCCGCCCGCGCCACCACAAGCTCGTTACTGCGGGTCAGGCGCCAGAAGGCGAGCATCGTCCCGAACAGGACCGCGAACGGCATGACCTCCTGCGCGGTATGCGGCAGTTTTAGGGCCGCCATCTCGAGCAGAATGCCCAGCGTGACCCCGCCTCGCGTCGATCCCCGCCGCAGCAGCTCGATGTAGTCGATCAAAAAGCTGATGCTCAGCATCGCGCCATAGACGCTGCAGAACCAGACAAAGAATTGGCGGGCAATGTAGGCGGAGAGGGTTTTGGCCAGCAGCACCTTGCGCGGTCTCCTTTCCGTTGCGGGTGATCAGCGCGTCGCGCTCGCGGCGAGCGCATTCCTCCGGAAGCTGAACCTTATTCCACGGTGCGAGAGAATTCCAATTCCAACCAGGAAGGGCAGTAGGTTGACCATATAACTGAGGGCGATTGCGCCGGCGTAGCGCCCCTCGAGATTCTTCACCGCCAGATCAATCACCTCGAAAGACAGCGCCCATCCGATTGCGATGAGAACGCGCATCAACTGCCCACGCCGGTTGAATTCTCCCGGCAGCAGGCAGGCAAGCGGGATGATCGCGAAGCTGAGCGCGGAGAGCGGCACGGTCAGCCGTTCGTTGGCCTCGACCAGAAAGGCTTCGCGCGTGCCGGGGTCGATATCCTCCGGCGGAAACAGCAATTCGCCCAAATAGCGCTCCTGCGCCTCGCGGTAACGCACTTCAGGCGCGTCCCGCAACATGCCCAGATCGAGCACGTAGCGGTCGAAGGTGAGCACCGACAGCTTGCCCGTGGCGCGGTCGTATTGCTGGCGATTGCCGTTGACCATGATGATGCGCGTCGCGTCCCCGGTATCGGCGAAGGCGCCCCGCTCGGCGAGCATTGTAACGGGCCGCTGAGGGTCGCGCTCGTCGTCGATCAACAGCCCGATCACCTCGCCGCGGTCGTTGCGGCTGCCGATATAAATCGTCAGCTTGTCCGAAATCGTCGTGAACGCCCCTTCCTGCAGCAGGCTGGCGACGAACCGGTTGCGAATCTCGAACTGCAAGTCCTTGAACTCGCGATTGGACGTCGGCAGGAAATAAACCGAAAGCGTCATCAGAAACAGAAAGGCGATGCCGGCCAGCTCCAATACCGGCTTGGCGAGGCTGAGCGGGCTCATCCCGGCAGCCCGCATGACGACCAGTTCGCTTTCAGTGATCAGCCGGTTGAAGACGAACAGCACCGCGATAAAGGCGCCGATCGGCAGCACGATGTCGAGGAACCGGGGCAGGATCAGCAAAGCCAGGTAAAGAAACATCTCGGCCGACAGGCCGCGATTGACGATCAGATCGATCAGCTTCAGCGACTGGGCCAGCCACACCGCCGCGGTCAGTGCGCCGGTGACGAAGAACATCACGCTGAGGCATTGCCGCAGGATGTAGCGGTTTAGCCCGGTGATATATTGGTTCAGCCTCTCCATCCTCCGATCATAAAGGACGCCGTGGCGGCGCGGCTACCGGCGATGCGGCCGCGGCTGAAGCGCAGCGTTGACACGCGGCGGCGCTCGCACTATCGCGCTGCTACCCGAATGGCGAGAGTGAGCGATGAAGATCAGCTTTGCCGAATTCGAGCCGCCGCGCGCCGGCGCCGTGGTCGTCGGCGTTTGGGAAAAGGGCGCGCTGACCGGGCCCGCCCGGCAGCTCGACGAGGCGAGCGCCGGCGCGCTCACCAGAGCGCTCGCTGCTTCGCCGCGGTTTCGCGGCAAGCGGAATGAGCTGGTGCCGATCGTCGGCCCAGCGAATCTCGGTGTGACCCGGATTGTGCTCGCCGGGCTCGGCGCGCCCGAGGCGGTGGATGCCCGCAGTCTCCAGGATCTAGGCGGAACGCTGGTCGCGCATCTCAATGGCGTGGGCGAGACCGCGGCCATTTTCGCCATCGATGTCGGCGAGGCGACAGGCCTGCCGGCCGGGACCCCGGCCGCCCATCTTGCTTTCGGCGCCGCGCTGCGCGCCTACCGGTTCGACAAATACCGCACGACCGAACGGCCCGAGCGCAAGCCGACGCTCGCCGCGCTCACCGTCGCCGGCCCCGCCGCCGCCGCGCGGCGCGCCTTCAAAGATCTCGCGGCGACGGCGGAAGCGATCGCGTTCACGCGCGATCTCGTCTCCGAGCCGGCCAACGTCATCTACCCCGAATCTTTGGCCGAGCAGGCGGCCGGCCTCTCCTCGCTCGGCCTCGATGTCGAAATCCTCGACGACACTCAAATGGCCGCGCTCGGCATGAACGCAATCCTCGGCGTCGCGCAAGGTAGCGTCCGTCCGCCGCGGCTGGTCGTCATGCGATGGAACGGCGGTAATGAGGGCGCCGCGCCGCTGGCCTTTATCGGCAAGGGGGTGACATTCGACACCGGCGGCATTTCGATCAAGCCGGCCGCCGGCATGGGCGAAATGAAATGGGACATGGCCGGCGCCGGGGTGGTGATCGGCCTTATGCGGCTCTTGGCCGCCCGTGCGGCGACCGTAAACGCGGTCGGCGTCGTGGGACTCGTCGAGAACATGCCGTCGGGCTCGGCGATGCGCCCCGGCGATATCGTCACGTCGATGTCGGGGCAGACGATCGAGGTGCTGAATACCGACGCCGAAGGCCGTCTCGTTCTCGCCGACGCGCTGTGGTACTGCCAGGACCGGTTCAAGCCGGCGCTGATGATCGATCTTGCGACCCTGACCGGCGCGATCATCGTCGCGCTTGGCCACGATCATGCCGGGCTCTTCGCCAATGACGACGCGCTCGCCGAGCGGCTCGTCGCCGCTGGCAAGGCGGTCGGCGAAAGGCTGTGGCGGCTCCCGCTCGACGATTCCTACAACCGGGCGATCGACAGCGACGCGGCCGATGTCAAGAACATCGCCGGCGACCGCGCCGCCGGCAGCATTATTGGCGCGCAATTCGTCCAACGCTTTGTCAACAAAGTGCCGTGGGCGCATCTCGACATCGCCGGCGTCGCCTGGTCGAAGAAGGACGCGCCGACCGTGCCCAAGGGCGCGACCGCGTTCGGCGTCCGCCTGCTCGACCGCTTCGTCAGGGATTATTACGAGAAGAGTTGAGGCCCGCTTTGGCCGAGATCGGCTTTTACCACCTGCTGTCGACGCCGCTGGAGCGCGCCTTGCCGCGTCTTCTCGAGCGCGCGACGGGGCAGGGGCACCGCGTCGTCGTGCAGGCGGGGTCGCCGGAGCGGGTCGAGCATCTGAACGCGCTGCTGTGGACTTATGATGAAGCCGGCTTCCTGCCGCACGGCTCGGCGCGCGACGGCAACCCGGCCGCTCAGCCGATCTGGCTGACCCACCGCCGCGAAAACCCCAACGGCGCGTCGATCCTCTTTCTGGTCGACGGTGCCGAAGCGGACGATCTTGCCGGTTACGCGCGCTGCATCGACATGTTCGACGGCAACAACCCCGAAGCCGTCGAGGCCGCGCGCGGCCGCTGGCGTTCAGCCAATTCGGCCGGCCATACGCTGACTTACTGGGAGCAGACCGGGAAGGGCTGGGAAAAGCGGGCTTAGTTGCGCCGTCGGGATGATCCTTCGAGGCTGAGAATTGACGCGCTCCGCCTTACGCGTGCAGGCTTTCGGTTCGGGGAACGAGAGTTTGCGACGCTTGTTGTTTCTTAGCCAAAGAAGCCCAAAATGGCGCGATCGGTTCATCCTGATAAGGATATCGAGGCTGCTGTGACGTTCGCAGAATCGCGAGATTGGGAGATGCGAATTACGTAATGGCCAAGCCTGGGCGCGGCTGTTCTGCCCGGGCGGACGGCCTGGCGATTGCATTATTTCCGTATGGTCTACGCCATCCAACCCCTTCGCCCACGCACGAGGTATTCGCCGGAGGGTGACCGCATGCCCACACCAGAGGAGGAGCCCATGAATTACGGGTTCACCGTCGAAGTCGCCGGCATCGATATTAGAGGTGACTATGAGGCGGTCCTGTACGAGGCCGGATGCGGCGATGCGCTAGTCGTAGTCGCTGCCGGCGCGTTATTCCTGGACTTCCATCGAGACGCTAAAGATTTTGAGAGCGCCGTCGCATCGGCCTCCCGCAGCGTCGAGAGCGCCGGCGGACGTGTCGTGACGATTGCACCGCTTTCCGAACAGGCTGATCGGCCGCTCGCCGGGCCTCAGGTGCAGCGCCCGGAATAGAGGATGTCGCCGCCGTTGCTGAATTGCGGTCCGGCCTGGCTCGGCGAGCCGGGGACTAAACGGCGCGTATCGACGACGTACCCGTTGGTGCACATCGCGTGCGCTCTTAGCGCGTCCACCAGCCACCCCTGTCGGATGCGCTCGGCCGCGCCGTCGTCGTTCGCCGTCATCATCGTGCTGGTGTGTGCGCTGTAAAGGAACGATCCGGGCCCGGTCGCGGTAAAGCCTTCATGCCGGTCGCTGCCGACGCAGCCGGCGAGCGGGATTAGACATAAGAGGGTAAGCGCGCGCATCGGCCGGGTTCTCCAATTTGGATCAATCTCTAATCCTCGATTCCGCGTCGCAGGGCAAGCGGGTGATGATGGCGGCCGTGACCGCCGGGCGCTATAAGGCCGCGCCGAAGCAAGATGCCGGGTGTTGGTATGAGGGCGATCAAAACAGGCGGGCGGATTGCCGCTGGGTTCGTCGCGGCGATCCTGGCGCTGTCGCCGATCGCCAGCGCGGACGAAGCGAAGCCTGGGCATGACGCTCCTTCGCAGAAAGCCGGGCTCGATTTGCCGGCGCGTGTCGAGACGCACCACACCATCCAGTTCGGCCAGCGCAGCCTGGATTATCGCGCGGCCGCCGAGACGATCGCGCTCAGCGACGGCAAGGGCAACAACACGGCCTCGGTATTCACGATCTCGTATCTCACCGATCCGAAGCCGGGACAGCCACGCCCGGTCGCCTTCTTCTTCAACGGCGGCCCCGGCGCGGCGGCGGTATTCCTGCATCTCGGCGCGGTCGGCCCGCGCATCATGGAAGACACGCCGACCGGGGCGGTGCCGGACCCGCCGGTGCGCATCGTCGACAATCCGTCGACCTGGCTCGACTTCACCGACCTCGTCTTTGTCGATCCGGTTGGCACCGGGTTTAGCCGCGGCGAAGGCAAGGACGACAATCCGAACAAACCGTTCTTGAACGTCCGCGGCGATATCGATTCGCTCGACGCGGTGGTGCGGCTGTGGCTGACCAAGCACGAGCGCTGGAGCGCCCCGGTTTATCTTGTCGGCGAAAGCTATGGCGGGTTCCGCGTCGCCGCGATGGCGAAGAGCCTCGCGCATGACGAGGGCGTGGTCCCGAGCGGCATCATCATGCTGTCGCCTGCTCTCGATACGGCGCTACTGAACCCGGACGCCGCCGCGCTGGTCGCCGGGGCGGTGAACCTGCCGACGTTCGCCGCCTCGGCCGCCGTGCTTTCCGGCAATCCCAGGCTCGACACCGGTCCGGTCGAGCAGTTTGCGCTGTCGGATTATCTCGTCGGCCTCGCCGCGATGAAGGGCGTGCCGCCGCCCGGCGACCCGTTCATCGCCAGGGTCGCGGCGATGATCGGCCTGCCGGCGGACATCGTGCGGCGCGAGCGCGGCTGGGTCGGCAAGGAGGTCTTCGCGCGGGAGCTGCGCCGCGCCCAAGACCAGGTGCTGAGCCTCTACGATGGGACCATTACGCGCCCGGCGCCCGCCAACCCGTGGGACCAGACCGCCGGCGATCCAGTGCTCGACAATGCGATCGCCGCCTATACCCAGGCCTTCAACAGCTATGCGCCAGCCGAACTCGGCTACCACACCGAGCTGCAATATCGGGTGCTGCCGATGTCCATCAGCCGGCAGTGGAATTTTGACGGAGCCCGCGAAGGCCGGGACGGGCTCGGACTCGCGCTGTCCGGCCTGCAGACGGCGCTGCTCGAGCACCCCGCGACCAAGGTGCTGATCGCCAACGGCCGCTACGATCTGGTGACGCCCTATTTCGCCTCGCGCTGGCTGATCGATCAGCTGGCGATCCCGGAAGCGGTTCGCGCGGCGATCCGTCTCAAGATCTATGACGGCGGCCACATGATGTATCTGCGGGCGCAATCGCGCGACGCGCTGGCGGCGGACGCAGCCGCGCTCTTTGCCGCCGGGGCCAAAACGCCCTAGCGAAAGCCGATCCGCTGCGGGCGGCGGACGGCGTCGATCATCCGGTCGAGCGCGGCGGTCAGCGCGTCGGCGGCTTGCGGTCCGGTTTCGAGGTGGCGCAACGCCAGTGCCGCCGCCTCGATCGTCGACAGCGCGTCGCGCCGCGGTTCGCGCCGCAGGCGGCCGAGCTTAGCCGGACGTGGCGGGTCAAGCACGATGCGATGCAATTTCAACAGCCACGGGTTGCGCCACCACAGCGTCTTCGCCTGGCTCCACGTGCCGTCGAGCAGCACGATGCCGCGCAAGCCGCCAAGGATCGCGCTGGGGTCGCCGAGCGGCTCGCCGCGTCGGTCGAGCACGGTCAGCTCGCGCCGCTCGGCTGACGGTCCGGCGCGCGCCGGACCGAGATGCAGCACCGCCCAGCGCCTCGGCTCCGCCGCCGCGCCGTAGACGCGCGCCAGGCCGGGCCACGACAGGCCGATCGCCAGCCTGGCGTTGCGCAGCGTCGCGCCGACCAGAGCTGCGGTCGACAGCGCCTCGCGCTGTTCGTGCGGGTGCTGCAGGATCAGCACGAAGACGCGGTTGTCGATCGAGGCGGCCATGCGTCGGCACTATACCTGTGATCCGGCCCGATTGCCTTCCGCCTGCCGGCCCGTCGCGGTATCCTCGGCGCAACAATGACACTCGGGACCCGTCAGTTACTGATCTCGTTGATCGTCGCCTGCGCGATGTTCATGCAGAACATGGATTCGACGGTGATTGCGACGGCGCTTCCGGTGATCGCCCGTTCCCTGAATGAAAGCCCGCTGCGGCTCAACGTGGCGATTACCTGCTATCTGTTGAGCCTTGCCGTCTTTGTGCCGATCAGCGGCTGGACCGCGGACCGGCTCGGCGCGCGCCGCGTGTTCAGCGCGGCGATCGTCGTGTTCACCCTCGGCAGTATCGGCTGCGGGCTCTCCAACTCGCTGACGATGCTGGTGGTCTCGCGCATCGTCCAGGGGATGGGTGGGGCGATGATGGTGCCGGTCGGCCGGCTGGTGCTGCTGAAGACGGTGCCGCGCTCCGAGCTGGTGCGCGCGATGTCCTATGTCAGCCTGCCGGCGATGCTCGGCCCGGTGACCGGGCCACCGCTCGGCGGGTTCATCGCGACCTACGGCTCGTGGCGCTGGATCTTCTTTATCAATATCCCGATCGGGTTGATTGGCATCGTGTTGATCAACCTGTTCATCGAGGATTTTCGCGAGACCGGTCGCCGCCCATTCGATCTCAACGGTTTCGTCTTGACCGGGCTCGGGCTGGCCAGCCTGGCATTCGGCTTCGAGACGATCGGCCGCGGCGCGGTGCCGGCGGCGCTGACCGTCGGCCTGCTGGCGGCGGGCATCATCCTGATGACCCTCTATGTCCGCCATGCGCGCCGCGCCGAGTTTCCGGTCATCGATCTCTCGCTGATGCGGATCCCGACCTACGCGGCGGCGACGATCGGCGGGTTTTTGTTCCGCATGGGGATGGGCGCGCTGCCCTTCCTGCTGCCGATGATGCTGCAGATCGGGTTCGGGCTGAGCGCGTTGCGCTCGGGTCTGCTCACCTTCGCCAGCGCCGCCGGCGCGATGATGATGAAGATCGGGGTCAACACCATCATCCGCACCTTCGGGTTTCGCGCCGTGATGTGCGGCAACGCGGTGATCAGCGCCGGCTTCCTGTTCGCCTACGCGTTCTTCAAACCGTCGACGCCGCATGTCGTGATCTTCCTGGCGCTGCTGGCCGGCGGGTTCTTCCGCTCGCTGCAGATGACCAGCATCAATTCGTTGAGCTATGCCGATGTGCCCGGACCGATGCTGAGCCGCGCGACCAGCCTCACCAGCATGTGCCAGCAACTGTCGCAGGCGGTCGGCGTCGGCACCGGCGCGCTGCTGCTCTTCATCTTCATCGCGCTGCGCGGCGAAGCGTCTCCGACGCCGCTCGATTTCTCGTTCGCCTTCGCGGTGGTCGGTTGCATCGGCATGCTGTCGGTGCCGTTTTTTCTGATGATGTCGCCGGACGCCGGGGCCGCGGTCAGCGGCCGCGGCTCCGCCAGCAAGCTCGCGCAATCGTGATGTGATGCGGCTCCTCGCGTGGAACATCCGCCAAGGCGGCGGCACGCGGCTGCCGGCAATTCGAGACGCGCTGGCGCGGCACGATGCCGACGTGCTGGTGCTGTCCGAATACCGTGGCGGGGATTCCGCGCTGCGCCTGCGAGAGGCGCTGGAGCGCGTGGGCTATCCGCACGTCACCTCGCCGATGCCGCCGCCTGGGAAGAGCGGGGTTTTGGTCGCCGCCCGCCGCCGTTTCCGCGGTCATGCCGCGCTCAGCGACACGCTGCCCGAGCCCTACCGGCTGGTTCATGTCGAGATCGGCAAGCTCTCGCTGTGCGGGGTTTACATGCCGAACCTGCTCGCGAAAGTGCCGTATTGGGAAGCCGTCGTCGCGAGCCTCGCATCCCGGCTTGAGGGGCATGCCTTGGCGATCGGCGATTTCAATACCTGCCGCGCGTATGTCGACGAGCCGGGGGCGATCGACCGCACGGCCTATTTCATGGACCGGCTCGTCGAACTCGGGTTTTGCGACCTATGGCGGCAGCGTTATCCGGAAGGCCGCGAATTTTCCTGGTACAGCCATCGCGGCAACGGGTTCCGCATCGACCACGCCTTCCTGTCGCCGGGGCTGGCGCGGCGGGCGGGCCCGGTCCGCTACTCCCATGACGAGCGGCTGAGCGGCCTTTCCGACCACTCGCCGCTGATCCTCGATCTGCCGGGTTAAACTTCTCGAGGTCGCTTCAGCTCGGGGGGAAGGTCGTCGCGCCAGTTGCGCCCGGTATCCCATCCCCAGGGCCGGACGGCATTGCGCTGCTTGATCAGTTCGTCGATCTCGCGGTCGATCACGAAGACCGAGCGGTCGCCATTGGCCTTTTCCAGGTACAGCTTGTAGAGCTGGTCCCAGATCACGGTCAATTTCGCGCTCTGCTCTTCGGTCAGCGGGGGAAAGAATGGTGCGGCCTCGGCCAATGCCGGCTCCGTCCGTTGCGTGGCGACGAAGGTGGAACCTAGGCAGAATTGGTTAGCAGCCAGTTAAGACAAGCCGCTATTCGCCGTCCGCCGCGACCGCCTCTCGCATCGCGCCGAGCTGCCGCCGGATGAGGCGAGCGTAGAGCCCGTTGCGGGCGACCAGCTCGGCATGGCTGCCGGTCTCGACCACACGCCCGCGGTCGAGCACGACAAGGCAATCGGCATTGCGCACCGTCGACAGCCGATGCGCGATGACGATCGTCGTGCGCTCGCGCATCAGCGCGTCGAGCGCGCTGCGCACCAAGGCCTCGCTCACCGCGTCGAGATGCGAGGTCGCCTCGTCGAGCACCAAAGTCGGCGCGTTTTTGAGAAAGGCGCGGGCGATCGCGATGCGCTGGCGCTGGCCGCCGGAAAGCTGCACGCCGCGCTCGCCGACCGACGTGTCGAGGCCTTCCGGCAACGACATGACAAATTCGGAAAGCGCTGCTTGGTCGAGCGCCCGGTAGATTGCCGTTTCGTCCGCATTCGGGCGGGCAAGCGCGACATTGGCGCGTAGGCTGTCGTTGAACAGGTAGGTATCCTGCGACACCAGTGAGACGCGGCCGCGCAGATGGTCGAGCTCGAAATCCCGCAAGTCGATGCCGTCGATCTGGATATGGCCGGCACTCGGGTCCCAAAACCGCAGCAGGAGGTTGGCCAGCGTCGTCTTGCCGGCGCCCGAGGGCCCGACGATCGCCACCGTGGCGCCGGCCGGAATGTCGAGCGCGACCGCATCGAGCGCCGGGCGCCGCGCGCCGGGATAGGCGAACTCGACCGCCTCGAAGCGGATCGCCGAGCCACCGGCCGGCGCCGGGGGCCGTTCGGCGCCATCGACCACCGCCGGCCTCTCGTGATGCACGGCGAAGATC
>DASRLO010000098.1:0-2486 GCA_035648415.1 Allostellaceae bacterium
GGTGCCGAAGGCTCGCCAAAGACTTCGAGGCCACCCTTACCAGCGCCGTTGCCTGGGTCCTTGTCGCTCATATCAGGCTGTTGACACGACGCATCGCTCAAACCTGAAATCGTGGACACCTTTTCGAGTCAGACTCTGAGAAGCAAGCGTGGAGACAGAGAAATAGGGCGGCGCATGGAGCCGAAATCGAAGAAGAAGACCGACATCAGGCAATCAGGGATACTAAGCTACTGCGTGGGATCTTTGATCGAATGTTTCTTCGCATTATCAATGGTGCTGATTTATATCATGACTATAGCAGCCTCGGATTTCCTATCCGAAACCTTTCTGATCCGGTTCCGCCCGCCCCCTCTGCACATTCTTGATTTTAATTTTTACTAATTGTTTGCCGTGACAGTCGCATTGTCCCTGCTCGTAGGGATTAGAAATCGTTGATTCTGCTACTCAGACCATCGCCGTATTAGGCGTCAAAACGCCGCGCAGCCGCCAGAACAACGCGGCGATGCCGAACGTCGCCACCCCGGTCAGCAGGAACAGCCCCGGCACGCTGACCCCCGCCGCGAGCAGCGCGATCACCGCCAGCGCCGACAGCACCATCGCCGCGGCGTTGACGACATTGTTGGCGCCGATCGCGCGGGCGCGGCGGCGGGCGTCGCCGGCGGTCTGCAGCAGCGCGTAGAGCGGCAGCGCGAAGACGCCGCCCGACGCGGCGATGCCGAGCAGATCGACGAGGATGCGCCAATGCGCCGGCGACTGCAGGAAAACGCCGACCGTCAGCATCGCGGCATTGGCGGTGACCGTCTCGTGCGTCGGGCTCGCCAGCCACAGATCGATCGAGAACAGCGCGATGCCGAGCGCGCCCCACGGCGCGATCCGCGCGCTGATCTTGCCGTTGAGGATGCGGTTGCCGAGCAGCGAGCCGGCGCCGACCCCGACCGAGAAGACGGTGAGGAACAGCGTCACCACCGCCTCCTCGGCGCCAAGGTAGTTGCGGACATAGCTCGGGAATTGCGAGAGGTAGGTCGCGCCGACCAGCCAGAACCAGGAAATCCCGAGGATCGAGCGGAACCGCACCGTCTCGCGCCGCGAATCGGCGATGAGCCGCGCCGTCGCGGCGATAAAATTGGCCTCGACCCGCGCCTCCGGCGCCGAGGGCGCGGTGGCCGGGATCGCCTGGCTCGTGCCCCAGGCGCCGAGCGCGACCAGCACGATCAGCCCCGCCACGATGCCGGCGCCGTGGCTCATCGCGATCGCCATGCCGGCAATGGTGCCGAAGAGGATCGCGAGAAAGGTCCCGGCCTCGACCAGCGCGTTGCCGAGCAGCAACTCGTCCATCCGCAACAAATCGGGGAGGATCGCGTATTTGAGCGGCCCGAAAAACGTCGCCTCGATCCCCATGACGAACAGCAGCCCCAACAGCACCCAGGTGCTGCCGGTCAGCACCGCCGCGGCCCCGACCCCCATGACCGCGATCTCGGTCAGCTTGATGATGCGGATGATCCGCGACTTGTCGTGCGAATCGGCGAGTTCGCCAGCGGTCGCCGAGCCGAGGAAGAACGGCAGGATGAAGAGCGCGCCGGCGAGCGGGATCAGCATTCCCGCCGGCACGCCGCGCGCCAGCTCGGGCTGGTAGGCGAGCATCAACACCAGCGCGTTCTTCAGCGCGTTGTCGTTGAACGCCGAGAGGAACTGCGTCGTGAACAGCGGCCCGAAGCGGCGCGCCCGCAACAGCGCGAGCGGGCCGCCGCGCTCCGCTTTTGGCGTCACATCGTGCATCCCCCTATCTCGCATGTTTGCCGGCCGCTGACGAGGGCCGCGGGCGTGGACGGAAAAAGCCCAATCTGCTACCCCTCGACGCCATCATGGCGCTGCAACTCTACAACTCGCTGACCCGCCGCAAGGAGGCGTTCCGGCCGATCGATCCGCAGAACGTGCGGATGTATGTCTGCGGCCCGACGGTCTACGACTACGCCCATATCGGCAACGCGCGGGCGGTGGTCGCGTTCGACCTGCTCTACCGCGTCCTGCGCCACGAATACGGCGCGGACCATGTCAAATACGTGCGCAACATCACCGATGTCGACGACAAGATCAACGCGGCGGCCAAGGCCAATGGCGAGGACATCCGCACCCTGACCGAGCGCACCGCCGCGGCCTTCCACGAGGATGTCGCCGCGCTTGGAGCGCTGCCGCCCAATGTCGAGCCGCGCGCGACCGAGCACATCGCGCCGATGATCGCGATGATCGAGCGGCTCATCGCCTCGGGCCATGCCTATCCGGCCGAGGGCCATGTGCTTTTCGCCGTGAGCAGCATGGCCGATTACGGCGCGCTCTCCCGCCGCACGCGCGACGACATGACCGCCGGCGCGCGGGTAGAGATCGCGCCCTACAAGCGCGACCCCGCGGATTTCGTGCTGTGGAAGCCCTCGCCGCCCGATCTGCCGGGCTGGGACAGCCCGTGGGGCAGGGGGCGTCCGGGCTGGCAC
>DASRLO010000099.1:0-41264 GCA_035648415.1 Allostellaceae bacterium
CCTATCGCTAGCCCTGGCCGGTGAACCAGCAGCCGCTGCCCTTTCCGGTCGAGACGCGCTACCGGCGCAGCGCGGTCTACGATCCGCGCCAGCCCCCGGTGGTACGCGGCCTGACGCCCTATCGCTAGCCCTGGCCGGTGAACCAGCAGCCGCTGCCCTTTCCGGTCGAGACGCGCTACGGGCGCGCCGATTTTCTGCTGTCGGACAGCAATTGCGAGGCGCTCGAGTGGGTCGAACGCTGGCCCGAGTGGCCGGCGCGCGCCTTTGTGCTGTACGGGCCGCCGGGGAGCGGCAAGACGCATCTCGCGCATCTGTGGCGCGAGCGCGCCGGCGCGGCGCTCATCGAGGGCCGGGCGCTGACGAAGCCCGAGGAACTGCCCGCGATTGTGGCGGTCGACAATGCCGATTGGGCGGCGGAACGGGCGCTGTTGCACCTTTACAATTTCTGCCTCGAAAAAGGCGGCAGCCTCCTGCTGACGACGAGCGCGGCGCCGGCGGCGCTGCCGCTGGCTCTCGCCGATCTCGCCTCGCGCTTGCGGGCGTTGCCGGTGGCGGGGATCGGGCCGCCCGACGACGAGCTGCTCGCCGCGGTGCTCCTGAAGCATTTCGCCGATCGCGGCATTGGGGTCGCGCCGGGCCTCGTCGCCTATCTCGTGCCGCGGATCGAGCGCTCGCTCGCTGCCGTGGCGGGGATCGCCGCCGAACTCGACCGCCGCGCGCTCGCCGCCGGCCGGCCGGTCACGATCAGGCTGGCGCGGGCGGTATTGGCGGAAGCTGCAAGTTAGCAGTCGTCGGCGCCCAGCACTTTGACCGGGACGTAATCGACGAGGCGATGCCGGGTGCTGTCGATTTCGGCCCAGCTTGTGCCGATGACGAAGCGGACGCGCACACCGGTCGGAAATTTGCCGTTGGCGAGGGTGCTGAACCCGGCCGAGCCGGGCGTGGCAAGGGAGACCGCCAGCTCGTGCAGGCCCGGATTGTGGCCGATGACGAGGACCGACTCGACGGCTTCGTCGAGCTGGCGCAGGCGCCGCATCAGCTTTGCCTGGCCGGCGAGATAGAGCCCGTCCTCGTAAAGCACGCGCGGCGGCTTGGCAAAACCGGCGAGCGCCAGCTCGGCGGTTTCGCGCGCGCGCAGCGCCGACGAGCAGAGCACGAGGTCGAGGCCGCCGATTGCCTGCGGCAGGCCGTCGGCGATGAGCCGCGTCGCCTCGCGCCCGCGCTTGTTGAGCGGCCGCTCGCGGTCGTCGGCCTCGTCGTTCCAGCTCGATTTCGCGTGCCGCAGCAAATGCAGCTGGTGCATCGAAGGCTCCCGCGCGGGTTCTTTTCCTAGAACATGTCCGGCGCGATTACGTTCTGCGGATTATTCGTCAACAATGCGGCACGCATCGTTTCGGCCGATTTGCGGCGCGTGTCGATCCAGGATTGCGGCGTCAGCCAAGCCGAATGCGGGGTGATGACGACGCGGCCCTCGAGCCATTCCTCCTTGGCGCGGTAGGCGCGCAGCAATTCGGGGATCGGCTCGACCGGCGGCTCGACCGGCAGCACGTCGAGCCCGGCGCCGGCGATGTGGTTGCTTTTCAGGAGCTTGTAGAGCGCGTCGAGATCGACGATCGGGCCGCGCGCGTCGTTGACGACGACCGCGCCCTTGGGCAGCAGCGAGAGCTGCTCGTAGCCGAGCAGGCCCTTGGTCTCGACCGTTAGCGGACAGTGAACCGACAAGGTGTTGGTCTGGCGCAGCAGGTCTTCGAGCGTCGCCGCGCGCTCGATGCCGAGCCCGAGCTCGTGGCCGTTCGGGTGCTTCGGGTCGTAGAACACGACGCGGAAATTGAACGCCTTGGCCCGCAGCGCCACCGCCGTGCCGATGCGCCCCAATCCGACGATGCCGAAAATCTGCGTACCCAGCCGCTCGATCAGCGGGTTCTGGAACGAGCGCCATGGTTCGGGCGGGTCGTGGCGCTGGTATTCGTGATGCAGGAGGATGCCGCGCCGGAGGGTAAGGGCGAGGGCGATCGCATGGTCGGCGACCTCGGTCGTGCCGTAATCGGGGACATTGCAGACGAGGATGTTGCGCGCCGCCGCCGCCGGACGGTCGAGCTTGTCGTAGCCGACCCCCATGCGGACGATGCAGCGCAGCTTCGGGAACCGCGCGAGGTCGGCGCCGGTGACGCCAAAGCCCATGATCATCAGCCCATCGGCCGCGGCGCAATCGGCGTCGGAGAGCTCGGACAGCGCGCCGGTATCGCGCTTCACGACTTTCACGTCGGCGCCGAGCACCCCTTGTTCCATCTCGTCGGGCTGCTGGCGGGCTTCGGGAAAAAGGACGGTGACGGGCATGAGGTTAAGTTCCTTCCTTGTCGGCGCAGCTAGTTGTTTAGTCTCGGCATTTGATGGATTGGGTCGAGGATGAATCGGTCTGGCTCGGTTGTCCAGGTTTGCTGATGTATTCGTAGGGAGAGAGGCCGTTCAGGGTCTTGAGCTTACGGCCGAAATTGTAGGTGGTGACGAAGTCGGCCAGTGGCTGCGAAGCTGGTCGTGGGTCTCATAGTAGCGGCGCTTGACACGGTCGCTTCCTTGAGGGAGCGGTTCATCCGTTCGACGTGGCCACTCGTCCAGGGGTGGTTGGGTTTGGTCAGGCGGTGCTCGATGCCGTTGGCTCGGCAGATCTGATCGAAGCGGTGGACCCGATAGCGGGTGGTCCAACCATCGCGGTGCGCGGCAGGTCGGCGAACTGGATGCCGATATCCGTAAGCACCGTGTGCGGCCGGTAAGGCATGACCGCGATCAGGGCTTCCAGGAAGCGCCCGGCGGTCGGTCGATCGGCTTTCTCATGCAAAGAGACGAAGGCGAACTTGGCGGTGCGGTCGATCGCCACGAAGAGGTAGAGTCAGCCGCTTACCTTAATTACCAAAAGGCGATGAGCGCTTCTTCCTGCCGATACCTCGGGTAGCGATTGTGGTACGGGCCGGTCGCACCTATATCTTCATCATCGCGAGGTCGGAGGTCGCCCCATGACGCTGTTCCGCTTTGGCCTTGTCGTCGCGGTTTGCCTCGGCGGCGCGGTCGGTTGCACCCCCGGCGGCCCGGAGCGGGCGAGCGATATTCAGAACCTCAACGGCATTTCGGACGACATCTCCGCCACGAATATGACCAATTCCGAATCGCGCAAGACGCACGACCCCAACATCGGCACGACCCTGCCGAACAACTACCAGGTCCACGACCCGGAATAGGGTGGTGCCGGCGCACCCGGAGCCGGATAACATCTCGCCCTAATGGAATTACTGGCAGACAGCGCGAACGCGCTCGCGGCCGCCGAGGCGCTACTGGCGCGGGCGCGGGGAAATCTCGCCGCCCGCGTCACGCGAAGCGGCTCCATCGATTCCGCCCGGCTCGATGCCGAGCAGCTTGCGGCGCATGGCTTGGCGTGGATGGCGACCTATGTCGCGGCGCTGCGGCAGTTGCGCGGCTGGGCCGTGCGGCTCGACGAGGCGGACGAACTCGGCGAGGCGCAACGGCTGATCCTCGCGGTCGGGTTCGGCGAATACCTGGCGCAGCTCTGCGGCGGCATCGCGATGGGGCAGGGCGAGATCGCCCGCCCGCACGAGCTTGGTCTGAGCGAAAGCGATCTGGCGCCGCTGCGCGCCGCTTCGGGGCCGCTGACCGGAGGGCTTGCGGCCGCCAGGGCGGCGCTCGGCGCGCTCCTCGGCGACGGCATGCCGTCCGGCGGCGCCAACGGGATCGACGGGGGCCTCGGCGACGAGACGCTGGAACTGATCCGCGACCAGGTGCGCCGCTTCGCCGAGCGCGCGGTCGCGCCGCATGCCCATGACTGGCATCGCCAGGACCGGCTGATCCCGATCGAAATCGTTGAGGAGCTGGCGGGCATCGGCGTCTTTGGCGTGACCCTGCCCGAGGAATATGGCGGGCTCGGCCTCGGCAAGCTGGCGATGTGCGTCGTCTCCGAGGAATTGTCGCGCGCTTACATCGGCGTTGGTTCGCTCGGCACGCGCTCGGAGATCGCCGGCGAGCTGATCCGCGTCAGCGGCACGCCGGAGCAGAAGGCGCGCTGGCTGCCCGGCATCGCCTCCGGCGCGGTGCTGCCGACCGCGGTGTTCACCGAGCCGAATGCCGGGTCCGACCTCGCCAGCCTGCAGACCCGCGCG
This sequence comes from Allostellaceae bacterium, assembly GCA_035648415.1. Taxonomy (GTDB): domain Bacteria; phylum Pseudomonadota; class Alphaproteobacteria; order ATCC43930; family CGMCC-115725; genus DATARH01. Next base: position 4,167 of record DASRLO010000099.1, read on the forward strand.
GTGAAGCAGGGCGGCAATTACCGCATCTACGGCGCCAAGACCTGGATCACCCACGGCGCGCGCTCCGATTTGATGACCCTGCTGGCGCGCACCGGCAGCCCCGACAGCGGGTATCGCGGCCTCAGCATGTTTCTTGCCGCGAAGCCGCGCGGCAGCGATGCCGAGCCGTTCCCGGCCGAGGGCATGTCCGGCACCGAGATCCCGGTGCTCGGCTATCGCGGGATGAAGGAATACGAGATCGGCTTCGACGGGTTCGCGGTGCCGCAGGAGGCGCTCCTGGGCGGCGTCGAGGGCGAAGGCTTCAAGCAGCTCATGGCGACCTTCGAGAGCGCGCGGGTGCAGACCGCGGCGCGCGCTGTCGGAGTCGCGCAGAACGCGTTCGAATTGGCTCTGGCCTACGCCTTGGAGCGGCGCCAATTCGGCCGCAGCCTCGCCGCCTTCCCGCGGGTGCAGCTGAAGCTGGTGATGATGGCGGTCGAGACCATGATGGCGCGCCAGCTCGCCTATTTCGCCGCGCGCGAAAAAGATAGCGGCCGGCGCTGCGACATCGAGGCCGGGATGGCGAAGCTGCTCGCCGCGCGCGTCGCCTGGAGCAACGCCGACAACGCCGTGCAAATCCACGGCGGCAACGGCTACGCGCTCGAATACCCGATCAGCCGCGTGCTGTGCGATGCGCGCATCCTCAACATCTTCGAAGGCGCCGCGGAAATACAGGCGCAGATCATCGCCCGCGGGCTCCTGGCCGGGCGGAATTAGCGGCAATTGTGCAATGCGTCCTTCGAGACAGCCGCTTCGCGGCTTCCTCAGGATGAGGGACGTAAGTGCGTGGCATTAAAGAAAACCCTCATCCTGAGGTGCGCAGCGCAGCGGAGCCTCGAAGGACGCAACACAGCCAGTCCAATGCTAATGGCGGGCGGGACTTCCGCGGTCCGGCTCAACCCGCGAAGGCGATGTTGATCCGGCGGTTCTGTCGGCCCTTGTTCTCGATCTTGGTGATCTCGATGCCCCCGATCTCGGCGGTGTTGCGGACATGCGTGCCGCCGCAAGGCTGCAGATCGACGCCGGCGATTTCCAACAGGCGGACCCGCCCGGCGCCGGTCGGCGGCTTCACCGACATCGTGCGCACCAGCTCGGGATGCGCGGCGAGTTCCGCGTCGTCGATCCAGCGCGGCGCGACCGGATGACCCTCGGCGATGAGCTGGTTGAGGGCCGCCTTTATCGCTTCCTTGTCGAGGCTCGCCCCCGGCACGTCGAAATCGAGCCGGCCGCGGCCGTCGCCGACCTGGCCGCCGGTCACCGCGCCGGGCACGACGGCACACAGCAAATGCAGACAGGTGTGCATGCGCATCAGCCGGTGGCGACGCGCCCAGTCGAGCTCGGCGACGATAGCGGCGCCCGGCTCGGGCAACGCCGCACCGGGCGCGGGGACATGGATCACCTCGTCGGCCGCCCCGCCCTTCAGCGTGTCGATGATCGCGACAACCCTTCCGTCGTCCAATCGCAGAACGCCGCTGTCGCCGGGCTGGCCGCCGCCCATAGGATAGAACACCGTGCGGTTGAGCCGGATGCCGCGCTCGTCGATCGCGGTGATCGTCGCCGGACAGGAACGCGCGTAACCGTCATCGCGAAATAAAAGTTCGGTCATGCAGCACCCTCGAATTGCTGGCCCATCTAGGGCATAAAATACGGCCATCGCAAACGAGGAGGCGGGGGATGGCGAAGGTTAGGGCGCGACGGGTCGGCTGGTCCATCCTCTCATGCGCGCTGGTATCGGCCGCGCTCCTGCTCGGTGGCTGCGTCAATTACGCGAATTCCGAATTCGCCACCAATCAGGACGTCGACCTGCGCTTCGGTCAGGCTGACGATTCGTCGATTACCGCGCACGTGCCGCGCGGCACGCCGGTCGAGCGGCTCGGCTGGGTTGGCGGCGAGTGCGAATGCTGGCTGGTCACGACGCCGAACGGGACCGGCTGGGTCTACACCCGCTATCTCGATCTGCATTTGGCCGACAGCCAGCCGGAATAGTCGGTCACGTAGTCAGTCGAGCCAGGGCGGCGCCGGCAGCGATTTTTCCCGCAAGAACACCGGATTGAACAGCTTCGACTGATAACGCGTGCCGGAATCGGCGAGGATCGTGACGATCGTGTGCCCCGGCCCCAATTCCTTGGCGAGCCGAATCGCGCCGCAGACGTTGATCCCGCTCGATCCGCCGACCAGCAGGCCCTCGTCCTGCGCCAGCGAGAACAGCACCGGCAGCATCTCCTCGTCGGTGATTTGGTACTGGCCGTCCGGGGTGAACCCTTCGAGGTTCTTGGTCTCGCGGTTGTTGCCGATGCCTTCGGTGATCGAGCTGCCCTCGGGCTTGAATTCGCGGCGGGCATACCAGCTGTAGATGCCCGAGCCCATGCAGTCGGCAAGGTACACCTGGATTTTCGGGTTGCGCTCCTTCAGCGCGATGCCGCAGCCGCTGAGGGTGCCGCCGGTGCCGACGGCGCAGGTGAAGCCGTCCACCTTGCCGTCGGTCTGCCGCCAGATTTCGGGGCCCGTCGTCTCGTAATGGCCGCGACGGTTGGCGAGGTTGTCGAACTGGTCGGCCCAGACCGCGCCGTTCGGCTCGCTCGCCGCGAGCTCCTCGGCGAGACGGCCGGAGTAGCGCACATAGTTGTTCGGATCGGCGTAGGGGACGGCGGGCACCAGCCGGAGGTCGGCGCCGCAGAGGCGCAGCATGTCCTTCTTTTCCTGGCTCTGCGTTTCGGGCATCACGATCACGGTGCGGTAGCCGAGGGCATTGGCGACAAGCGCGAGGCCGATCCCGGTATTGCCGGCGGTGCCCTCGACGATGACGCCGCCGGGGCGCAGCACGCCGCGCTCCTCGGCATCCTTGACGATCGCCAGCGCCGCCCGGTCCTTGACGGAGCCGCCGGGGTTGAGGAACTCCGCCTTGCCGAGGATAGTGCAACCGGTTTCCGCCGAGGCGCGGCGCAGCTTGATGAGCGGCGTGTCGCCGACCGAGCCGATAAAGCCGTCGCGGATGTCCATCTGCGTTCTCCGAGCCTACGGGCGCGAATACGAAACAGTATCGACCTGCTCATCCAGCCAGACTCGCATATCCGCCAGCCGACTGGAATCACCTATCAGCGCCAATCCACTAGAACAAGCCGCCACCGGCGCGCACCGTCACGTAGATCGCCGCCGTCTCGGGACCTTTGCCGACCTTGAGGCCGCCGACCAGGTCCTTGGCGATCGCCCGCGTGGTGACGCCGAGATCGGCGAAGTCGGAACCCTTGTCCGGCGCGCGGCTGAAGACCCAAGCATCGCCCAAGGTCGAGGCGACGAACTCGAACAGCACGATCCCCGGCTTGTCGGCGGCGATCTTCACCGCCTCGCCTGGTCCCGGCACGGTCAGTAGCGTGTTCGCCGCGACATCCGACTTAGGATGCGCCTTGTTGGGAAAGACGATCGACGTGTCGCCGTTTGCCAGGACCCGCAGGATCGCGACATGCGCGTCCTTGTTGACCTTGACCGACAGCGTGATCGGCTGTCCGGGGTCGTAGGTCGTGTCTTCCCGGCCGACCGACCCGGCAATCGTCAAGTCGCCGTGGTTGATCCGGGCGGTGGAAATCGCCTCCTGAGCGTCGGTCAGGGTTCGGCCGAATAGCCCGCCGTTTCCCGCGTGGGCGCACGCGACAACGCCCGCGGCGGATGCGGCGGCGAGGAACCGGCGACGGCGCGCCTTCATCGTCGGGTGCGCTACTCGGCGGCCTGCGCGACCGGGTGGAAGTTGCGCGGCAGGCCGGCCTTGGCGATGGCGCCGTAGAGCAGGATTCCGGGCAGCGCCTTGGCGACGATGGCGCGCACCTCAACCAGCCGGTCGAGGTCGATCCCGGTCTCGCAGCCCATCGATTCGAAGAGGAAGGCGGTGTCTTCCATGACGATGTTGCCGGTGGCGCCGGGCGCGTAGGGGCAGCCGCCGAGCCCGCCCAAGGAGGCGTCGAACTCGCGGCAGCCGGCGTTGTAGGCGGCGAGCACATTAGCGAGGCCCAAGCCGCGCGTGTCGTGGAAATGCGCGGCGACCGGCAGCGGCGCGACATCGGCGATGACCTTGCGGAAGACGCGCTCGATCGCCCCGGGCTGGCCGTAGCCGACCGTGTCGGCGAGGATGATGCCGTCCGCGCCCGCCGCGGCGATCTCGGTGGCGATGCGGCGCACCCGGTCTTCATCGACATCGCCTTCGATGGTGCAGCCGAACGAGGTCGCCAGCCCGCAATTGATCTTCGCCGGCTTGGCCGCGCCGTGGCAGAGGGCGACGACGCGGCGGAAATCCTCGATCGAATCCTCGGTCGAGCGGCGGACGTTCGAGAGGTTGTGGCCGTTGCTGACCGACAGCACGTAATTCATCTCCGGCACGCCGAGGGCGATGCCGCGCTCGGCGCCGCGCGAATTGGGGATCAGCGCCGAGACATGCAGGCCGGGCAGGATCATCGCATGGGCGATGACGGCCTCGGCGTCGGCGAGCTGCGGCAGCAGCTTGGGCGGGACAAACGAGCTGACTTCGACATAGCGCACGCCGGCGGCGTATTCGGCGTCGAGCCAGGCGATCTTGGTCTCGGTCGGCATCACTGTCGCGATCGACTGCAGGCCGTCGCGCATGCCGACCTCGCGCAGGGCAATCCGCTCGCTCATCGCTTCCTCCTGGAATTCCCGGCCCTAAGCCCACGGCTAAAGCTATTGCCGCCGGCCGTGTGGTGCAACGCCCCGGCAGGCTCGACGACCCTGCTTTCCCTGCTTCTGCTGGAAATCAGCAGGAAAACCCACTTCATCATCCTGCCCTGCAGGCGCAGGATGGCAGGCAATTGCGCCGATTTTACGGTCGTCCTCACACGACATGCTCGGGCGTCAGCGCGCACACCTCGCCGCTGTCGCCCAATTCGATCTGCAGGGTCGAGTGGTGGATGCCGAAGCGGTGTTCGAGCTCGGCCGCGATCCGCGACAATGCCTCGTCGCCGGGATGGCCGCCGGGCATCACCAGGTGGCAGGTGAGCGCGGTCTCGGTCGTGCTCATGCCCCAGATGTGCAAATCGTGCAGCGCGGTGACGCCGGGCAGCGCCAGCAGGTGCGTACGCACCGCGGCGGCGTCGACGTTTTCCGGCACGGCGTCGAGCGCGAGGCTCACCGCCTGCTTCACGAGGTCCCAGGTGCCGTAGACGATGACCGCCGAAATGGCGAGGCCGACCGCGGGATCGAGCCACAGCCAGCCGGTCAGGGCGATGACCGAGCCGGCGATCACCACGCCCACCGCGACCAGCGTGTCGGCCGCCATGTGCAGGAACGCGCTTTTCAGGTTGAGGTCGCTGTGCCGGCCGCGGAAAAACAGCAGCGCCGTCGCGCCGTTGACCGCGATCCCGACGCCGGCGACCCAGGCCACGGTCGCGCCGGCGACCGCGACCGGGTGGCCGAGCCGCCAGATCGCCTCCCAGGCGATGCCGCCGATCACCACCAGAAGGATGATCGCGTTGGCGAGCGCGGCGAGGATCGAGCTCGACCGGAAGCCGTAGGTGAAGCGCACGCTCGGGCCGCGCCGGCCGAGCGCCGCCGCGCCCCACGACAGGCCCAGCCCCAGCACGTCGCCGAAATTGTGGCCGGCGTCGGCGAGCAGCGACAGCGACCCGGACGCCAGACCGTAGCCGGCCTCGGCCGCGACATAGGCGATGTTGAGCGCGATGCCGAGCGCAAAGGCACGGCCGTAATCCCCGGCGGGACGGCCGTGTGCGTGCGAATGCGGATGACAGGTGCGGTCGTGACTCAACGCTTGTCCTTCAAATTCTGAACAATACTTTCACGAATTATAAAGAGTGTCTTTACCGTAAATACACGCTTGGAGAGTACATCGCTCGTATCGCCTGAAGTAAAAACGATAGAGAGCGAGTGTAAAATGCGCCAAGTATTTTATAGAACGGCCCTTGCGGCCACCGCTTTGTTGTCCCTGACGACTGTCTGCTTCCGCCCGGCGGCGGCGATGGAGGCTAGAATAGTCGAAGACCAGCTTATTTTGAGCGGGCCGGTGGTCGACACCGATGTGGTCAGGGTGAAAGACGCGTTGGAGAACCCCGCCATCACCACGGTCATTCTGCGCAATTCGCCGGGCGGGGATTCGCCCACCGGCTACCGGATCGGCGAGCTGATACGGCAGCACGGGCTGCGCACGGCGGTCTCCGGTTTTTGCTATTCGTCGTGCTCGCGGTTGTTTCTCGGCGGGCGTACCCGCTACTTCACCGACGATTTTCCGCCGGAAAAAACCAATGTCGGGTTTCACGGGCATTATCAGGCCGATGGTCTGCTCGATCAGGTCAGCGTCAAGAGATATGGGCTGCGCGACTGGATTATCCGCTATAGCGACGGCAGGGCCGATCCCGATCTGATCGACCGCTGGATCAATCTGCCGGTCAACTGGGGCATGATCCATTTTTATAACCCGGCGCGGGTCAGCCGGGGCGGGATTTCGACATTCATGTGCGACGGCATGGAGACCAGCCACGCGATCGCCAGCTGCGAGCCGATCCGCAAGACGGCGCTCGACCTCGGCATCGTCACCTCGCTCGACCTTATCCACAGCGCCGACCAGGCGCGGCTGCAAGTGGCGCAAGTACGGTAATACGGGCTTCGTGGTCAGCTGAAGGGGCCGGCCTTCAGCCGGGCCTTGACAGTTTCCCGCTCTCGCGCGGGAATGCGCCAGCCACGGAGGAACCGCCCCATGCTCGATGCCTACATGTACACCGGCAAGCGCAGCCCGTTCGGCCGGCATGCCGGCGCGCTCGCCAAGATGCGGCCCGATGACATGCTCGCCAGCGTCATCGCCAAGGTTGTGGCCGAAAGCGGGTTCGCCGCCGACAAGATCGAGGATGTCGTGATCGGCTGCGGCAACCAGGGCGGCGAGGACAGCCGCTGCGTCGCGCGCCACGCGGCGCTGGTCGCCGGACTGCCGATCGAGGTCCCCGGTTCGGTATTGCAGCGCAATTGCGGCAGCGGGCTCAACGCGATCGCGGTCGCGGCGCAGTCGATCACCTGCGGCGAGGGCGAATTGTTCGTCGCCGGCGGCGTCGAGAGCATGAGCCGCGCGCCGTTCGTCATGGGTAAGTCGGAAAGCCCGTATGGTCGCGAGATGCGGATCTTCGATACGACGATCGGCGCGCGCTTTCCGAACCCCAAGGTCGAGGGCCGCTACGGCGCCGACACGATGCCCGAGACCGCCGACAACCTGGCGCGCGACTATCAGATCACCCGCGAGCAGGCGGACGTCTTTGCCGCCGGCTCGCAGTCGAAATATGCGGCCGCCAAGGCCGCCGGGTTCTTCGACGGCGAGATCGTCGCGGTCGAGGTGCCGGGCGGGCGCGCCGGGCCGATCACCGTGGGCGAGGACGAACACCCGCGGCCGCAGACCGACATGGCGGCGCTGGCGAAGCTGCGCCCGCTGTTCCAGGACGGCGTGACGACCGCCGGCAATGCCTCGGGCATCAATGACGGCGCGGTCGCGATGATCGTCGCCTCGCGCAAGGCGGGCGACGCGGCGGGCGCGCAGCCGATCTGCCGCATCCTGTCGACCGGGGTCGCTGGGGTGGCGCCGCGGATCATGGGCTTCGGGCCGGTGCCGGCGGCGAAGAAGGCGCTCGAACGAGCCGGGCTCACCATCGCCGACATGGATGTGATCGAGATCAACGAGGCGTTTGCGTCGCAGGTATTGGCCTGCCTGCGCGGGCTGGAAGTGCCGTTCGACGACAGCCGGGTCAACCCGAATGGCGGGGCGATCGCGATCGGCCATCCGTTGGGCGCATCGGGGCCGCGTATCGCGCTGACCGCGGCGCGCCAGCTCCAGCGCATCAACGGCAAATACGCGCTGGTCGCGATGTGCGTCGGCGTCGGCCAGGGCATCGCCGCCGTCATCGAGCGGGTGTGACGTGGGGATCGATCGAATCACAGCTTCTTAACCACGCGCCGCTAGGCTTCGGTGCATCGCGGCGGGTTCGACCGCCGCCACCGATGCGGGTGATGTCGATGGGGGTTGCCGAGCTGAAGCAAGGGGACCTGCCGGCCGTCGCCGCGCTGGAGCCGGCGATGCCGGCCGCGCGCGCCGCTGCGGCCGAGCTCGCGATTGTCATCCCGACGCTCAACGAGCGCGACAATGTCGCGCTCGTCGTCCAGCGCCTGAACCAAGTGCTTGCCGGCATCGCCTGGGAAGCGATTTTCGTCGACGACGATTCACCGGACGGCACCGCCGAAATCGTGCGCGGCATCGCCGCCGGGCAGCCGAACATCCGCTGCGTGCAGCGGATCGGGCGGCGCGGTCTCAGCTCGGCGTGCATCGAGGGGATCCTGGCGAGCGCCGCGCCCTACGTCGCGGTGATGGACGGCGACCTCCAGCACGACGAGGCGCTGCTGCCGCAGATGCTGCAGAAGATCAAGGACGAGCACCTCGATGTCGTGGTCGCCAGCCGCTACACCGAAGAGGGCGGAGTCGGCGATTGGCGGAAGTCGCGAGTCCGGATCAGCGGTGTCGCCACGCGGCTCAGCCGGATCGTCGTCAAGGCCGAACTCAGCGACCCGATGAGCGGGTTTTTCATGATTCGCCGCACCGCCTTTACCGGCGCGATGCGGCGCCTGTCGGGGCAAGGGTTCAAGATCCTGCTCGATTTGTTCGCGTCGGCGTCGCGGCCCTTTGCCTTCGCCGAGGTGCCGCTTCACTTCCGCGAGCGGCTGCACGGCGAGAGCAAGCTCGATACGCTCGTCGCCTGGGAATACCTGATGCTGCTGCTGCAGAAGCTGATCGGCCCGGCGGTGCCGGTGCGCTTCCTGCTGTTCTCGCTGATCGGCGGGCTCGGGGTCGCGGTGCATCTGGCGACGCTGTGGACGGCGCTGCACACGGCGCAGGCCTCGTTCGCGGTAGCCCAGGCGATCGCGACGCTGGTCGCGATGACCTTCAATTTCATGCTCAACAATCTGTTCACCTACCGCGACCGGCGGCTGCGCGGGTGGCGACTGCTGAGCGGCCTCGGCTCGTTCTATGCGGTGTGCGGGCTGGGCGCCGCGGCCAATGTCGGGGTCGCCGCCCATATCGCCGGCGGACATTCGTGGTGGCTCGCGGGGCTCGCCGGCGCGGCGGTCTCGGCGGTGTGGAACTACGCGATGTCGTCGATTTTCACCTGGTCGGCGCGGCCGCGCCAGGTTGCCGCAAAGGCCTGACCCACTCCAATTCGAGCCAGGCGCGGCGCGCGGCCATCGTCAGTAGCGCCAGCGCCGCGATGGTGTTGACCGGCAGCGAAAGCTGCTCGGCGAGGCCGCGGCTGTCGAGCATCGCCGCGTAGATCAGGGCAAGCACGGTCTTTTCCCAGGCCGGCAGCGCCCGCCGATCTGCGTCGCGCAGCAGCCAGCAGGCGGCGACCGCGCCGAGCATCATGTCGTAGAGCAGCGACAGCGGCACCGCGACCAGCGTCGCCGATGCCAGCACTGCCGCGCGCACCGGGAGCGACAGCCGGCGCCGCCAGACGATCGCCACCACGCAGCCCGCGACCAGCGTGAAGCCGGCCTGCACGGCGTAGGAGGCGCCGACGCCGGCGCCCATCAGCCGCATCGCGCCAAACGGGCTGACAAATCCGCCGAACAGGATGCGCCCTGATTCGTACATCGAATGCGACGCGCCGGCCGCCGCGATAAACGCGCGCCAGGTTTCAACGCTGAACAGCGCGGCCGACAGCACGATCAGCGCCGCAGCCGAACACGCCGCCGCGATGAATGCCCGCCAATGTCCGCCGAGCGCAAGCGCCAGCGGCACCAGCAGGGCGAAATGCGGCTTGTAGCAAAGCGCGCCGAAGCAGATGCCGGCCAGCACAGGGCGACGGTCGATGAATAGCGTCGCGGCGCCGAACAGCGCCGCGGTCAGGAACGCGTTCTGCCCGAGACCGATATTCCACCACACCTGCGGGAAAGCGATCAGCGCCAACACCGCGGTGCTGCCGAAATCGCCGAGCAGGCGCCGAGTGACGGCCAGGTAGAACAGCAATGTCGTCGCCTCGAAGACGACGAACGCGACGAGGTAGGGCAGCCGGGCGATCGGCATAAACAGCGCCTGATACACCGGCGGGTAGTTAAAGAACTGGTACTGGATGCCCCGGCCGGCGACGGCTTCCTCGGCGGCGAGGTGCGCGGCCTGGTTATAGGCAAGCGCGGGGCTGCCGGCATCGGCAAGGGCGCCGGCGGCGTAAAAACTGACGAAATCGGTCGTGGTGGGTTGGTCGAGCGGCACGATCCAGCCATGCGTCCCGGCGACGAGGAAGCTGAAGATCGCGACTTCGATTGTCAGCAGGATGACGGCATAAGCCTTGACCCGGGGGCGGGTCAGCCAATCGCCGCTGCTCAGCTGCGCGATCAATCGCACCAGGACTGCCGCCATGCTCTAACGCCTCGCGACCGGAAATGATCGGATCGGCAAGGTAGAGCGCTGTGTCTAGGAAATGGTTAACTTCCCCGAAGCGAAGCGATAGGGAAGCTGGTTGTCCGAGGACGCCGTACCGCCGTCAATGGCCGCAAAACTGGCGTCCGTTCACGTCATCACTCCACCTGCCAAAGCGCGCATTGTAGCGTTAACGTTCCGTTGTTGCTGACCCGCCAGAATGGCGGCATGCCGGCCAAATCCGATCCCCAAGCGTGCGTTGCCGGCGATCGACACAGCCGCTCCGGCAGCGGTCGATTGCCGGTCATCAACGGATTGCGCGGTCTCGCCATTATTGGGGTCCTGTTCTACCACATCGCTGCCGGCATGTTTGTGCAGGACAGCCTATCGCCGGTCCTGTCGGCGCTGCTGACCAATGGCTGGAGCGGGGTCAACCTGTTCTTCATCCTATCGGGTTTCGTGCTGTTTTTGCCACTGGCCGCCGGCGATGGAGCGATGAGCCGGCTAGCCGATCGGGTCGATTTCTACCGGCGTCGCTGTCGCCGGCTGTTGCCGTTGTTCTTCGTCGGTGCGATCGGATCGTGCGCGTTCGCCGCGGCGCGCGGGATGACCGCCGATACCGGCACGCTGTTGTCGGTGCTGAGTTTCGGCTTCATCCTCGACCCTCGCAGCTTCGGGCCGTCATTCAACGTACCGTTGTGGTCGCTGGGCGATGAGATCGCATTCAGCGCGCTGTTTCCGCTCCTCGTCCTCGGTTTACGGCGCCATGGCGTGGTTTGCCTTACCGCGAGCGTTTTGGGCTTGTCGCTGGCGCTGCGGCTCGTCGGCATCTGGCGCTTCCCGGCACTGCAAGGTCCGACCTTCAACAGCGACATGTTCGCCTGCCGGCTCGATGAGTTTGTCCTGGGGCTGGGGCTGGCGGAGACCTATGCGGCCGGTTGGCTGCCGCGACGCCCGACGTTATGGGCCGGCGTCGGCGCGGCGCTGATTCTGCTCGCCTGGGTCGGTTTCGACTTGGTTTTGCGCGGCGTGCTGCCGCCGCTGTGGCGCGCGGGGCTCAACGATGTGCTCGACGCCGGTCTGGCCGCCGTCATCGTCGCGGCATTGGTTCCGCGGACCCGGCTGGCCGCGGCGCTGTCATGGCGGCCGCTGCAGGTCGCGGGCATGATGTGCTACAGCATTTATATCTGGCACGCGCCGCTGCTTGACTGGATTGCCGCCGACCGCGCCTCGATGTCGGCGCCAGCGTTGGCGGGCGCGATCGCCGTATTTCTCGGACTGACGGTTGTCGTAGCGTCACTCAGCTATCGCTTCATCGAGTTTCCTCGGACGAGCGATTGGCGCCGGTTGTTCCTGCTCGCGCCGCTTGCCGTGACGCCGCGCGCGGCCTCGCCGTACGGGGGCCGCGTGACAAGCGGGCTGCCGCCCGGCCGCGGCTCACTCGGGACCGCAAAACGCTCGTCGTGGCGCTCGACCAGCACCCGGTAGTTCGCGCGGTAGCGGTCGCTCACCTCCTGATGGGCGGCGAGCGCCGCCGCGGCGCGATCGAACCCGGGCCGCGCCCGCCGCTGACGTGCTTAACGGAGACTTAAACGCTACCCCTCATAATCGGCTTTCAGTCGCGTACTGCGCGGAGGCGCCGCTTGATGAAAGTTCTCGACAGGATAGCGGTTGCGCAACAGGGCATCGCCTCGCTGTCGCCGCTGCGCACGTCGCAGATTGCGGTCCTGATCCCGTGCTACGACGAGGAGCGCGCGATCGGCTCGGTCGTCGCGCGTTTCCGTGCCGCCCTGCCAGACGCCCGCATCTATGTCTACGACAACAATTCGCGGGACCGCACGGCCGCACTCGCCCATGCCGCCGGCGCGGTCGTGCGGCACGAGCGCTTGCAGGGCAAAGGAAACGTCGTCGCCCGCATGTTCGCCGACATTGACGCCGACGTTTATGTGCTGGTCGACGGCGACGACACCTACTGCGCCGCGGCTGCCGCGGATTTGATCGCGCATTTGCTCGAGCACCGCCTCGACCTCGTCAATGGTCTACGCGTGGGCGCGCATCAACGGCGCGGGCACCGCCTTGGGAATACGCTGTTCAACCGCATTGTCGGCCGGGTTTTCGGCAGCCGCTTCGATGACATGCTGTCGGGCTACAAGGTGCTGTCGCGCCGCTTCGTCAAGTCGTTTCCGGCGCTCGCGAATGGGTTCGAGATAGAAACCGAGCTGACCGTGCACGCCTTGCGATTGCGCATGCCGGTAGCCGAATTGCCGACCGACTACGGCAGCCGCCCGACCGGCTCGCTGAGCAAGTTGCATACGATCCGCGACGGCGTTCGCATTCTCCGCGCGATCGCGCTGCTGATCAAAGGCGAGCGGCCGCTGGCCTTCTTTTCGGTCGTGTTCGCGGTGCTGGCGGCGAGTTCGCTGGCTTTGGCGACACCGGTTGCGGTGACTTTTTTCGAATCTGGCCTGGTGCCGCGGCTGCCGACCGCGGTGTTGGCCGCGAGCGTCATGTTGCTGGCCTTTTTGAGCCTTGCGTGCGGCTTTGTTCTCGACACAGTGACCCGCGGACGCATCGAGATGAAACGGCTGCACTATCTGAGCCTGCCGGCGCCAGGCGAAACCGGCACGCGATGAACGGCTTGGCGCTCGGCGAGTATAGCGGCGTCGACAATCTCGAGATCATGGCGGAGGCGGTCAACTACACCGCCTTTCTGTTGGACCTTGTCGCAGCCCAATTGCGGCCGGGTAATATCGTTGTCGATTTCGGCGCCGGCACCGGCGCACTGGCCGTGCCGCTGTCCGCCGCCGGACATCGCGTCCTGTGCGTCGAACCCGACCGGCATCTGCGCGCCCGGCTTGCGGCCACCGGCCTTGACGCTCACCCGAGCCTCGACCCGATCGCGTCGCGCAGCCTAGATTTTGCTTATACAGTCAATGTGCTGGAGCACATCGACGACGATCGCGGCGCGCTCGCCCTGCTGCGCGGCCGGCTGAAGCCAAGTGGCAGATTGCTGGTTTACGTCCCGGCCTTTCCCTGTCTCTTTTCAAGCATGGACCGCAAGGTTGGTCATCTCCGCCGCTATCGCCGTCAAAAACTTGCGGCGCTCCTCGAAGATGCCGGGTTCTGCATCGAGCGGATCGAATACCAGGATTGTTTAGGATTTTTTGCCAGCCTGCTGTTCAAGCTTGTCGGCCCCGGCAACGGCACGATCAACCGCACGGCGCTCGTCGCCTATGATCGGTGGGTCTTTCCGTTGAGCCGCTGTCTCGATCGAGTGGCGGGACATTGGCTAGGCAAGAACCTGGTCGCCGTAGCGCGCCGTGATGCCTAGAAGCCGGCAAGGCGCGGTTTCGGCGTCCGAAGGCGCGGTTCCGGTATCCGACAAGGCGCGTCGGACGCCGCACCATGGCGTTGCGGCCGCCGCAGCGCTTTGGTGCTTCGTTGCCGCTTGCTGGTATTTTTTCCTTCTCACCCGCGGCACCGGCCAGCTCACGGCTCCCGGGTCATATGGCCTGACCTTCAACAGCATGCTGCTGCATTTGTTGCAGGGCCGGTTCGATGTCGATCCTGACGCGGTCGGCGCCGAAGGCTATCTGGGCGACGGCGCGGTTTATGCTTATTTCGGCATTTTTCCGGCGCTCTTTCGCTGCATCTTTTTGCCGTTGCGCAACTTTGCGACAACCGATTTTACGACGGTGTCCTGCCTGACCGCCGTTTGTGTCATGGCGGTGTCGAAAGCGATGACCGCGGTGGTCGTATGGCGGCGAGCGGGGTCGCCCGAGCGCTCGCGGCTGGTTTGGCTGATGCTCGTGGCGATCCTGGCGAGCGGCCCGCAAATCCAGTTCCTGCGCCCCTCTATCTATCAGGAGACCATAACGTGGGCGGGCGCGTTCGCGGCGGTTTTCGTCTTTCTCGTCGTGCGCGGTTGGATCGAGGACAAGGGATTCACACCCGGCCTTCTGGCGCTCGCGGCTGTCGCGGCCGGGTTCTGTCTGCTCACCCGTGTATCGACCGCGCTTGGGCTTTATCTTGCCCTCGGCTTGATCTGGCTGCGGGTCGCCTGGCTGGCGACACGGCCGAGCATGGCGGACCGCCGCGTCCCGCGTCTGCTAGGCCTGATGCTGAGCGCGTTGATTCTGGTCGGCTTCGCCGTCGCGACGGGCTTCGTCAATTTCGAGCGGTGGGGAAACCCGTTGGTCTTCGCCGATTTGAGCCACTCGATCATGGCGATGCGGTATTACCCGGATCGTCTGTTGCGGGTGCAGGAATATGGCGAATTCAACCCGGCGCGGTTAGCCTACGGCCTTGGATATTATTTTCTGCCGGTCTGGGTGCTGCATGACGGCTCGGGCCAGCTCCTGTGGTCGGGCTTCGCGCAGCGGATGATCGATTCGGCCGAATTGCCGCCGAGCAGCTTCTTTATTACCGACCCGCTGCTGATCGGCCTGGCCGGATACGGCATCGTCGGCCTCGTTCGTGACCGGAGCGAGCCGCGGCGGGAGTTCATTGCCCTGGCTGGGGTCGGACTCGTCGTTCCGATCTTCCTGATGCTGACGGCGATCAGCATGACGTTCCGCTATCGAATGGAATTTTACCCGCTCTTCGAGCTCCTGGCGTTCGTCGGGTTCGCCCGACTCGCCGCGCCCCCGAACCGGCGGGCGACGACGGCGGTGGCGGTCGCTACATTCGCCGGCATCCTCAGCGCGCACGCGGTTTGGATGCTGTACATGCTGTCGCCGTTCGGGCCGGCGTGGCGGGTCTTGGGTCAGACGGGTGTCGTTGCCTTTTATCGCTCGCTGCTTCCCTAGCTTGCCGCGGCCGGCCCGACGCGCCATCTTCTTTTCACCGCTTATATTTGCCATCCCGCCGTGGCAGGGACGGCCGGGAGACGTCGATGGCTTCCTTGCAGCCGGTCCGCGGCACGCAGGACCTCCTGCCCGATGCGGTACGCCGCCACCGCCAGGTCAGCGAGACCGCGCGGGCGAATGCGGCGCTTTACGGGTTCGACGAGATCGCCACGCCGATCTTCGAGTTTACCGAAGTCTTCGCGCGGCCGATCGGCGAGCACACCGACATCGTCGCCAAGGAGATGTATTCGCTGAAGGATCGCGGCGGCGAGGATCTGAGTCTGCGGCCGGAGAACACCGCCGGGGTGGTGCGCGCGGTGCTGTCGAACGGCCTTACGCAAGCGACGCCGCTCAAGTTCTTCTACAGCGGGCCGATGTTCCGCTACGAGCGGCCGCAGAAGGGCCGCTTCCGCCAGTTCCACCAGATCGGCGTCGAGATTTTGGGCGTACCGCAGGCGCAGGCCGATATCGAGGTCATCGCGGTCGGCCGCCGCATCCTCGGCGCGCTCGGGATCGGCGACCGGGTGATCCTTGAATTGAACACGCTCGGCGACCCGGAAAGCCGGGCGGCTTATCGGGACGCGCTGGTCGGCTATTTTTCGTCGCGCCGTGCGGAGCTGTCGGAGGACAGCCAGCGTCGGCTCGACGCCAATCCGCTGCGCATCCTCGATTCGAAGGATCCGGCCGATATCCGGCTCAATGCCGACGCGCCGTCGTTCGACCGCTATCTGAGCGAGGCTTCGCGCGATTTCTTCGCCCGCGTGCGCGGCGGGCTCGATCGGCTCGGCATCGGATACCGGCTGAACCCGCGGCTGGTGCGCGGTCTCGACTACTATTGCCACAGCGTGTTCGAGTTTGTCACCACCGACCTCGGGGCGCAGGGCACGGTCTTGGCCGGCGGCCGCTATGACGGGCTGGTCGAGCTGATGGGCGGGCCGTCGATGGCTGGGGTCGGTTGGGCCGCCGGGATCGAGCGGCTGGCGTTGCTGATCGCCGAGCCGCCGCCGCCGGCGCGGCCGGTCGCTCTCGTGCCGCTCGGCGAAGAGGGCGAGGCGATGGCCTTGACCGTCGCCGAAACCTTGCGCGGCGCCGGATTTGCGGTCGATCTCGGCTATTCGGGCAATTTGAGCCGGCGGATGCGCCGCGCCAACCGCCTCAACGCGCGGGTGGCGCTGCTGCTGGGCGACGACGAGTGCGCCCGCAACATCGTCACGCTGCGCGACCTCGACAGCGGCGAGCAGGCCGAGGTGCCGCTGGTGTCGCCGTCGCTCGACGAGCTGGTCGAAAAGCTGAAGGCGATCGGGTGATGGAGGCCAATCTCGAATCCCGCCTGGACCAGCTCGTCCGGCGTCATACCGAGATCGGCGAGGCGATGACGGCGACCGGCCTCAGCGGCAGCGATTTTGCCAAATTGTCGAAGGAATACAGCGAGCTGTCACCGATCGTCGACGTCATCGCGGCGCTGCGCCAGGCGCAGTCGGAGATGGACGCGGCGGCCGAGATGGCCGGGGCCGGCGACGATCCGGAGCTGAAGGCTCTGGCCGAGGAGGAGATGCAGACGCTGCGCGAGCGCCTGCCGCAGCTCGAAATGCGGGTCAAGCTGTCGCTCGTGCCGAAAGACGCCGACGACGACCGCAACGCCATCCTCGAAGTGCGCGCCGGCACCGGGGGCGACGAAGCGGCGCTGTTCGCGGCCGAATTGTTCCGCATGTACCAGCGCTACGCGGCGCTGCGGAACTGGAAGTTCGAAATGATGGACCTCTCGGAAACCGGGCTCGGCGGGTTCAAGGAGGCGAGCGCCTCGATCACCGGGCGCGGCGTCTTCGCGCGGCTCAAGTTCGAATCGGGGGTGCACCGCGTCCAGCGCGTGCCGGAGACCGAGGCGTCGGGCCGCATCCACACCTCGGCGGCGACTGTCGCCGTGCTGCCCGAGGCCGAGGAAGTCGATATTCAGATAGACGACAAGGATTTGCGCATCGACGTCTATCGCTCGAGCGGCCCCGGCGGGCAATCGGTCAACACCACCGACAGCGCGGTGCGCATCACCCACTTGCCGACCGGGCTCGTGGTGATCCAGCAGGACGAGAAATCGCAGCACAAGAACAAGGCGCGGGCCTTGAAGGTGTTGCGCGCCCGGCTCTATGAGGCGCAGCGGCAAGCTCTCGCTGCGACGCGCGCCGCCGACCGCAAGAGCCAGGTCGGCAGCGGCGACCGCTCGGAGCGGGTGCGCACCTACAATTTTCCCCAGGGCCGGGTGACCGACCATCGCATCAACCTGACGCTCTACAAGATCGACAAAATGTTGTCGGGCGAGGCGCTCGACGAGGTCGTCGACGCGCTGACCGCGGCCGACACGGCGGAGCGGCTCGGCGCGGTGGCGTGACGCGGTGGCGTGATCCTGGGGTGACCCCGCCGGAGACGCTCGGCTCGACGCTCGGCGCGGTCGCGGCGGCGCTTGGCCGGGCCGGGTTCGACGAGCCGCGGCGGCGGGCGCGCCGGCTGGTGGCGGCGGCGCTCTGTCTGTCGAACGCCGAGGTGTTCGCGCATCTCGACCGCATGGTCACTGAGGACGATGCCGAGCGCGTTGCCGAGACGCTGCGCCGCGCGCTGGCGCATGAGCCGCTGAGCCGCATCGCCGGGGTGCGCGAGTTCTGGGGCCTCGAATTCACGCTGTCCGCGGGTACGCTCGACCCGCGCCCGGACAGCGAGACGGTGGTCGAGGCGGTTGTCGCACGGTTGCCGGAGCGGGACCGGGCTTACCGGTTTCTCGACCTCGGCACCGGCAGCGGCTGCCTGCTGCTGGCGCTGCTGTCGGTGTTTCCGCAAGCGGGCGGGCTTGGCGTCGATCTGGCCCTTGACGCCGTCGCCACGGCGCGCGGCAACGCCGAGCGGCTGGGGTTCGGGGGGCGGGCGCGGTTCGCGGTCGGCGACTGGGCGCGAGCGCTCAGCGGACGATTCGCCGCAATCGTCGCCAACCCGCCTTACATCGCCAGCGGCGATATCGCATCGCTTCCGGCCGAGGTGCGGGATTTCGATCCGCGTCTCGCGCTCGACGGCGGAATCGACGGGCTCGACGCATACCGGGCGATAGCGGCCGATCTGCCCGCTTTGCTCGCGCCGGACGGCATCGTCGCCTGCGAAATCGCGCAGGGCCAAGAATTCGCGGTCGCCGGGATTATTGCCCGGGGCGGACTCGTTATCGAGGAGACCGCTGCCGATCTGGCCGGGACCGCGCGCTGCGTTGTCGCGCGCCCGCCGGGATGGGGTCCGGGATAGGCTAAGGATAAAAAAGGTTGGAACAGCGTATCGGCCCGCCTACAGTGGCGACTATCGTCCCCGAAAATCGTTGGTTGATTGACGGGTCCGATGGTGCCGCATAAGGGATCGGCTTTAAGGGTTGAGCTCCTCGGGGGTTAAGCTCGAGAGGTTGCCGAGCCGGCGGCCGGACGATGGTCCACTAGGATCCACCGCGACAAGACAGGTGTCATGAGACCACAAAAGCGCTCGCGCGGCCGCAACGGCGGCGGCAATCCGTACCATAACAACAACCCAAATCGGGGGGGCGGCGGCGGTGGCGGTGGTCCGCGCCCGCCGAACCGGTCGCAGACCTTCGACAGCAACGGTCCGAACGTAAAAATCCGCGGCAACGCCTATCAGGTGTTCGAACGGTACCTGGCGCTGGCGCGCGAGGCGCAGTCGAGCGGCGACCGGATCGCCGCCGAGAACTTTTTCCAGCACGCGGAGCACTATTTCAGGACGATGAACGCGAACGGCGAAGGTTTGCAGAACCAACAGCGACCGCCGCAGATGCCGACCGACAATGAAGGCTTCGGCGAGAGCGAGCAGCCCGAAGAGGCGCAGATGGCTCAGGTCCAGCACGCGCCGCCGCCGCCAGCGCCGATGCCGGAAGATGAAGAGCTGCCGTCGTTCATCACCGGCCGGCCGGAGTAGCAGCGAGGATTTCCCCTCCGGCCTGCGGGATCGCAGGCGGCAGCAAGGGCCGAGACAATAGGCATCGATGACGGGAACCTTGTGGTTCCCGTTTCGCTTCCGGCTATTTATCGAGATGCTGCGCCATTTCGAGATGGTGCCGCAGCGTCGGCAGGGTGGTGTTCGCCCACGCCTTCAGTTTGGCGTCGTCACCGCTTTTTCCCTGTCGCTCGCAGAGCGACACGGCATCCTTATCGGCGTTGTCAAATGACGAAAACAAGGCTTGAGCGGCCTCCGGCCACCCCCCATATCTCGGGGTGAAAGGCCGTTGGACCTGCCTGATGGGGGTCGGGGCGGTCGGTTCACCGGAGACGAAGCCCATGGAACTCGAGAAATATACCGAGCGGTCAAAAGGATTTATCCAGGCCGCGCAGAACCTGGCGCTGCGCAGCGGTCATCAGCGTCTGACGCCGGAACACCTCCTCAAAATCCTGCTCGACGACAAGGAAGGCCTGTGCGCCAACCTGATCAACGCCGCCGGCGGCGACGCCAAGGCGGCGCTCGCGGCGGTGGAGACCGAGCTCAACCGCCAGCCCAAGGTCGAAGGCAGCGGCGCCGGCCAGGTCTATATGGGCCCCGAGCTGGCGCGCGCACTCGATGAGGCGGAGAAGATCGCCGAGAAGGCCGGCGACAGCTTTGTCACCGTCGAGCGCATGCTGCTGGCTCTGGCGATGGACAAATCCACGCCGTCCGGCAAGGCGCTCGCCATTGCCGGGGTGACGCCGCAAAGCCTCAACGCGGCGATCGAGCAGGTGCGCAAGGGCCGCACCGCCGACAGCGCCTCGGCCGAAGACAGCTACGACGCGCTGAAGAAATACGCCCGCGACCTGACCGCGGCGGCGCGCGAAGGCAAGCTCGACCCGGTGATCGGCCGCGACGAGGAAATCCGCCGCACGATCCAGGTGCTGTCGCGCCGCACCAAGAACAATCCGGTGCTGATCGGCGAGCCGGGGGTCGGCAAGACCGCGATCGTCGAAGGTCTGGCGCTGCGCATCGTCAACGGCGATGTGCCGGAAAGCCTGAAGCAGAAGAGCCTGTTGTCGCTCGACCTCGGCGCGCTGGTCGCGGGCGCCAAATACCGCGGCGAGTTCGAGGAGCGTCTGAAGGCGGTGCTGTCGGAGATCACCTCGGCGGCCGGCGAGATCGTCCTGTTTATCGACGAGCTGCACACGCTGATCGGCGCCGGCAAGGCGGAAGGCGCGATGGACGCCTCCAACATGCTGAAGCCGGCCTTGGCGCGCGGCGAGCTGCACTGCGTCGGGGCGACGACGCTCGACGAATATAGGAAGCACATCGAGAAGGACGCGGCGCTGGCGCGGCGCTTCCAGCCGGTCTTCGTCAGCGAGCCGTCGGTCGAGGACACGATCTCGATCCTGCGCGGCATCAAGGAGAAATACGAGCTGCACCACGGCGTCAGGATTACCGATGGCGCGATCGTCGCCGCCGCGACCCTGTCCAACCGGTACATCACCGACCGCTTTCTGCCGGACAAGGCGATCGATCTGATGGACGAGGCCGCCGCGCGGCTGCGCATGGTCGTCGATTCGAAGCCCGAGGAGATCGACGAGCTCGACCGCCGCATCATGCAGCTAAAAATCGAACGCGAAGCGCTCAAAAAGGAGAATGACGCGGCATCGAAAGACCGGCTGACGAAGCTGGTAAAGGAGTTGGAGGAGCTGGAGCAGGAATCGGCGGAGCTGACCGCGGAATGGCAGGCCGAGAAGGGCAAGCTGGCCGGCGCGCAGAAATTGAAGGAGCAGCTCGACCAGGCCCGCGCCGAACTGGAGATCGTCCAGCGCCGCGGCGATTGGAGCCGCGCCGGCGAATTGACTTACGGCGTGATCCCCGAGCTCGAACGCAAGATCGGCGAGGCCGAGGGCTCCGGCAGCGGGCGGATGCTCGAAGAGGCGGTGACCCCCGAGCACATCGCCGGCATCGTCTCGCGCTGGACCGGCATCCCGGTCGACAAGATGCTCGAAGGCGAGCGCGAGAAGCTCTTGCAGATGGAGCAGAATTTGAGCCGCCGCGTGATCGGCCAGGACGAGGCGGTGGTCGCGGTGTCGAACGCGATCCGCCGCGCCCGCGCCGGATTGCAGGACCCCAACCGGCCGATCGGCTCGTTCCTGTTCCTCGGGCCCACCGGCGTTGGCAAGACCGAGCTGACCAAGGCGCTCGCCGAGTTCCTGTTCGACGACGACAGCGCGATGGTGCGCATCGACATGTCGGAATACATGGAGAAGCACACCGTCTCGCGCCTTATCGGTGCGCCGCCGGGCTATGTCGGCTACGACGAGGGTGGCTCCTTGACCGAGGCGGTGCGCCGCCGGCCCTACCAGGTGATCCTCTTCGACGAGGTCGAGAAAGCGCATCCCGATGTCTTCAACGTGCTGCTGCAGGTGCTCGACGACGGGCGGTTGACCGATGGCCAGGGCCGCACGGTCGACTTCCGCAATACCCTGATCGTACTGACCTCGAACCTCGGCAGCGAGGCGATCGCCAATCTGGCGGACGATGCCGACGTCGAGAAGGCGCGGCCGGCGGTGATGGAGGCGGTGCGCCACGCGTTCCGGCCGGAATTCCTCAATCGGCTCGACGAGATTTTGCTGTTCCGCCGGCTGTCGCGCGACGACATGACGGGGGTCGTCGAAATCCAGCTCCGGCGGCTGCGGCACCTGCTCGCCGACCGCAAGATCGTGCTCGACATCGACGCCAAGGCCAGCGAGTGGCTGGCCAGGACCGGCTACGATCCGGTCTACGGCGCGCGGCCGCTGAAGCGGGTGATCCAGCGCGAGCTGCAGAACCCGCTGGCGCAGCGGATCCTCGAGGGGCGCATCCCCGACGGTGCGACGGTCAAGATCACCGCCAGCCCGCTCGGGCTGGTGATCGGCGACAGCGAAACGGCCCAAGCGGCGGCATAAACTCGCTCAAGCAGAAAGCAGAAAGGAGCGCGGTCTGGACCGCGCTCCTTTTGCTTGGGGGAGGCTATAATAGCCGGAAGTTTTTGTCTTCTGGGGAAGGGCGGCCTAGAGCTTTGTCGCGACGGTATTGAACGTCATTGACAGGTTCTTGCCGATATTGGTGATCGCGCTGATCGCGGCGAGCGCTATCAACGCCGCGATCAAGCCATACTCGATCGCCGTGGCGCCGGTTTCGTCTTTGAGCAAATCGGCGAAGAGACGGAGCATGGGGGTCTCTCGAACTCGGGCACAGGGCCCAGGGATACGCCAGCCGCCTTAATTTGCGGTAAATCGCAGGGGACCGATCGGAAGCGCATAAGCCGCCGCCACGACCGGTTCGCCATACCGCGGTAAGGCGGCGGTTCGATCTCAACTACAACTTGGTGGAGACCGTGTTGAAGGTCGTCGAAAGATTTTTGCCGACCGTGGTCATCACGCTTACCGCGGCGATCGAGATCAAGGCGGCGATGAGGCCATATTCGATGGCGGTGGCGGCGGATTCGTCATGCAGTAGTCTCTTCAGCAAATCGAACATCGACGACATCTCCAGGCGGGCGACGCCGAAAGATTTAGCATTGTAAGTTTAATGTAAGATGAAGTTGCCAGATTTGTTTGGCCCATAATTGTAAGGCATTGGAGGGATCGACGGATGACCGAGGGGGGCGGTGGGACTTCGCGGCGTGGGGTTGGGCAATCCGTCCGCCGCCGCGAGGATGAGCGGTTGCTCACCGGACGCGGGCGGTTCGGCGACGATTTGAACCTGCCCGGCCAGGCGATCGCCTGGGTGCTGCGCGCGCCGCATGCTCACGCCGAAATCGCCGCGATCGATACCGCCGCCGCCCGCGCCGCGGCGGGCGTTATCGCCGTGCTGACCGCGGCTGACTATCTCGCCGACGGCAACCGGCCGATGCTGCATGCGCCGGCTTCGACCAGTCCACCCGACATCACCCTCGCCAACACCGACGGCTCGGCGATCGAGGTGCCGGAGCAGATGCCGCTCGCCCACGGCCGCGTGCGGTTCGTCGGCGAGCCGGTCGTGTTGATCGTCGCCGAGACGCTGGCGGCGGCGCAGGATGCGGGCGAGCTTGTCGCTGTCGATTACCGCCCTCTGCCGGCGGTGGCCCGGGCCTTCGACGCGGCTGCGGCCGGCGCACCGCTGCTGTGGAATAGAGCGTCCAACGTCACCGTCGACGCGATGGTCGGGGACGGCGCCGCGACCGATGCCGCCTTCGCGCGCGCGGCTCACGTGGCGCGGCTCGACACCCATGTGCAGCGGGTGACCGGCGTGCCGATGGAGCCGCGCACCGCGCTCGCCGAGTACGATGCCGCGACCGGCCGCTACACGCTCTATGCCGGCGGCGGCGGGGTCGGGCGCCCCAAGCGCGACATCGCGCCGATGCTCGGCGTCGACGAGGCGTCGGTGCGGGTGGTCGCCTACGACGTCGGCGGCAATTACGGCACGCGCAACAACAGCTATCCGGAATTCGCGTTCGTGTGCTGGGCGGCGAAGCGCGTCGCCCGGCCGGTCAAGTGGCTGTGCGAGCGAAGCGAGGCCTTGCTCACCGATTTCCAGGGCCGCGACCTGACCGTTTCGGCCGAGCTGGCGCTCGACGCGGCGGGGAATTTCCTGGCGCTGCGCGCCTCCAACCTCAGCAATCTCGGCGCCTATGCGGTGTCGTTCGTGCCGCTGACCAAGGGCACCGAGCTGATGACCAGCCTCTACCGCACGCCCGTGGCGCAGGCGCGGGCGCGGGCGGTGTTCAGCAATACCGTCTCGACCGCACCCTATCGCAGCGCCGGGCGGCCGGAGGTCATGTTCGTCATGGAGCGGCTGATCGACCGCGCCGCACGCCAGTTCGGTTTCGACCGGGTGGCGCTGCGGCGGCGCAACCTGATCCCCGAGGACGCGCTGCCCTACCCGAACCCGTTCGGCATGACCTACGACAGCGGCGCCTACGAGGCGATCCTCGACCGCACCCTGGCGCTGGCGGACTGGGACAGCTTCGCGGCGCGGCGCGACGGGGCGCGCGACCGCGGCCAGTATCGCGGCATCGGGCTTGGCACCTACGTCGAATCGCAAAGCGGGGCGCCGCAGGAAGAGGCTGTCGTCAGGGTGTGGCCGAAAGGCGCGATCGAGGTCGAGATCGGCACGCTGTCGAGCGGGCAGGGGCATGAGACGAGTTATGCCCAGCTGCTCGCCGACTGGCTCGGGGTCGAGAACGACCGCATCCGGCTGGTGACCGGCGACAGCGATCGCGTCAAATTCGGCGCCGGCTCGCATTCCGGCCGCTCGATCCGGCTCGCCTCGATCACGATGCACGCCGCCTCGCGGCGGGTCATCGAGAAGGGACTGCAAATCGCCTCGCATTTGCTCGAGGCCGCGGCGGAGGACATCGCGTTCGCCGACGGCCGGTTCACCGTCAAGGGCACCGACCGGGCGGCCGACCTGTTCGCGGTCGCCGCCGCGGCGGAGGGCGACGCGCGGCTGCCGGAAGGACTGCGCGGGCCGCTGTCCGGCACCGGCGACGTGGTCAGCCGGATATCGTCGTTCCCGCATGGCTGGCACGTCGCCGAGGTCGAGATCGACCCCGAGACCGGGACTGTCGAGCTCGCCCGCTACACCGCGATCGACGATGTCGGCCGCGCGGTCAATCCGATGATCATCCACGGCCAGACGCATGGCGGCATCGCGCAGGGCATGGGCCAGGCGCTGATGGAGCACTGCGTCTACGATCGGGCGAGCGGACAGGCGCTCGCCGGATCGTTTATGGATTATGCGATGCCGAGGGCCGGCGACCTGCCGTTCTTCGCCACCGACATCAGCGAGGTGCCGTCGACGACGCACCCCTTGGGCTTCCGCGGCGGCGGCGAAGGCGGGATCACCCCGGCGCTCGGCGTCATCGTCAACGCGATCGTCGATGCGCTCGGCGATTTCGGCGTCACCCATGTCGAGATGCCGGCGACGCCTGAGACGGTCTGGCGCGCGATGCGCCAGGCGGGAACTCAGGCCAGATCGTAGGCGCGCTCACCGTGGGTGGCGAGGTCGAGACCCTCGTGCTGCTCGTCGATGCTGACCCTGACGCCGATCGTCGCGCCGAGCAGCTTGACGATCGCGAAGGTGCAGACCGCCGACCAGACGGCGGCGGCAGCGACGCCGATCGCCTGGGCGCCGAGCTGACCGCTCGCGCTCAAATCATGGCCGAAGCCGATGCCGCCGAGCACCGGCAGCGCGAAGGCGGCCACCAGCAGCGAACCGAGCATGCCGCCGATGCCGTGCACCGCGAACACGTCGAGCGAATCGTCGATCTTGAGCCGGTTCTTGACGATGCCGGTGGCGAAAAAGCACAGAATGCCGCCGGAAGCGCCCATCACCGCCGCGCCCAGCGGACCGACATAGCCAGAGGCCGGGGTGATCGTCGCCAAGCCGGCGACGCAACCGGTGACGATGCCGACCGAGGTCGGCTTGCCGAAGCGCAGGCGCTCGAGCGTGATCCAGCAGAGGCCGGCGGCGGCGGCGGCGAAATGGGTCGCAAGGATCGCCGAGGCCGCCGCGGTGTCGGCCGCGAGCGCGCTGCCGCCGTTGAAGCCAAACCAGCCGACCCACAGCATTCCGGCGCCGGCCATCGTCATGCCGGGACTGTGCGGCGGCTCGAGCCGATGCGGGAAACCGTCGCGCGCGCCGACCAGGATCGCGGCGACCAGAGCCGAGACGCCCGCCGTCGTGTGGACCACGATGCCGCCGGCAAAGTCGATCGTACCCCAGGCCGCGAGCCAGCCGCCGCCCCATACCCAATGGGCGATGGGAAGATAGACCACGACCAGCCAGATCGCCGAAAACAGGACGACGAAACCGAACCGGGCGCGCTCGGTGAAGGCGCCGATGATCAGCGCCGGGGTGATGATCGCGAAGGTCATCTGGAACAGTGCGACCGCCGCTTCCGGCACCCCGTTCGGCAGGACGTGCTCGCGCACATGGGTCAGGAACGCGGCGTCGAGCGAGCCGATCACGGCATTGCCCGCGGTAAATACCAGGCTGTAGCCGAAGGCCGCCCAGAGCAGCGACACCACGCAGCAGATGACAAAGCAATGCATCAGCACCGACAGGAGATTGCGGGCGCGGACCAAGCCGCCGTAGAACAGCGCGAGGCCTGGCAAGGTCATCAACAAAACCAGCGCCGAGGCCATTAGCACCCACGCGGTGCCGCCGCTGTCGAGCGCAGGCGAAGCCGCCGCCCGGGCGCTTCCGACCGTCGCCGCCAGGCAGCCGAGCGCAGCAACAAAAAGGCGCAGCAATCGCCGCGCCGCGCCGGAATCCCCCGAGACCATGCGACTCCCCACATGCCCAAAAAAGCAGCAGGCGCCATAGTGGAGGATCGCTGCCGCCCGCACAACCGCCGCGTCAATAATCGCCGGTTTCCCTATCTGTTCAGGTGGGATCGGCGCCGCCACTGTCAGCGCGGCGGCAAGGGCTGCCCCCAAGGCGCTGTGCGTGCGAACCCTATGTCAGTCGGCGATGCCGAGCTTGCCCCGCAAATCCGCGACGACTTGCGTGCGGCTGCGGGTGTTCCAGCGGCGGCGGCTGCCGATCGGCGCGTTCTCGATCTCGGGATAGACCTTGAGCGCGACGAAAATGGGGCCGGGCCGGCCGAGGATTTCCGGCAGCGCGCGGTCGAAATCGTCGAGCTTGTCAAAGGCCTGCGCGCGCGGATAGCCGGCGGCGAGCGCCAGCCGGTCGTACTTGACGTTCTTAGCGTTGGGCACCGGCTGGCCGCCGGTCGTCGCATAGACCTCGTTGTCGAGCAGGAAGTGGTAGAAATTGGCCGGCGCCTGCTCGGCGATCGTCGTCAGCATGCCGAGGCTCATCAGGATGTCGCCCTCGGAATCGAAGAGCACGACCTTGCGGTTCGGCTGGGCGAGCGCGAGACCGAGCGCGAACCCGGCATGACCGCCCATCGCGGGGTCGCCGAGCGGGACGTCGAGCTTCGCCTCATCGGTCAACTCGACCCAGAACTTGCCGCCGCGCCCGGGCACGACGATCGCATCGCCGCGATGCGGCCTGAAGGCGGCGAGGGCTTCGGCGATGCGCATCATGGCTGGCGTCTCCTAATGACAATTGCCGGTGTCATCGGTTGAACCCGTGGAACTCGTCGCCGACCAGGACGACGACCGGGCGCCGGGTCTTGCCCGCTGCTTCAAACGCCACCGAGACGCGGGGAGCGTCGGCGTCGCTTTCGACGAGATAGTAGTCAAGGCCGTAGGCGTTGATGAACGGCTCGGTGTAGGTCGCCGCGGTGTCGGTGGTGACGCCGTGGCGGGTCCAGCCGCGGTAGCCGACCATCATCACCACGCCGACATTCATGCCGAGAAGCCAGCCGCGCAGCGAGTCGCCCGATTCCTGCAAGCCGGTGTTCTGGATGAGGATCATCGGCCGCGCGCCGCCCGCCGCCAGCCCCGCGGCGATCGAACAGGCGTGGCCCTCGCGGCTGACGCCGACGAGGGTCAGCGACGGCTCCGACTTCATCAGCAGATAGAGCCAGTTGGTCTCGCTGTCGGGGAGCCAGACGATGTGGCTGACGCCGTTCTTCTTCATTTCCGCGAGGACGGTTTCGGGGCTCAAGGCCGTCGTGCTCGGGGCCGTCGTGGATGCGTCGCTCATCGGCATGTCCCCTCTACGCGATCCCGCATCGTAGGGTTCCGGCAAAGCCATAGGCAAGCGGTGGGCCTTGCCGCAAGATCGCGCGATGCTCAACGAGGCGCAGCGCCGCTTTGTCGAAAGCCGCCGGGTCGGTCACCTCGCCACCGCCGACGCCGGCGGTGCGCCGTATCTCGTGCCGGTGTGCTTCGGTCTCGAGGCTGAGACGCTCTACATCACGATTGACGAGAAGCCGAAGCGGCGGGACGGGACGCTGAAGCGGGTGCGCAACATCCGCGAAAATCCCAATACGGCTTTCCTCGTCGACCGGTACGATGAGGACTGGAGCCGGCTCGGCTATGTGCTGCTGCGCGGCCGCGCGGATATCCTCGATGACGGCGACGAGCACGATCGCGCGCAGGCGCTGCTCGTCGCGCGCTATCGGCAATTGCGGGCGATGGCCATCGCCGATCTGCCGGTCATCGCGCTGCGCATCGCGCACGTGGCGAGTTGGGGCGATCTGTCGGTCGAATAGCTGCGCTAGGGACGGCGCGGAACATCGAGTTTCCAATTATCGTTCTCAAGCAGACCCAAGAGCCCAAGCGCCACCCCTATCAGGTGAAGCTTGATCCTGCGGTCCGGTACTTGGTCGGCCAAGCGGGCGATATTCTTTGCCTGCTCAGTGATGTTCAAGTGAATCCCCGACTCGTTCAGCATATCCATAAGGGCTCTCCCAAGAGAATTCTTTTTTGGCTCCTCCTGCAACCATTAGGGTGGCATAGGGTAAAAATCCCGTTAAATCACTACCACACGTAGTATATTATCTTTAAAAGTAGAATAAAATTTGGCCTAAATACCGTACGACAGTCCCCGTGCGGCCTTACCTCAGGCCAAACATGTGTGGCAAGTCCGCCATCGGGTCGCGGCGTACGCCGCTTGTCACTGCTATGACGAGAGCGGTGGACGGGTTAGCGGAACAGGGCCTAGGCGCATCGCCGCATCGCGGGCTAAGGTTCGCCTGCGGCATCTCAGCGGGAGCGGAACGATGGATTTCGGCGCCTTCATGTTTCACACCGACTATTCGATGCCGGTCGTCGCGCTGGCGCAGGCGTGCGAGGCGCGCGCCTTCGAATCGCTGTGGGCGCCCGAGCATTCGCATATCCCGCTGAGCCGCAAATCGCCGTTCCCGGGCGGCGGCGACCTGCCGAAAATGTACTACGACGCGATGGACCCGTTCGTGATCCTGACCGCCGCGGCCGCCGCGACCAAGACGCTGAAAATCGGCACCGGGGTTTGCCTCGTCATCCAGCGCGACACGATCCAGACCGCCAAGCTCGTCGCCTCGCTCGACCAGGTGTCGGGCGGACGGTTCCTGTTCGGCATCGGCGGCGGCTGGAACCAGGACGAGATGGAAGACCACGGCACCGATTTCAAAACACGCTTCAAGCGGATGCGAGAGCAGGTCGAGGCGATGCGCGAGGTGTGGACCAAGCCGAAACCGGAATATCACGGGGAGCTGGTCGACTTCCCGCCGATGATGACTTGGCCGAAGCCGGTGCAGAACCCGCTGCCGATCATCCTCGGCGGCGCCTTCCCGCATGCGGCCAGGCGGGCGGTGCGCTACGGCAATGGCTGGATCCCGATTGCCGGGCGCGCGATCTACGGCAATTTCGACGAGTATTTTCCGCAGTACAAGCAGATGCTGGCCGAGGCCGGGCGCAGCCTCGCGGACGCGCCGATCACGATGTTCGGCGCCGCCGCGGATTACGACCAGCTGATGCGCTACAAGGAGCTGGGGGTGGCGCGAATCGTCGCCGGGCTTGCGCCGGAGGGCGCCGACAAGACCGTGCCGGTGCTCGACAAATGGGCCGAGCTGATCCGCCGGGTCGCCGGCTGAGGAGGAGCGCGATGCCCGACATCAAGATCATGGCGAGCGGCCTCGGCTTTCCCGAAGGGCCGGTGTGGATGGCCGACGGTTCGGTGATCCTCGGCGAAATTTCCGGGAAGAAGGTGACGCGGGTGGCGCCCGACGGCACCAAAACCGAGATCGGCAAGGCCGGCGGCGGGCCGAACGGGGTGGCGACCGGGCCCGACGGCGCGCTCTACGTCTGCAACAACGGCGGCGCGGTTTACGAGACGATTCCGAGCTTCCTGTCGACCGGGCCGGCGCCCGATTACAAAGGCGGCTCGATCCAGCGGATCGACCCCAAGACCGGCGCGACGCGCACCCTCTACAGCGAATGCAACGGCCACAAATTGTCGGCGCCGAACGACATCGTGTTCGACCGGCAGGGCGGGTTCTATTTCACCGATCTCGGCAAGCGTTATGCGCATCACCGCGACAATGGCGGGCTCTATTATGCGCTGCCCGACGGGTCGAGCGTCACCGAGCTGGTCTACCCGATCATCACGCCGAACGGCGTCGGCCTGTCGCCGGACGAGAAGACGGTTTATGTGGCGGACACCGAAACATCGCGGATCTACGCCTGGGACATCGTTGCGCCCGGCAAGGTGAGGCACGAGCCGTTCCCGTCGGCGTACGGCGGACGCTGCGTCTGCGGCCTGCCGGGGTTCCAGCGCTTCGACAGCCTGGCAGTCGCCGCCTCGGGCAATATCTGCGTCGCGACCTTGGTGACCGGGCACATCACCGTGATCTCGCCGGGCGGCGAGGTGGTTCGGCAGGTCAAGATGCCGGATGTCTACCCGACCAATATCTGTTTCGGCGGCCCCAACATGACGACCGCCTACATTACCCTGTCGGCCAGCGGCCAGCTCGGGGTGATGGAATGGTCTGAGCCGGGCCTCAAGCTCAATTTCATGTGCTGAGCCGCTATTCCCGGTAGGATAGCCGCATGCTTCAGGCCAAGGACATCGAACGTGAGGCGCTGGAAGTCGCGCGGAAGAATTTCGGTGCCGCGAACGTGGTGCGGACGATCGTCGAACCGATGGTCGATTTGGATGGCGACGACGCGTGGCGGGTTACGATCGTTGTCGATCCCAAGCTGGTCGACAAAATCGATGGCGACGCCGTGCTGGACAACATAATCCAGATCCATAATCGCCTTTGGGAGCAAGGAGAAGAAGACCGCCTTCCGTTTATTGAATTCACCACCGAAGAAGAGCTTGCCGAAAGTGACGATCCCGAATCCTGATCATTTGTTTGAGCAGGCAGAGAGAGTGATATCCGGTCGCCCGCGTCAGGTCGATCTCAGGCGTGCTCTATCTGCATCGTATTATGCGCTGTTCCATGCAGCTTCGACGGAGGCCGCGGACAATTTGGTCGGCGTCGGCAATCGGCAGAGCGAAAGATACGGACTGGTCTACCGCAGTGTCGATCACGCAAACTTGCGCAGGCTATGCGAGGAGATACAGAAGCCGGCCCTGACCGACAGATACCGGCGCTTCGAACCCGAGGGAGGTTTCGCGCCGGGCATCAAGGGTTTCGCAACGACGATTTTGGAGCTTCAACGGAAGCGGCACTCTGCCGATTACGATCCCTTGATGCGCTTCAGCAGGACCGAGGCCCGCGCGGCCATCAATGGAGGACGGGCAGCTCTGAGTCGATTTAGGGCCGCAAGTCAAGTCGAGAGGCAAGTGTTCGGCAGCCTTCTCCTGTTCGCGCCGCGTAGAGCCCACTCGGGGAATGTTATAAATGCAAATCGAGGTCATCTGCACCGGCGACGAGGTCCTCACCGGCAAGATCATCAACAGCAATTTCAGCTACATGGCGCAGAAGCTCGAGGATGTCGGGCTGTCGGTGCGGTGGGGCACGACGGTCGGCGACGACCGCGACACGCTGCTCGCCGCCTTCCTTCACGCGAGCGAGCGGGCCGATGCGGTGATCGTCAATGGCGGGCTGGGTCCGACGGTCGATGATCTGTCGCAGGAGATCGCCGCGCGCGCCGCCCGGGTCGACCTCGCGCTCAACGAGGAGTGGCTGGCGACGATGGAGCAGTTCTTCGCCCGCCGCAGCCGGGTCATGTCGCCCAACAACAAGAAGCAGGCGATGCTGCCGACGACGGCCGAGATCCTCGACAACCCGATCGGCACCGCCTGCGGCTTCGCGCTCGATATCGGCAGGGCGCGGTTCTTCTTTACCCCCGGCGTGCCGCGCGAGCTGCGCCGCATGCTGGAGGAGCAGATCATTCCGCGGCTCCTCGCCAAGAGCGGGGCGCAGACCGCGATCCAGCTGAAGCGGTTTCACTCCTACGGCCTCGGCGAATCGCATGTCGACCAGCTGCTGACCGGGGTTGAAGAGCTGGTGCCGGATGGCAGCGTCAAGCTCGGCTTCCGCGCCCACTACCCGCAGATCGAGACCAAGCTGACCGTGCGCGGCGCCGACCACGCCGATATCGACAGGAAGCTCGGTCCGGTGATCGCCGAGATCCGCCGGCGGCTCGGCAATTTCATCCTGGCCGAGGACGACGACACTCTCGAAGGGGTGATCCTCAAGGCGCTGGCGCGCGACAACGGCTCGCTGGCGCTGGTCGAGACCTTCACCGGCGGGCAGATGGCGGCGCGCATCGTGCCGCTGCCGGGCGCCGAGAACGTGCTGCGCCGCGGGATCGTGTCGCGCGACCTGGCGGAAATCTACGACGCGGTGGGGCTCGCCGGCGCGGAGCCGCTGGAGATCACCCGCCAGACCGCCGAGGCGGTCGCCCGCGCGGCACGGCGCGAAAGCGGCGCAACCCATGCGCTGGCGGTGCTGATCGAGCTCGACGACGGTCCGGACCGGATCGATTTCGGCGGCGCGATCTGCATCGGCATCGCGACCGAGGATCACGCCGAATCGAGGCGCTCGCGTATCCTCGGCGGACGCGAATGGGTGCGGCTCGGCGCGGTGGAGCTGGGGCTCGACTGTCTGCGCCGCTATCTTTACGGCCTGCCGGTCAGCGAACGCATCGATTTCGAGAGAAGCTGAGTGAGCGAACCGCGAATCAATGGGGGCGGGGTCACCCTTGTCCACAGCTCCGACCTGCATGTCGATGACGGCCGCATCGCCGCGCGGCACGGCGGCGACGGCGCCGGGGGCCTGCGCGCGGTGCTCGCCTACGCGCGCGGGATAAAGGCCGACGCGGTGATCCTCGCGGGCGACACGTTCGACAACCACATGGTCAGCGCGGCCACCATCGATCGCGCCGGCCGGCTGTTCGCCGAGGCGGGGCTGCCTGTCGTGCTGCTGCCGGGCAACCACGATCCGGTTACGGCCGATTCGGTCTACGCCCGCGGTGGCTACGCCGCGATTCCCGGACTGCGAATCCTCGGGCTGACCGATGACGGGGCGGTGCGGTTCCCGGATCGTCAGCTCGAAATCTGGGGCAACGCGCACCGCGACTACCACGACATGGCGCCCCTGAAGGACCCGCGCCCACGCACCACGCGCTGGCAGGTGTGCGTCGGCCATGGCCATTACGAGCCGCCGGACACCTTCGCTAACCCGCTGCGGCCGTCCTGGCTGATCAGCGACCAGGCAATCGCGGCGACCGGCGCCGATTACGTCGCCCTTGGCCATTGGGACCGCCCGGCGCAGGTCGGCGACGGCGTGGTGCCGGCCTATTACTCGGGCTCGCCCGAATGGGCGAAAACGGTCAATCGGGTGCGGCTGACGGCGCTCGGCGGGGTGATCGTCACCCGCGAATCGCTCCCCCTCGATGCGGTTTCATAGCGCCTCGCGCCAGTTTTTGGCCGGTGCGAACCCCCCCGCCTTTATGCTTTATGTACGTCCGGTGCCGAAGGAAGCGGGATTTTCGGGCAACATGTGACCTAAATGACACGGCGCTCTAACCAAAGTTGTTGCAGTGCCACTTGAAAATTGCTCCGTGAGTTGACCCGGCCGGCCAACTCGATGATACTGCGACAGTCTTATTCGCAGAATTGGAGGGGGTAATGCGCTTTACGATGGGCGGAGCGGCGGCGGCCTTGCTGCTGACGTCAATGGCTCCTGCTGTAGCGCAGATGTCGCCGGCACCGCCACCACCGCCGATGGCGCCACCGCCGCCACCGCCGATGATGATGTCGGCGATGAACTGGAGCGGGCTCTATGCCGGTGTCGAGCTCGGCGGCGACTTCGCGAACTTCCCGG
Source organism: Allostellaceae bacterium (assembly GCA_035648415.1). Lineage (GTDB taxonomy): Bacteria > Pseudomonadota > Alphaproteobacteria > ATCC43930 > CGMCC-115725 > DATARH01. The sequence goes on from DASRLO010000099.1 coordinate 38,116, forward strand.
GGTCGGTGACCGTTGGGGCGATTCCGGGTGGCGCGGGTAGCACGATTCCGCTCTACCGTTCGTATAGCGGCTCGATCGCGGGTGGCGGCCAGCTCGGCTACAACTGGCAGTTCCAGAACAACTGGGTGCTCGGCGGCGAAGTCGATTTCAAGGGCGACGGGTCGCAACGCGTGACGACGCTCGGTGTCGCGCCGCTCTTCCCGTTTGCGGCTCCGTTCGTCGCCAACGATTCTTTCAGGGCATCGACATCCTGGAACGGCTCGGCGCGCGCCCGGCTCGGTTATGCCTGGGGTCCGGCGCTGCCGTATATCACCGGCGGCGTGGCCTTTGCCGATGCGAGCCTGAAAAGTAATTTCGTGCCGCTCGCGGTCGGCGCCGTAGCGTTCCCGGGAAGCTCGGCGTCGGATTCGACGACGCTGATCGGGTGGACGATCGGCGCGGGGCTCGAATACGCGCTCAACCCGAGCTGGTCGCTCGGCGCCGAATACCGGTATTCCGATTACGGCAACGATACGGTCAACCTCGGACGGGTGGCGACCGTGGCCACCGGCGCCGGGCCTGCGACGACGTTCGCCACGGCGCCGGTGTCGGGCAAGATTGGCCTGAACGAACATTCGATCATGGTCAAGCTCAACTACCATTTCGCCGCGCCGCCGCCGCCGCCACCGGCTCCGATGGCCGTGCCGGCGCCGCCGCCAGCGGCTCCAAAGGTGTTCATCGTGTTCTTCGATTGGGACCGGGACACGGTCACGCCCGAGGGCCAGCAGATCATCGCGCAAGCGGCCGATGCCTATCGGTCGGGTGCTCCGGTGCAGATCCAGGTGACCGGGTATACCGACCGGTCGGGCTCGCCCGGCTACAACCAGCGGCTCTCCGAGCGGCGCGCGAACAACGTCGCGCGGGCGCTGGCAGGCCTCGGCGTGCCGAGGGAGCAGATGGCGGTCAGCGGTCGCGGCGAGAACGACAACCGCGTCCCGACGGCGGACGGCGTGCGCGAGCCGCAGAACCGCCGCGTCGAGATCGTCTCTCCGTAATCGAGATCGTTCTCATCGTGACTGCGACGGGGCGGCCTTTGGGCCGCCCCGTTTGCGTGCGGGCCGTCTGATTGAGCCCGCGTCTCAATTCGTTTCGGCCCTCTTTATTTTGATCCCGCATCCAATCGGGGATATCGGCTTCTTCGCGGGTGGCGGGCCTTTTTGTTCTATAACGGCGCCCCTGCCTCGCAAACGGCGCCCCAGCCTCGCAGCGGTCTTACAGAAACAATGACGTCGATTTCGCTCGATACGCTTGCCGCGCGGTTCCGCACCCATCAGGCGCGGATAGGGATCATCGGCCTCGGCTATGTGGGGCTGCCGCTCGCCTGCGCGATCGCCGAAAGGGGCTTCACCGCGCTCGGTTTCGACATCGACCCGGCTAAAATCGGCGTGCTGAACGCAGGAGGCTCCTATATCCGGCACATCTCCGCCGATGTGATCGCGACGCTGCGCCGATCGGGCCGGTTCGAGGCGACCGCGGACTTCGCGCGGCTCGCCGAGGCCGACGCGATCGTGCTTTGCGTGCCGACCCCGCTGACCCGCCAGCGCGAGCCGGACCTGACCTATGTCGTGCGCACCACCGAGAGTATCGTGCCGCATCTGCGGCCGGGACAGCTCGTCGTCCTCGAATCGACGACCTATCCCGGCACCACCCGCGAGGTGATGCGGCCGCTCCTCGAGCGGGGCGGCTTGCGCTCGGGCCGGGATTTCTTCCTCGCCTATTCGCCCGAGCGCGAAGATCCGGGCAACCCGCAATTCGGCATCCGGGCGATCCCCAAGGTGGTCGGCGGCGACGGCCCGGACGCGTTGCGGCTTGCCTGCGCGCTTTACGAGGAAATCAGCGCGAGCGCCGTGCCGGTGTCGTCGGTCGATGTCGCCGAGGCGGTCAAGCTGACCGAGAACATCTTCCGCGCCGTCAACATCGCCCTGGTCAACGAGTTGAAGATCGTCTACGAGGCGATGGGCATCGATATCTGGGAAGTGATCGAGGCGGCCAAGACCAAGCCGTTCGGCTACATGCCGTTCTACCCCGGCCCCGGTCTCGGCGGGCACTGCATCCCGATCGACCCGTTCTACCTGACCTGGAAGGCGCGCGAATTCGAGCTGAGCGCGCGCTTTATCGAGCTGGCGGGCGAGGTCAACACCGCGATGCCGGGCCGCGTCGTCGACAAGACGATGGCGGCGTTCAACGAGCGTTGCGGGCGGGCGCTCAAGGGCGCGCGCGTGCTCATCGTCGGCGTCGCCTATAAGAAGAATGTCGACGACATTCGCGAAAGCCCGGCTTTGAAAATCATGGAATTGCTCGAAAAGCGCGGTGCGCTCGTGGATTTCCACGATCCGCTTTTCCCGAAGCTCCCCGCGACCCGCGAGCACCCGAGCTTCGCCGGACGAGGCTCGACCCCGTTCACCGCGGATGCGCTGGCCGCAATCGACGCGGCGATCGTCTGCACCGACCACGATGCCATCGACTACCGGCTTCTCGTCGAAAACTGCGCGCTGATCGTCGACACGCGGAACGCCTTTGGCTCGCGCGGCATCGTCAGCGACAGGGTGGTCAAGGCATGAGGATCAATCGCACCGCGCCGCTCCTTGTCGCCGGCTTGGCAATGCTGCCGGTCATCCCCGCCAGCGCCGCCGATTGGGCGAAAGCGCAGAGGGTCGCCGTCGTGACCACCGAGTACAAATTCACGCCCAACAGTCTGACGTTCCACAAGGGCGCCGCGTATCGGCTGCATATCGACAACAAGGGCAAGGAAACCCACGAATTCACCGCGCCCGATTTCTTCAAGGCGATCCAGATGCGCGACGCAAAGGCGCTGAACGCCGACCGGACCGAGATCACCGTCCAGCCCGGTCAGCACAAGGACCTTTACTTCGTCGCCACCACGCCGGGTTCGTTCAAGCTGATCTGCTCGGACCACGATTGGGCCGGCATGACAGGCGACATCACGATCATGCCATAGGCTGGTGCGCCCTAGGCTAGCGGGAGAAAGGCGTCTCCGCACCAGCCCCATGCGGCCGGGCGCAGATCGAAGGCTGTTCCCTCTCGGAGCGCGATTTCGGTTTTGAGCTGCGCGATCATCTGCGCCAGCCCAAGCCGCCCCGGATGATTAA
>DASRLO010000100.1:0-6941 GCA_035648415.1 Allostellaceae bacterium
CATACCGCAGCCCATCGCGCCGATATTGTCGGCGAGTGATCTCACTCCAGGCCATCGTGAACCCCACCGTTTGTGTCGCAACAACGATGGAATCACAACCTATTGAGATCACTCAACCCTTTTTCAGTCAGGCTCTTAGATCGGCAAGAGCCGGACGGGTGTAGCGAAGCCTCACAGACCGTGCTTGGCCCAAACGGCCCGCACTTCTTCATCGCTGGCGAAATCGCCGCGAGCCGCCGCAGCTTTCGAGGCAGCAACAGCCGCCGTCTCTTCGGGCGTGAGCGGTACCGACGCCTCCTCGCCCGCGCCGGACAATCGGAGGACGACACGAGCGATGTCATCCTGCGCCTCCGGCGACAGGCCCCGTACTGCTTCCAGCGCTCGATCAAGAAGTGCTGTCATCTCCGACTCAGCCTATCAGCCATGTGGCCTGACGAAAAAGTAGTGCTTTTCTAGCGCAAGTAGCGGCGGCGGGACAGCCTCCGTCCGAACCGTTACGGCAAATCCCGGTGCGGGTGGAAGACGAAGCCGGCGGGACGGCCGGCGAGCCAGGCGGCTTCGCGCGGCGGCAGCGCCGGGTTCCACAGATTGGCGTCGAAGCGCCAGCCATTGATTTGGTCCGCGTCGCGCGAGGCGACGAAGACGATGGGCGGCACCATCTCGTCCGGCTCGACCAGGCGGGAGACGCGTCCCGCCGCGCTCGCCTCGCGCATCTCGTCGGCCATGCCCGGCGTGTTGGCGCCGGCGCCGGGGTTGACGATGTTGACCGTCAGCCCGCTGCCCTCGGCATCCTTGGCCCACACCTCGGTCGCCATTTCGAGTCCGGCCTTGGCCGCGCCGTAAGGATGGGTGCCGATGCGGTTCATCGTGTCGAGCTTGGTCGTCACGTTGACGATACGGCCCCAGCCGCGCTCCACCATCGCCGGCGCCACCCGCCGCGCCAGGCGGTCGGCGGCGAGGTAATTGGTGGTGACGACATTGTCGATGATCTCGTCGTCGACCTGCCAGAAGCGCTAAATACTGTCGCGGCGGAACCGCGCCGGGTCGATATAGGTGAAAGTGAGGCCGGCGCTGTTGACGAGGATGTCGATCTTGCCGAAGCGCTCGTGCGTCGCGGCGACGACCTGGTCGCACTGGCCGGCGTCGCGCAGATCGGCGACGAGCGGGTGGAAAAGCTGGCCCAGTTGCAGCTTTTCGGCCTCGGCCTGCATCTCGTCGAGGTCGCTGTCGATGTGGCCGACCGCGACCACCGGATGCCCGGCGCGCGCCAGGCCGAGGCTCATCGCCCGCCCCAACCCGCGCAAGCCGCCAGTGACCAGCGCGACCCGGTTTTCGCGATCGTCGGGCATGCGTTCCTCCTTTGATGTTCAGCAGAACATCCTACCGCAAAGGACGCGGAGGAAACGCAAAGGACGCGAAGGCTTCCATCGGTCGCGCGCAGGGCGACCAGTAAATTTTTACAATGAGATCGTGAGGCAGGCGACGGCAATCTCACTGCCTCACCGTCTCACTGTGGATAATGGCGCTTCGCGCCGAAAAGCCTTCGCGCCTTTTGCGTTTCCTTCGCGTACTTCGCGGTAAAGCGTTGTCAGACCTGCGCCAGCCCCATCGGGTTGCCAGCGAAGGCCGGCATGATCTCCTCGGCGAAGGTGCGCAGATGCGCGACCGAGGCGCCGGGCGCGGCGAACAGCACGTTCGCGACGCCGCCGGCCTCGAGCCGCCTCAGCTGGGTGACGATCTCGTCCGGCGTGCCGAGCAGCGGCGCATCGTCGATCCGGAACGCGTCGGCATCGTCCTTGATCTGATGGTAGCGCTCGGCGCCCGGGCCGCGGGCGAGATCGCCGATGTTCTTCAGCACCTCGCGGCGCGTCCGGATCGCCTGCCTGCGTTCGGATTCCTTGCGGATGATCTGCAAGCCGCGCGTCACGCCGACCATCATCGGATCATAGGCGCGGCCGATCGCCTGGCACTCCTCGCGGAACACCTTGACGCGCTCGATGACGAGATCGGTCGGCGCGATCTGGTCGAGCAGCAGGTTGTAACCCTCGCGCGCGGCGCGGCGGATCGAGTCGGCGCTGCCGGCGCCGAGCCAGAACGGCGGGTGCGGCTGCTGGATCGGGTTCGGCTCGACGACGACGTTGTCGTAGCTGTGCCACTTGCCTTTGTACGAGAACCGTTCGCCGCCCGATGTCCACGACAGGCGAATGACCGCCATCGCCTCGTCGAAGCGCTCGGCGGCCTCGTCCTGCGGCACGCAAAAGCCGGAGAATTCGTACGCGCGGTAGCCCTTGCCGACGCCGAGATCGAGCCGGCCGTTCGACAACAGGTCGAGCGTCGCCGCCTGCTCGGCGACGAGGATCGGGTTGTGCCACGGCAACACCACGACCGCGGTGCCGAGCCGGATCCGCTCGGTGCGCGCCGCGAGATAGCTCAAGAGGTTGAGCGAGGCCGAGATCTGGCCGAACCCGGTGAAATGGTGTTCGACGAGGAACACGCTCGAAAAGCCGAGCCTCTCCGCCTCGACCACGTAGCTGATGAAATCGTGGTAGCCCTCACTGTCGCCGGCGGGGCCGCCGCGCGCCCGTGCGCCCCCGAACAATCCGAACCTCATCCCGCCACCTCTTTGCTGTCCCCGGCTACATTGTACCGCCGTGCCGCTTAAAAAGGCAGGCCGAAGCTTGCCCTTGTCCGACGTCTAAAATCCCACGGTGCGCGGGTTCGAGCGAGACCGACACGCCGGATGATCCCGGAGACCAGGCCCGGCGAACTCGCCCCAGGCATTGACCTCTCATTAACGCGGCGGGGGTAATACAGCAGATCGCCCCAATGCGCGTTGGCCCGAGGACCGGCGGTTATGAAGAGTTCGCGGCACGAAATTCTGCACCGCCACGGCTATGTGGCGCTCACCGAGATGCGTGAGCTGATGGTTCGGCTCTGCCAGCGCATGGAAGAACTCGATGAGCCGATGACGCGGGAATATGTGCTCGGCGCGCATTCCGGCGGGATCGAGGGACAGATCAAGCTGATGTGCCAGCGACGCAAGGTCCTCCTCACCCGCATGGCCGAGGCGGAACTCGGCCGAATCGCGAGCGATACCGAGACGCCGCCGCCAACCGCGCGGGGCCGGCGCCGGTAGCCGTCGCGCCGGATCGCGGCTTTCGGTAAAACGTCACGCGCTGAACTTCAGCTCCGCTTCCGGGATCCCGGCGGCCAGCCGTCGGCGGCCGGGGCGACGCCAGGTCTCTGCGCGCCCGCGGCCGCGGTACACCACCGGCCCAGCGCCGCGTAGATTTCCGCCGATGGCATAAAGTCGATGCGCGGATGCCTGAACGGCACCCAATGGAAGCGCTCGCGAAACAATTTGCCGGCATGCGGCGGTGCGCCGTAATCGTGGCGCGGAAGCGGACGGGAAGCCTCCTCGGCTGTGCGGATATGCGCGAGGTTGCCGCGCTCGGACGCGTAAAGCGCCAGCCCGCGGCGCTTAAGCGCCGCCTCGTCGCGACTGAGGCGCAACTCGATCACCCCGCCGCGCGCGTCGGCGAACCGGTTCGAGCGCGCCTTGCCGCCGGCGCAGTTGTAGGCGGCGAATTCCCAGACCGGCAGCCGATCGCGAAACCGCGCGGCGAGCGCGTTGGCCGCGTCGTGGTCCTGGTGCGCCCCCTCGAAGGCGGGAACCCACAGGCAATCGGCGGACGTGCCGGCGAGCGTCCGATCGAGCGTGGACGCCGCCTCGTCGAGATGCGCGACCAGCCGGCGCGAGGAAATATCGCAGAACCCGGCCGGCTCCAGCCCGAAACAACCGGCCGCCGCCAGCGCTTCGTCGCGGCGGCGGGCGATGCGCGCGCCATACGACCGCCGCTGCCACGGCCAGAGCAATCCGCGCGGCGGAATGCCGGTCGTGAGGTAAAGGACGAATACCCGCGCCCCCTCGGCGCGGGCACGGCGGGCGGCGATGCCGCAGGCGACAATCTCGTCATCGGGGTGCGGCGCGAGGATCAGGATCCGGCGCGATCCGGTCAGGCCCGGCCCCGCGCGACGGCGCCCTGCCAGACCGGCAGCAAATCCTCGGCGACCACCTGGCCCCAGCTCGGGACTTCGGCTTCGATATGGGCGCGCGCCACCGACCCCAGCTCGCGGCAGCGGTGCGGAGCCGCTGCGAGCGCGGCGATTGCCTCGGCCCAGGCCGTCAGATCGTCGCCCGGCAGAACCTGCACCGCCTCGCACGCGGCCATCCGGGCCGCGACCCCGCTGCCGGCGGCGAGCAGCGCCGGCAGACCCGAGGCCAACGCCTCGACCGCGGCGTTGCCCGACTCGTCGATCATCGACGGAAATAGGAAGAGGTCGGCCGAGGCGTAGGCGCGGGCCAGCTCGTCCTGCGCCAGCACGCCGGGGAAGGTCGCGGCCGCGCCGAGCCGGGCGGCGATGCCGGCGCGCTCGTCGCCCTGGCCGGCGCAAAACAGATGGATCGGCAGACCGCCCTGCCGCGCCGCTTCGACCGCCGGGCCCAGCAAATGCGCATTTTTGCCGGCGTTGAGCTTGCCGGCGTACATCACCACGAACCGCCCCGGCGGCACGCCGAACCGCGCCTCGAACCAGGCGCGGTCGCGCTTGGCGGGGTCGAACAGCACGCGGTCGAGCCCGCGGCGCAGCGCAACGCCGCAATGCCAGCCGCCGGATTTCGCTTCGAGCCCGCCACCGTAGCTCGCCATCGCCATCGTCACCCGGTCGAGGTGGCGATAAAGCCGCCGCTCCAGGAGCCGGCTGATCCGGCCCGGGATCGCCAGGCGATCGTTGACCAGCCGGTACGTCATGCCGTCACCGAAGACCTTGCCGAGCAGGCGCTCGACGGTGATGCGGGCGTATTCGGGTGTATTGGTGTGGATCGAACTGACCACCGGCGTGCCGCTCTTGCGGGCGAAGCGCGTCGCGGTGCGGGCGTAGCAGAAGAACGCGTCGGTTGTGTGGATCACGTCATAATCCGGCAGCTCGCGGGCGAGCCGGGGATGCCAAAAGCCGAGATCGGTGTGGTCGGGCACCTGCCGCACCAGCCGCCGCGTGCTAAACACCGGCGGCAGCAGGACATAGCGCACGGACGGCGACAGCTCGATCCGGCGGGCCCCGGAAGGTTTGCCAAAAGACCTTTCCGGGCCGTTGAAATGCACGGTGAGGTCGAGCCGGTCGGGAAACTCGACCGCCGCCTCGGCGATCCGCTCCCAACATTTCACATGGCCGCCGGCGTCTTGCGACAGGGTCAGGTCGACCAGCACGCCGACCTTGAGCGGCCCCCGCGAAAGCGGCGATGCGGAGCGGCAGCCGGCAGCTTTTTGCGCCGGCCCCAAACCGCTGTCAATCACCGCCCCGTCCATCCCCCCGTCGCTCCGCCGTCAGCCGACACGCCAATAGGTTATACGCAAAGTTCGCACCGGACGTTGCGGGTAACTGTGCGCATCGATGCAACTCAGCCCTGAAGCGATTCCGCGACCGTCGAATTTGCCTTAGTGTCCTCGCCCGACACTCCCAATGCCCCTTCCAGCAACGAGGATCAGCGATGATCGATCTGCATTACTGGCCGACCCCCAATGGCAAAAAGGTCACCATCCTGCTCGAGGAGTGCGGCCTCGACTACAAGGTCGTCCCGTGCAACATCCAGCGCGGCGACCAATTCACCCCGGAATTCCTCAAGATGAACCCGAACCACCGGATGCCGGTGATGGTCGACCATGATCCCAAGGGCGGCGGCGCACCGGTCTCGGTCTTCGAATCGGGCGCGATCATGATGTACATCGCCGAAAAAGAGGGGAAGTTCTGGCCGCAAGACCTGCGCGGCAAGTACGCGGTCACCGAGTGGCTGATCTGGCAGATGGCGAACCAAGGGCCAAAGCTCGGCGAATGCGGCCATTTCCGCCGCGCCGGGCCCGAGGCGGGCGATCTCACCTATGCGATCAACCGCTTTACCGACGAGGCGAACCGGCTCTACGGCGTGCTCAACAACAAGCTCCACCGCAGCAGATACGTCGCCGGAGACGAATACACGATCGCCGACATGATCTGCTACCCGTGGACGGTCAATTGGAAGGCACAGGGCCAGCAGATCGAGGAGTTCAAGCACTTCAAGCGCTGGTTCGACGAACTGAGCGCCCGGCCGGCGGTGCAGCGCGGCCTCGCGATCGGCGCCAACCTGCCGCCCGACCCGGCGTCCCTCTCGGACGAGGAGAAGGCCGCGATCCGCAAGCGCATGTACAACCAGCGCGCCATGCCGGTGCCGGCCTGACACGAAGCCCCCACAAACCCTTTCCCTTGGGCTTGACCCGGGAGTCCGCGATTAGGCTGAGACAATTCGTGGATGCCCACGGATCGGGTCCGTGGGATGAAGGCGCACTGGTCAAGCCCGGCCAAGGAAAGCTAAAGCGCAGGCCAGCTTGAGTAAAACCTTGCGATGACCGAATCTCGATCCCGGCCTGGGCCCTCCGTCCGCGCCATCCCGGAGGGTGACGAGCGCGAGCGGCTGGTTTGCGCCGAATGCGGCTTTATCCTCTACGACAACCCGAAAATCGTCGTCGGCTCGGTGGCGCGGTGGGGCGACAAGATTTTGATGTGCCGCCGGGCGATCGACCCGCGGCACGGGTTCTGGACGCTGCCGGCCGGGTATCTGGAGCTCAACGAGTCGACCCGCGCCGGCGCCGAGCGCGAGGCCTGGGAAGAGGCGCGCGCCAAAATCGCGATCGAGAGCCTGCTCGCGATCTACGACATCCCGCGCATCAGCCAGGTGCAGCTGATCTACCGCGCGCGGCTGGTCGACGAGACCGTCTCGGCCGGCCCCGAAAGCCTCGAGGTCGCCCTCTTTGGCTGGGACGATATCCCGTGGGACGACATCGCCTTCCCCTCGGTGCGCTGGGCGCTCGGCCACGAGAAGGAGGTGCAGGCGAGCGGCGATTTGACCC
>DASRLO010000101.1:0-32637 GCA_035648415.1 Allostellaceae bacterium
ATGCGACTAGCATTCTCCACCTCGTATGATTCAATCCGACCCTTATGCCGACCCCCCGGTTGAGCCGGTTTCGACAAACGCGCCGTTCGGATCGGTTTGAGGCAAGATTTGTGCCTATGTGCCGGACGCTCCCATCTTCGAAGCGAGACCGTTGATAAGATTGAGAAAATTTTTATGGCACCGGATCGCGTACCGGCTCGCGGCGGGGCTGTTGGTGGCGGCGGCCAGCGCGGTTCCGGCAACAGAGGCGCGCGCGTCCGAGGCCGGGGTCCTCCGGTTCCGGTGTACCAATCCCGCCAGCGGAGCGAACTGGCCGGTCGTCGTCGATCTCGATCGCGCCGTCGTCGATACGTGGCCCGCGTCGATTTCCGACAAACAGATCAGCTGGCACGACCCGAAAGAGGGCTTCTACGACCTCGAACGCGCTACCGGGAAGCTCCAGCTTCGCAACGCCTCGAGCACCGGCGGCTACTTCCTCTATTACACGTGCCGATCGGAATAAGGCGGGGCGCCCGCGTCCGGCGGTTCAGATGCTGAGCGGATCAGATTGCCTAAAAAATAGACGGGTAACTGCCGCGTTTATTCGCACGGCGAAACCATCGAATTAGGCGAATTTCGGTCGTCGTTTCCGGAGAGCGCGATTGACCAGCGGATCAGGCGAGCACATCGGCGTCGCTGCGGCGGCGGAGACCGGCATCCGGGCCATCGTGGGGTTTTCCTCGCAGACCGGCCCGCGCAAGGCCAACGAGGATTTCGCCGGCGCCCTGATCGGAGCCGAGCTGCCCGAGCCGCGCCAGGAAGTCGTCGCCGCGATCGCCGACGGGATCGGCGGCGCCAAGGGCGGCCGCATCGCGGCCGAGACCGCGGTGCGCGGCTTTCTCGACGGGTTCTGCGACCTGCCCGAGACGATGGAGGTGCAGCGCGCGGGCGCGCGGATCGTCAGCGCCCTCAACGGCTGGGTCAATTCGATGGGCCGGCAGGATCCCGACCTCGCGGGGTTGGGCTGCACGTTCACCGCGCTGGTGCTGCGCGGCCGGGCCGCGCATCTGCTGCATGTCGGCGACACCCGCGCCTACCGGCTGAGCGGCAACCGGCTCACCTGTCTCACCACCGACCATGTGCGGCAGGAAGGGACGGGCCGCTCGCATACCCTCACCCGCGCGCTCGGGGTGGAGGCGGAGGTGCGGCTCGACTACGCCTCGCAGCCGGTGGCGCTGCACGACCGCTTCTTGTTGTGCAGCGACGGGGTGCACGGGTTTCTGGCCGATGAGAGCATCGGCGACATCCTGCGCGAACGCTCCGCGCCGGAAGATACCGCCAACGCGCTGGTCGCCGCCGCGCTCGCGGCCGGCGGCGTGGACAACAGCACCGCGCTGGTGCTCGACGTGGTCGCGCTGCCGAGCGCGGGGTCGGCCGACATCAGCGCCGGCATCCTGCGGCTGCCGATCATGCCGGCGCCGGTCGGCGGCGAGACGATCGACGGGTTCCTCTTGAAGGCGCTGATCTCCGACGGCCGCTACAGCCGATTGTTCGGCGCCGAGGACGAGGTCGAGGGCGGCGAGGTCGCGATCAAATTCCCCAAGCCGCAGATCGCCAGCGTCGAGGCCTACCGCGCCGCCTTCGTGCGCGAGGCGTGGGTCGGCGCGCGGGTGCACAATCCCTGGGTCGGCCGGGTGATCGAGCTGCCGCCCGGCCGGCAGAGCTGCCTCTATACGGTGATGCCGCTTTATGCCGGCGAACTGCTGGAAGCGCGGCTGTCGCGCAGTCCGCAGCTGGGGCTGGAAGAGGGGCGGAACATCGCGATCAAGCTGGCGCGCGCCGCGGCGGCGCTGCATCGCGCCGGCATCATCCACCGCGACATCAAGCCGGACAACGTGATCCTCGAAGGCGACGGCGCGCTGAAGCTGATCGACCTCGGGGTCGTCCGCGTGCCGGGGCTCGAGGAATTTCCGCCCGAGAACATCCCCGGCACCGCGGCCTATATGGCGCCCGAGATGGCCGACGGCGAACCCGGCAGCGAGGCGAGCGACCTCTACGCGCTGGGCGTCACCCTCTTCCGCGCCTTCACCCGCGAGTACCCTTACGGCAACGCCGATGCGGTGAGCCCGCCGCGGCGCCACCGGCCGCGCGATTTCTCCGAGCTGCGGCCCGACCTGCCGGCTTGGGTGCAGGCGGCGATCGGCCCCGCGATCGCGCTCGACCCGGCGAAGCGCTATCAGGACATGACCGAGTTCGCGCTGGAGATGGAGGCCGGGCCGGCGCGCGACCCCGTGCTCGCCGCGCGGCCGCGCACCTTGTACGAGCGCGCGCCGGTACAGGTATGGCAAGCGATATCGGCGCTGCTGGCGGCGGCGCTGCTGGCGTCGCTGCTGGTGCATCGGCCGTAACTCCACCTCTGCCACCACCCCGGCGTAGGCCGGGGCCATCCTTCAACGCGCACGAGCGGCGGATAAATGGGTCCCGGCCTTCGCCGGGATGGAGACCGAAAAGAAAGGGCCGGGGAATTCCCCGGCCTTTCACCTGTGCGCTGGTTGTAGCTCAGACCGAATAGTACATCTGGAACTCGATGGGGTGCGGGCTGTGCTCGAAATTGTAGACCTCCTCCCATTTGAGTTCGATGTAGCTTTCGATCTGATCGCGCGGGAAGACGTCGCCCTTGGCGAGGAAGGCGTGGTCGGCTTCGAGCGCGCCCAGCGCCTCGCGCAGCGAGCCGCAGACGGTCGGCACGTCCTTCAACTCCTCGGGCGGCAGGTCGTAAAGGTTCTTGTCCATCGCGTCGCCGGGATGGATCTTGTTCTGGATGCCGTCGAGCCCAGCCATCAGCATCGCGGCGAAGCCGAGATAGGGGTTGGCGGCGGGGTCGGGGAAGCGAACCTCGACGCGCTTGCCCTTGGGGCTGGAGGCGATCGGGATGCGGCACGAGGCCGAGCGGTTGCGCGCCGAGTAGGCGAGCAGCACCGGCGCCTCGAAGCCCGGGATGAGGCGCTTGTAGGAGTTGGTGGTCGGGTTGGTGAAGGCGTTGATCGCCTTGGCGTGCTTGATGATGCCGCCGATGTAGTAGAGCGCGGTCTCGGAGAGGTCGGCGTAGAGGTTGCCGGCGAAGGTCGGGCCGCCCGACTTCCAGATCGACTGGTGGACGTGCATGCCCGAGCCGTTGTCGCCCTTGATCGGCTTGGGCATGAAGGTCGCGGTCTTGCCGTATTGGTGCGCGACATTGTGCACGACGTATTTGTAAATCTGCATGTTGTCGGCGGCTTTGACCAAGGTCGAAAAGACGTTGCCGAGCTCATGCTGCGAGGGGGCGACCTCGTGATGGTGCTTTTCGACCTCGAGCCCCATGTCGAGCATCACCGAGAGCATCTCGGCTCTGAGGTCGGAGGCGCCGTCCACCGGGGGCACCGGGAAGTAGCCGCCCTTGATCGGCGGGCGGTGGCCGGTATTGCCGTCGGGGAACTGCTTGGCGCTGACCCAGGGACCTTCCTCGCTGTCGATGCTGTAGGAGGCCGACTGCATGGTCGATTCGTAGCGCACGTCGTCGAACACGAAGAACTCGGCCTCGGGCCCGAAATAGGCGGTGTCGCCGATCCCGGTCGAGGTCAGGTATTGCTGCGCCTTCTTGGCGAGCGAGCGCGGGTCGCGCGGGTAGGGCACCCCGGTCAGCGGCTCGTGCACGTCGCAGAAGATGATCAGCGACGGCTGCGCCGCGAACGGGTCCATGACGGCGGTCGAGCAATCGGGCTTCAACAGCATGTCCGACTCGTTGATCGCCTTCCACCCGGCGATCGACGAGCCGTCGAACATCACCCCTTCCTCGAGGAACTCGGGGGTGATGGTGCGCACGTGGTGAGCCAGATGCTGCCATTTGCCGCGCGGGTCGGTGAAGCGGAAGTCGACGTACTTCGCCTCATGCTCCGTCAACAGATCCATCACCGTCTCAATATCGCCTGCCATCGTCCGTTCCTGCTGTTGGAAAAAGAAAGAGGTTGTGCTCGCCGCCAGATCGCGCCGGGTTCGGGTCGCGTCCGGTTAAATCGCGTCGGGGCCGCGCTCGCCGGTGCGGATGCGGATCGCCTCCTCGATGGTCGAGACGAAGATTTTGCCGTCGCCGATGCGCCCGGTATGCGCCGATTGCTGGATCGCCTCGACCGCGCGCTCAACCATCGAATCTTCCATGACGACTTCGATCTTCACCTTGGGCAGGAAGTCGACGACGTATTCCGCGCCGCGATAGAGCTCGGTATGGCCCTTCTGCCGGCCGAAGCCCTTGGCCTCGACGACGGTGATCCCTTTGATGCCGACCTCGTGCAGGGCCTCCTTCACTTCATCCAGCTTGAACGGCTTGATGATCGCCTCGACCTTCTTCATCGCAACCGACCTCCCATGCCCGATACTCGGCTGTCGCCGCTAGCCTCAGCATAACCCGTGCCAGCGCCGGGGACGACGACCAGGACGCCCGCCATTTCCCGCGATTTGCGGGCGTTTCGGGCGATCGACCGGCAGAATGCCTAGTTTCTAGGCGTATTCAAGGCCGACGATCTCAAGCCGCATCGGAGCGCGGCAGATTGCCGAGAAATTTCCGAATCCGCTCGACCGCCTCGCTTAGCGCCTCGAGGCTGTTGGCGTAGGAAATCCGGATGTAGTCCTCCCCCAGCGCGCCGAAGCTGGTGCCGGCGATCGTCGCAATACCCGCCTTGTCGAGCAGCTCGGTTTGCAGCGTCTTGGCGTCGTAGCCGGTGCCCGCCACGTTGGGGAAGGTATAGAACGCGCCGCCCGGATTGGCGCAGCGAATGCCGGGGAGCGAGTTCAGCGCCTTGACGATGAACTCGCGCCGCTCGGCAAAGGCCCGCACCATGCGCTCGACCGGCTCGCGTGGACCTTTCAATGCCGCGATGCCGGCGAACTGCGTCGCCGCATTGGTGCAGGAATGGCAGTTGATCGCCAGCCGCTCGGCGTGCGGAAAGAGCTGCTTCGGCCAGACCCCGTAGCCGAGCCGCCAGCCTGTCATCGCGTAGGTCTTGCTCCAGCCGTCGAGCAGGATGACCCGGTCGCGGATTTCGGGATAGCGCAAGAGGCTATGGTGCTCGGATCCGTCATAGAGGATCTCGCCGTAGATTTCGTCGCTCATGACCGCGACCTGGGGGTGGTCGCGCAGCCCGGCGACGAGCTCGTCGAGCTCGGATTTCGGCACCACGCCGCCGGTCGGGTTGGCCGGGCTGTTGATGATGATGAGCCGGGTGCGCGGGGTGATCTTCGCCAGCACCTCGCCGGCGCTGAACGAAAAGCCGGCGCGCTCGTAGAGCGGCATCGGCACCGGCGTCGCGCCGGAAAAGCGGATGACGCTCTCGTAGATCGGGAAGCCGGGGTTGGGGTACATGATCTCCACCCCCGGTTCGCCAAACAGCATGATGGCGAAGAACATCGTGACCTTGCCGCCGGGCACGACCAGCACGTCGTCGGGCGACACCGCGACCTGGTGGCGGCGATAAAGGTCGGCGGCGACCGCCTCGCGCAGCGGCAGGATGCCGTTCGCCGGGGTATAGCCGTGATGCCCGTCGGCGAGCGCCTTGCGGCCGGCCTCGACGATGTGCTCCGGCGTCGCGAAATCGGGCTGGCCGATGCCGAGGTTGATGATCGACTTGCCCTGCGCCGCGAGGGCGTTGGCGCGCGCCAGCACCTCGAACGCGGTCTCGGTGCCGAGCGTCTTCATCCGGTCGGCGATCTGCAACATTCGTGTCCTCCGTGCGGGCTGCGCGGAATTTAGCCCTAACCCCGCCGCGAAGCGATGAAGAACAGGCGCGGATAGGGCAGCAGGATCTTGCCGTCGGCTCGCGCCGGGTAGGCCTCGGCGAGCAGCGCCGCGTAGCGTTCGAGGAATATCGGCCGCTCGGCCTCCGTCAGCCGGGCGAGAAACGGCTGCAGCCCGGTGCCGCGCAGCCAGGCGATGATCGCCTCGGGACCGTCCATCGGCTGGATGTAATTGGTCTCCCATATCGTGAAGTCGGCCGAGCGCGGCGCCAGCAGTTCGTAATAGAATTCGGGCGGCTTGACCGGAGACGGTTCGCGCGCGCCGGCGAGTCGGTCGCGCCACTCGCCCTCCGCGGCGACCTGCCGCATCAGCGCGTGGGTCGCGAAATCGTGGTTGCGCGGCATCTGCACCGCCAGGACCCCGCCGGGTGCGACAGTCTCGAACAGCCGCGGCATCAGCGTGTCGTGGCCGCCGACCCATTGCATCGAGGCGTTGGCGAAGACGATGTCGGCGGGCTCGCCGGCTCGCCATGTCGCGATGTCGCCTTCGACGAAGTCGATACCGGGATGGTCGCGCCTAGCGGCGGCGAGCAACTCGGCCGAGGAATCGATGCCGGTGACCTGCGCGTCCGGCCAGCGCGCCTTCAGCGGCGCGGTGCTGTTGCCGGGACCGCAGCCGAGATCGACGATGCGGCGCGGCGCGTGGAGTTCGATCCGCGACAAAAGATCGATCGCCGGCAAGGTGCGCGCGTCGGCAAAGCGCAGATACTGTCCGGCATCCCAGTCGTGCGCTGCCATTTGGGAGCGTGGATTCTTCAGGAGTGCATTCCGGGAAGGAGTTTTACCAGCCCAACGATTGCCGCGCCTTGGGCGATCGCCAAGCCGACAAGCCATTTGATCAGGTCGGTTCTGGTATCGGCGATCTTGACGTCGAGATCGGACCGGACTTTCTCGATATCCAATTTTAGCTCGGACCGGACTTTCTCGATCTCCAGCTTTACGTCGGCGATATCCAGCTTCAGTTCGGCGATGTCGCCTTTGGTCGCCATCTGCGAGTCGAAATACTCGGCAAGGGCCGTCACCTGAGCATCGGTGAAGCCGGCTTTCGAATGATTGAGAACGGCGCTCGCGGACATCGTGGGTTATTTTAGTTGAGGGGTTAGCAGTCGTCACCCCGCCCTTATGTACTGCACCGCCTCGTCGCGCTGGAACAGATAGAGAAGAGTGCGCAGCGCCGCGCCGCGCTCGCTGTCGAGCTTGGGGTCGCGGGTCAGCACGAGGCGGGCGTCGTCGTGCGCCACCGCGATCAATGGCTCGTGCGCGGCGAGGTCGGCGAGGCGCAGCGCCGGCAGGCCGCTTTGCCGGGTGCCGAGCACCTCGCCGCCGCCGCGCAGGCGCAGATCCTCCTCGGCGATGCGGAACCCGTCCTCGGTCTCGCGCAGGATCGAGAGGCGCTCGTGGGCGATCGCGCCGAGCGGGCTTTGGTAGAGCAGGAGGCAGGTCGATGCCTCGTTGCCGCGGCCGATGCGGCCGCGCAGCTGGTGGAGCTGGGAGAGGCCGAAGCGTTCGGCGTGTTCGATGACCATGATTGTCGCGGCGGCCACATCGATGCCGACCTCGATGACGGTGGTGGCGACGAGGAGGTCGCTGCCGGCGCCGGCGAAATCCGCCATCGCGCGGTCCTTGTCGGCGGATTTCATGCGGCCGTGCACCAGCCCGACCCGGCCGCCGAACGCCGGCATCGCGGCCAGCGTCCGGTAGCGTTCCTCGGCGGCGGCGAGGTCGGCGGTTTCCGATTCCTCGACCATCGGGCAGATCCAATAGGCCTTGGCGCCGCGTGAGACCGCGCGGGCCACCGCCTCGACGATTTCGCCGGAGCGCTCGAGCGGCATCGCGCGGGTGTCGATCTTCTGGCGGCCGGGCGGCTTCTCGACGAGGCGCGAGGTGTCGAGGTCGCCGTAGACCGTCATCATCAGGGTGCGCGGGATCGGCGTCGCGCTCATCAGCAGCGTGTCGGTGGCCTTGCCCTTTTCGCTGAGCGCCAAACGCTGCTCGACGCCAAAGCGGTGCTGCTCGTCGATGACGGCGAGCGCGAGGTCGCGGAACACGACATCGGTCGTCAGCAGAGCGTGGGTTCCAACGACGATTGGCAAGGTTCCCGCGGCGATCCCTGCGATCAGCGCCTCGCGCGGCTTGCCGCGCTCGCGGCCGGTCAACAGCGCGACCTCGATCCCGGCCGGCGCGGCCAGGCGCGACAGGGTCGCGTGGTGTTGGCGGGCGAGCACCTCGGTCGGCGCCATCAGCGCCGCCTGCGCGCCGCTCTCGACCGCGATCAGCATCGCCAAGAGGGCGACGACGGTCTTGCCGCTGCCGACATCGCCTTGGAGGAGTCGCATCATCTGGTGCGGCGCCTTCATGTCGCCGGCGATCTCAGCGACCGCGAGGCGCTGGCTCTGGGTCAGCGCGAAGCCGAACCCGGTCTCGATCTTTTGGGCGAGCTCGCCGGAACCCTCCAGCTTGCGCCCGCGTCGCCGCTGGCGCCGCGCCCGCACCAGCGCGACCGCAAGCTGGCTGGCGAAGATCTCGTCATAGGCGAGCCGCTCGCGCGCCGGGGTCGAGGGCGACAGGTCGGCGCTGCCCTGCGGCGCGTGAACCGCGGCGATCGCGTCCTGCCAGCTCGGCCAGCCGCGCTGGCGGCGCAGCGGCCCGTCGATCCATTCCGGCAGGGCCGGCGCGCATTCCACGGCGCTCGCGACGGCGCGTTGCAGCACCCGCGGCGGCAGCCCCGCGGTCAGCGGGTAGGTCGGCTCGATCGGCTTGATGCGGTCGGCCTGGTCGACCGCGACGACATGGTCGGGATGGGCTATCTGCGGGATGCCGACGTAAAACTCGACCTTGCCACTGACGATGCGCTCGGCGCCGACTGGCAGCAGCCGTTCCAGGTAATCGCTTTTGACATTGAAATAGATGAGGGTGATGAAGCCGGTGCCGTCGTAGCAGATCACCCGGTACGGCCGGCGTCCCATGCCCGGTTCGTGGCGCTCGACCGTGAGCTTCAGCGTGACGATGGCGCCGTCTTCGATCTCGGCGACCGGCGGCGCGTCGCTGCGGTCGATGAGGCCGGTCGGCAGGTGCCATAAAAGATCGACGATGAGTTTTCCGGCCACGCGCTCGATGAGCCGGCCGAGGTTGGGCCCGATCCCGGTGAGCGTCGTCACCGGCGCGAAAAGCCTGTCGAGAAGGGCAGGGCGCAAGTTTTTAGTTGTCCGCTATTCGCCGTCGCAGGCTGACGCGACGCCCGCGACCGATTATATCGATGCGCGAGCAGCGCCAAGCCGAACCATGACACATTTGCCCGACCCCCGCCGCAAGCGGCTGTTGTTTCGCTCCTGGCATCGGGGCATGCGCGAGGCCGATCTGATCCTCGGCTCGTTCGCCGAGCAGCACCTCGCCGGTTTCGGCGAGGCGCAGCTCGACCGCTACGAGGCGCTGCTCGACGTGCCGGACCCCGATCTGTTGGATTGGATCACCGGCCGCGCCGCGCCGTCCGCCGATTGCAACCATGACGTGACCCGATTGCTGCTCGCCTTCCGCTATACGCCGCGGCCAACGTAATTGTCAGATGGTCTGATGCCGCTCGACACGTTCGCTTTCGTTGCGAGGCTCGCCCGCTTTTCCTCTCCGCCCCTGGGGGCGGAGAGGTTAGGTGAGGTGGGGGATGCCAGAGAGGTCCGAGCATTCCCACCTCACCCTCCCATCGCTGCGCGATGGGTCCCTCCCTCTCCCCCCAAGGGGCGGAGAGATTATCGAGGAATTTGATGCCGCTCGACACACTCGCAAAATCGCTGGGCGACGTGCCGCGGCGGGTGACGCTGTTCGGCGCGCCCGAGGGCCACGACGCGGCGACGCTCGGCGCGCTGCTGCGCGAGGCGAAGCGCGGCGCCTGGCTGCATGTCTGCCGCGACGACGGGCGGATGTCGCGGTTCGCCGCGGCGCTGCAATTCTTTCATCCCGGGCTGACGGTGCTGACCTTCCCGGCGTGGGATTGCCTGCCCTACGACCGGGTGTCGCCCAACGGCGAGATCACCAGTCGCCGCATCGACACGCTGACGCGGCTCGCGGGCGGCGAGATGGCCGATTCCCAGGGGCGGGTCTTTGTGCTGACCACAGTCAACGCCGTGGTCCAGCGCGTGCCGCCGAAGAAGCTGTTCGACGGGCGCGTGCTGGTCTTAGGAGCGGGCGGGCGCATCCCGCTCGACCGGCTGCAGAGCTTCTTCCGCAACAACGGCTACACCCGCACCGACACGGTGCGCGAGGCGGGAGAATTCGCCATCCGCGGCGGGATCGTCGATCTTTACCCGGCGGGCGCGGCGCAGCCGGTGCGGCTCGATTTCTTCGGCGACGCGCTCGAAAGCCTGCGCAGCTTCGACCCGCTGACCCAGCGCTCGACCGGCGCGCTCGACCGGCTTGAATTGAAGCCGGTCAGCGAGGTGCTGCTCGACGAGCCGGCGATCCACCGTTTCCGCACGCGCTACCGCGAGCTCTTCGGCAATGTCGGCGGCGAGGACGCGCTTTACGAATCGGTCAGCGCCGGGCGGCGCTATGCCGGCATGGAGCACTGGCTGCCGCTCTATTACGAGACGCTGGAAACGCTGTTCGACTACCTACCGGATGCGGCGGTGTCGTTCGACTGGCAGAGCGAGGAGGCGCGCGCGCACCGGCTCGAAGGGGTCGCGGATTTCTACGCCGCGCGGCGCAGCATCGCCGCGTCGGGGACGAGTAGCGGCGCCCCGCTCTACCGCCCGGTCAAGCCCGAGCAGATGTTCATCGGCGACGAGGAATGGCGGCAGGCGCTGGCCGGGCGCGCGGTGGTCCAGCTCTCGCCGTTCGCCGCGCCCGAAAGGGGGCGCGACGTTTTCGACGCGGGGGCGCGGCCGGCGAAGAATTTCGTCGCCGAGCGCGCCGACCCCAAGATCCAGCTCTTCGAGGCGGTGCGCGATTATCTCGACGCCGAGCGCAAATCCGGCAAGCGCCCGGTGATCGCCGCCTATAGCGCGGGCGCCGCCGACCGGCTCGCCACGGTCCTGCGCGAGCGCGGTCTCGCGGATTTGCGGACCGTCGCCGCTGGCGATGCGCTGGCGAAGCTGCCCCGCTCGGCGGTCGGGCTGGCCATCCTGCCTTTGGAGCAAGGGTTTGCCACCGACAGCCTGGTCGTGCTCGGCGAGCAGGACATCCTCGGCGACCGGTTGGCGCGGGTGCCGCGCCGCCGCCGCAACCTTGATGAATTCATCGCCGAAGCGACGAGCCTCGCCGCCGGCGACCTCGTCGTCCACGAGGAGCATGGGATCGGCCGCTACGAGGGGCTCGAGACCATCGATGTCGGCGGCGCGCCGCACGATTGCCTCAAGGTGCTCTATGCCGGCGACGACCGGCTGTTCGTGCCGGTCGAGAATATCGAGGTCTTGTCGCGCTACGGCTCCGAGGAGGCCGGGGCGCAGCTCGACCGGCTCGGCGGCGCGGCGTGGCAGGGGCGCAAGGCGCGCGTCAAGCAGCGCATCCGCGAGATCGCCGGCGAATTGATCCGCGTCGCCGCCGAGCGCCAGGTTCGCCCCGGCGAGGTGGTGACCCCGCCCGAAGGCATCTACGAGGAATTCGCCGCGCGCTTCCCCTATCCCGAGACCGAGGATCAGCTCCGCGCGATCGAGGACACGCTCGCCGACATGGCGTCGGGCAAGCCGATGGACCGGCTGATCTGCGGCGATGTCGGCTTCGGCAAGACCGAGATCGCATTGCGCGCCGCCTTCATCGCGGCGTTCTCGGGGGCGCAGGTCGCGGTGGTGGTGCCGACGACGCTATTGGCCCGCCAGCATTTCCGCAGCTTCAGCGAGCGCTTCGCCGGGCTGCCGGTGCGGATCGCGCAATTGTCGCGCCTCGTCGCGCCCAAGGACGCGAAGCAGGTCAAGGAGGAGATCGCGGCCGGGCGGGTCGAAATCGTGGTCGGCACCCACGCACTGCTCGCCAAGGACGTGAAGTTCGCCCATTTGGGGCTCGTCATCGTCGACGAGGAGCAGCATTTCGGCGTCGTCCAGAAAGAGCGGCTGAAGCAGTTGAAGGCCGACGTGCACGTGCTGACGCTGACCGCGACGCCGATCCCGCGCACCCTGCAGCTGGCGCTGTCCGGGGTGCGCGAGATGAGCATCATCGCGACCCCGCCGGTCGACCGCCTGGCGGTGCGCACGTTCGTGACGCCGTTCGATCCGGTCGTGGTGCGCGAGGCGATCCTGCGGGAGCGCGACCGCGGCGGGCAGGTGTTCTACGTCGCGCCGCGTATCGCCGACCTCGACGAGGTACGCACCGAATTGCGCAAGATCGTCCCCGAAATCCGCGTCTGCATGGCGCATGGCAGGATGGCCGCGGCCGAGCTCGAAACCGTGATGACCGCGTTCGACGAGCGCGCCTACGATCTGCTGCTGTCGACCAACATCATCGAGTCGGGACTTGATATTCCCTCCGCCAACACCTTGATCGTGCACCGTGCCGACATGTTCGGGCTGGCCCAGCTCTACCAGTTGCGCGGGCGCATCGGGCGCAGCAAGCTGCGCGCCTATGCCTATCTGACCCTGCCCGAAAAGAAAAAGCTGGCGCCGACCGCGCAGCGCCGGCTCGAGGTGATGCAGACGCTGGACACGCTCGGCGCCGGGTTCCAGCTCGCGAGCCACGACCTCGACATCCGCGGCGCCGGCAATCTGCTCGGCGACGAGCAGTCCGGTCATATCCGCGAGGTCGGCATCGAGCTCTACCAGCACATGCTCGAAGAGGCGGTGGCAGCGGCGCGCACGACGGACGGCGGTGGCCCGGTTCGGGAGGAGGAGTGGAGCCCGCAGATCACGATCGGCACGCCGGTGCTGATCCCCGAGGATTATGTGACCGATCTCTCGGTGCGGCTCGGCCTCTACCGCCGGATCGCCGGCCTTGCCGACCGGCGCGAGAGCGAGGCCTTCGCCGCCGAGCTGATCGACCGCTTCGGCAAGCTGCCCGCCGAGGTCGAGAACCTGTTGCAGATCATCGCAATCAAGCGCGCCTGCCGCGAGGCCGGGGTCGAGCGGGTCGAAGCCGGGCCCAAGGGCGCGGTCATCGCGCTGCGCGGCAACCGCTTCGCCAACCCGGCGGGGCTGGTCGAGCTGATCCAGAAGCATGCCGGCAGGCTGCGCCTGCGTCCCGACCAGAAGCTCGTCTATCTGAGCAATTGGGAGGAAGAGGCGACCCGGCTGAAGGGCGTCGCCGGGTTGATGGCGACCCTCGTCAAGATCGCCCGCGCCGCGACGCCGGACGCGGCGCCGATGCCGCCGCCGACCCCGGAGCTGCGCAAGCCGCAAGTGGCGCGACGCGCGTAAGCCGCAGGCGCCGGGAGCGCCGCTCGCCGCATTGCATGACAGACCGCTTAATAAGGCAGGCTTACGACCTTGCCTTTGGGGCGCGGCTGCGCCAGCATGACGCAGCCTTTTCCAGGGCGAGCCCGCGCCGGTGATCGGACCTTGGCGGGCAGTTGTCAGATGGAGGAGAACGACAGATGGCGCGCGTTTACAAACGCATCGATTCCGACGGCCATATTCTTGAGCCGGTGAGCTTGTGGAACGACTACATGGACCCGGCCTATCGCGACCGCGCGCCGCGGCTGATCATCGACAATGACGGCAAGGAAAAGCTGTTCCTCGAAAACCAGGTGCTCGGCAGCCAGCAGGGCATGGGCGGCATCGGCGGGGTCGGCGCGCGCCAGGGCGAGATCAAGGCCGAGACGATGAAATACGAGGACGGACGCCCCGGCGGGTTCGACCCGCACAAGCGCATCCCGGACATGGATTTGGACGGCATCGACGCCGCGTTCCTCTATCCGAGCATGGGCCTCTTCTCGGGCGCGGTGCATGACCCGGCGCTCGCCGGCGCGCTGTGCCGGGCCTACAACCGGTGGCTCGCCGATTACTGCAAGCCGTACCCGGATCGCCTCTTCGGCATCGCGATGCTGCCGATGCAGTCGGTCGAGCAGGCGATCATCGAAATGACCTACGCGCGCAAGGAACTCGGCATGCGCGGCGGTTTCCTGCGGCCCAACCCGTACAACGACCGGCTGATCCACGACCCGGTCTACGAGCCGTTCTGGAAGGCCGCCGAGGAATTGGATTTCGTCATCGGTTTCCACGAAGGCGGCTCCAGCGGCATGCCGACGGTCGGCATCGACCGCTTCCAGGGCCGCGCCGCGCAGCACATCATCAGCCACACGATGGAGATGATGCTGGCGGCGCTCAGCATGATCTGGGGCGGCGTCTGCGAGCGGCACCCCAAGCTGCGCGTCGGCTTCCTCGAATCCGGTGGCGGCTGGATCGCGCCGTGGCTCGACCGCATGGACCGGCATTTCGACGACCAGGGCTTCAACGACAGCGGGCTGAAGACGCGTCCCAGCGACATCTTCAAGCGCCAATGCTGGATCTCGTTCGAGCCGGTCGAGGGCAGCCTCAAGCACCTCGCCGACTATATCGGCCCGAACAAGATCCTGTGGGCCACCGACTACCCGCACCGCGACGGGTTTTTCCCCGGCGCGCCCGACATGATCGAGAAGCAACTCGACGCCGCCGGCCTCTCGGCCGCCACCAAGCACGGCGTCATGGCCGGCGGCGCGATGGCGTTCTACGGGCTGAACTGACGCGACACGGCGTCCTTGCGAGCGCAGTGAAGCAACCTTGTCCCGAGCCTCACGCTTGACGGGATTGCTTCGTCGCTGCGCTCCTCGCAATGACGCCCCAATCCATTGAGGGAGGATTTCATGGCGCGCACCTACAACGTCGTCGATGCCGACGGGCATATCCTGGAGCCGCTCAATTTGTGGCTCGACTACATCGACCCAGCCTTTCGCGAGCGCGCGCCGCGGCTCGTCACCAACGCCAACGGCAAGCAGCAGCTGCAGATCGACACGATGATGGCGGGCAGCGCCGAGCGCGGGCTCGGCGCGATCGGCGCGATCGGGGCGCGCGACGGCCACGTCATCGCCGACGGCTTCGAATACGACCAAGGCCGCCCCGGCGGGTTCGATCCGCACAAGCGCATCCCCGACATGGACATGGACGGGATCGACGCGGCGTTCCTCTATCCCAGCATCGGGTTGTTCGTCGGCGGGGTCGTCGATCCCAAGCTCGCTGGCGCGATCTGCCGGGCCTACAATCGCTGGCTCGCCGATTACTGTAAGCCGTACCCCGACCGACTGTTCGGGGTCGCGATGCTGCCGATGCAGGATGTCCACACGGCGATCGCGGAAATGACCTTCGCGCGCAAGGAACTGGGCATGAAGGGCGGCTTCCTGCGGCCGAACCCGTACAACAACCGGCTGATCCACGATCCCGTTTACGAGCCGTTCTGGCAGGCGGCCGAGGAACTCGATTTTTCGATCGGCTTCCACGAGGGCGCGGCGCCCGGCATGCCGCAGGTCGGCGTCGACCGCTTCAACGGGCGCGGCGCACAGCACATCATTTCGCACACGATGGAAATGATGTTGGCGGCGCTCAGCATGATCTGGGGCGGGGTGTGCGAAAGGCACCCGAAATTGCGCGTCGGGTTTCTCGAATCGGGCGGCGGCTGGATCGCGCCGTGGCTCGACCGCATGGACCGCCATTTCGACGACCAGGGCTTCAACGATTCGGGCCTCAAGACGCGTCCCAGCGAAATCTTCCAGCAGAGCTGCTGGATCTCGTTCGAGCCGGTCGAAGGCGGCCTGCACTACCTGGCCGACTACATCGGCGCCCACAAGATCATGTGGGCGACCGATTACCCGCATCCGGACGGGTTTTTCCCCGGCGCGCCGAAGATGGTGCGGAAGCAGCTCGAAGGGCTGTCGGCCGAGACCAAGCGCCAGGTGATGGCTGGCGGGGCGATGGGGTTCTACGGGCTGAATTAGTCATTCGTCACCCCTGCGAAAGCAGGGGCCCAGGGCAAGCGATGGAATGGTTGCCCTGGGTTCCCGCTTTTGCGGGAAAGACGATTTGATCAAAACCCGCCGTAGCTGGCGACTTTGCCGACGAGGTGGCGGCTCGGGTCGAGCGTGGATCGCGGCGTTGGCGTGGCGCCGGTGCCGGCGAATTCGCGGTCGTGCATTTCGATCTGCGCGGCGTAGTTCTCGCGGTAGCGGCGATAGGCGTCTTCGTGCCGGGCGATCGCCGCTGGAGCGAATTCCGCCTCGGGCGGCGGCAGGATGTCAAAATTGCCGCCGGTATTCTCGCCGCGCACCAGCGGCACGCGCATCCGCACGTCGCTGGTGATCCGGCAATGCGCCGGGATGTAGCTGATGCCGATGCCGACGCGGCGATGGCCGGAACGGTTGGGCGCCGAGCGGTGCCGGCACAGCGTGTGGTGCAGCGAGAAACCGCCGGCCGGCACCGCCATCATCACCGTGTCGTGCTGGTCGAATTCGTCGACGATCTGCTGGCCGCCGCCGTTGATGCTGTCCTTGAGGCCGAGCGCGGCATGGCGAAGCTGCCGCGGTGCGCCGCGCGCCGGCACCACCTCCATGCAGCCGGCCGCTTCGGTGGCGTCGGTCAGCGCGACCCAGGCGGTGACGTGCTCGTAGGGCGTGATGCCGAAATAGGTCGCGTCCTGGTGCCAGGCCGCGAAAGTGGGGCTGTTCGCCTCCTTGATGAAGAAGGTCGTGGTGAACACCATGATGTCGGGCCCGACCAGATCCTCGACCGCATCGAGGATGCTCGGATGGCGGATCAGCCCATCGAGCCACGGCAGGAAGGCATAGGCGGCGGAGCGCCAGCGCCAATCGCCCTGGTTGACCGGCTGGCCGAGCCACGCCTCGTAGCGCGCCAGACCCTCGCGGCATTCCGCGAGCTCCGCGGCGGCGAGCGCCGGATGCGGAAACGAATAGCCGTCGCGCCGATAGGCGCCGATCTGGTCAGGACTCAGCATCGTTCATCTCTCGCCGAAGGGCCCGAGGACATGATTATTACACCCATCCCGGCGCAGACCGGGATCCATTCTTAAGCAGGTCGGAAATTGAAGTTTGGCATCGACGCTCGGGCAAAGCCGGCGGAGGACGCTGCCCATTGTTGGAACCGGCTTTCGCCGGGGTGACGCCCTGGGGGCGTCAGTTGTTTGCCCAGATCATGTCGCGGACGCGCGGGTAGATCTCGCCGGCCCAGCGGCGGCCGCTGAAGACGCCGTAATGGCCGACGCCGGTCTGAAGGTGATGGCCGCGGCGCATCGGCGCGATCGACGTGCACAATTCCTGCGCCGCCAGCGTTTGGCCGACCGCGCAGATGTCGTCGTTCTCGCCTTCGATGGTGAGGAGCGCGGTGCGCTGGATCGCCGCCGGCTCGACCTTGCGGTCGCGCGAGACGAGGACGCCGCGGGCCAGTTCGTGCTTCTGGAAGATGCGCTCGACGGTTTGCAGATAGAACGGGGCGGGCAAGTCCATCACCGCGAAATACTCGTCGTAGAAGGCGCGGTGCGCGGCGATGCCCTTGTCGTCCTCGTCGACGAGGCTTTCGAATTGCCGGCCGAAAGCGCGGACATGGCGTTCGAGGTTCATCGCCATGAACGCGGAGATCTGCAGAAACCCCGGATAGACGCGGCGGTGCGCCCCGGCATGGCAGGCCGGGACCCGGCTGATCAGGTTGGTCTCGAACCACTCGATCGGGTGCTCCATCGCCAGATCGTCGACCTTGGTCGGCTTGATCCGCGTGTCGATCGGGCCGGCCATCAAGGTCATGCTGCGCGGCTGGCAGGGATGGTCCGATTGCGCCATCAGCGCGACAGCGGCGAGCACCGCGACCACCGGCTGGCAGACCGCGACGACATGCGACCCCGGTCCCATGATTTCAAGGCATTGGATGACGTGGTCGATAAAGTCGTCGAAATCGAAATCGCCGGCGGAGAGCGGCACGTCGCGCGCGTTGTGCCAATCGGTGATGTAGATGTCGTGCTCGGGCAGCATCGTGCGCACGGTATGGCGCAGCAGCGTCGCGAAATGGCCCGACATCGGCGCCACCAGCAGGACGCGCGGCTGCGGCTGCGGCGCCTCGTTGGCGAAGTGCAGCAGCGTCGAGAACGGGGTGACGCGGATTTTCTCCTCGGTGACCGGAACCTTGGCGTTGCCGATCGTCACGCTGTCGATGCCGAATTCCGGCCGGCGGTGCTGCAGCCTGCCCTCGGCGAACATCCGGCAGGAGGCGGCGAGGCCGCGTTGCCACGCGCTCCGCGGCAGGCCGAGCCACGGCCTCGCGAACATGTCGCCCATCGCCGCCGCGATGCTTTGCAGCGGCGCGAGACTGTCGGCGTAGCCTTGGTAGTACTGGTATAGCACCGTGCGCTTTTCCGCTCCGAACGCTTGCTGCCGATGGGATGCGAGAAATCGCTAGCGGAGCCGTCGAATTGAACCGTCCCATAAGATAGTGCGGGTTGCGTTGCGGTGCGAGATGATTTGTGCCTTGCAGCATTGCATTTTTGTGGCGGATCTGCGGGCTTGGCCCCCCGGTTTTGCGGAGCCGTGAAATGCTTGTTAGATATTGCGTCCCGCTCGACCCCGAGAGACCGACGAGTATTGCGAGCGGATCATGACTTTGCCGACGATGGCCGAATGGATCGCGGCGGCAAAGCTCGAACCCGAGGAAATGCCCGAGCTGGACGCCGAGTTTTGATGATTTGACATGTGGTGCACATGCATTAATGTGTCATACATGTCCGTGATGATCCAAATCCGCCACGTTCCCGATGAACTCCATCGGGTACTCAAATCGCGCGCGGCGATGGAAGGCAAGTCGCTCTCAGAATACCTCCTGGCCGAGCTCCGCCGAACCGCGGAACGGCCGACGCTGGCGGAGATGCTGAAGCGCTTGGAGCAGCGCTCGGCAGAAAATCCCACGCCGACACCCACGCAGATGATCCGAGAAGAGCGCGACTCGCGTTGATTGTCGTCGATGCCTCGGCGCTGCTGGAAGCGCTGTTGCATACCTCGGTTGGCAAGGCTGTGCGTGCGCGTTTATCAGCAGCCCCAGATGCGCTTCATGTGCCTCACTTGCTCGATTTGGAAGTGGCGCACGTGCTGCGGCGTTACGCGATGAACCGGCTGCTCGACGCCGAGCGATGTCGGCAGGCGCTGGACGACTTGTCGGATTTTCCTTTGTATCGGCATCCGCATGACTTTCTGCTGCCGCGCATTTGGCAGCTTCGAGATAATCTTTCGGCCTATGACGGGGCTTACGTCGCGTTGGCGGAAATGCTGGACGTACCGCTTGTCACTTGCGATCGACGCCTTGCGGGCGCGTCGGGTCATCGCGCGCGGATCGATCTCGTGTAAGCTGCGAGGCGTGGCGCTTAGACGCGGCGAGGGAGCATTCGGACCATGGATTTCGCCGACGCACCGGATCATGCCGAGTTCCGCCGCGAGTTCCGTTCCTGGCTCGACGCGAACCTGACAGACGACCTCAAGGTCGAGGACGCGTCGGATTCGCGCGTCGCCCCCGACCGCGAGACGCTCGACAGGCGCATCGCCTGGCAGAAGAAGATGTACGCCGCCGGTTGGGTCGGGATTTCGTGGCCCAAGGAGTATGGCGGGCGGGGCGCGAGCTTTATCCAGCAGGTGATCTTCGACGAGGAGTATTTCCGCGCGCACGCGCCGATCCTCCCCGGCCACAGCGCGCTCAACCTGCTGGGGCCGACGCTGATCCAGCTCGGCACCGAGGCGCAGAAGCAGCAGCATCTGCAGCGCATCCTCGCCGGCGACGAGCGCTGGTGCCAGGGCTTTTCCGAGCCGGGCGCCGGCGGCGACCTCGCCAGCCTGCGCACCCGCGCGGTCGACAAGGGCGACCATTTTGTCGTCAACGGCCAGAAGGTGTGGACCTCGGGCGCGCATTTCGCCGATTGGTGTTTCCTGTTGGTGCGCACCGATCCCAATGCGCCGAAGCACCACGGCATCACCTATCTGCTCGTCGACATGAAGACACAAGGCATCACCGTGCGCCCGCTGGTGCTGCTCAACGGCCACCGGCATTTCAACGAGGTTTTCTTCGAGGATGTGGTGGTGCCGAAGGAGAATGTCGTCGGCACGATCAACGAGGGCTGGAAGGTCGCGATCACCACCTTGATGTTCGAGCGCGGCGGCGCCGGCGGGCGCGACCACGCGGGGCAGATCGCCCGGCTGGTCGAGCTCGCCAAGCAATTCCCCAACCGGCAGGTGCCGTCGTGGGACCAGACCCATGTGCGGCAGATGCTGGCGCAGCTCGCGATCGAGGCGCAGGCGCTCAAGGTGACGCGGCTGCGCGGTCTTTCCCGCCGGCTGCGCGGCGAGCCGCCGGGGCCGGAAGGCTCGATCCTCAAACTGTTCGGCTCGGAATTGGCGCAGCGCATCGCCGACGCGTCGTCGACCCTGCTCGGCCCCTACGCGACGATCGACGGCGCCACCGACGCGGTGCCCGATGCCGGCCGCTGGGCGCACCGCGTGCTCGGCGCCCGGCAATACGGGATCGCCGGCGGCACCAGCGAAATCCAGCGCAACATCATCGGCGAGCGCGTGCTGGGATTGCCGAAGGGGTAAGCGCTACCGCAGGATGGACGCGAACCGGCTGCATCACATTTTCGGCGATCCGCGGCACAATCTCGGGGCTCTCGAGCGACAGTACGGTGGCGCGGAAGCGGCCGCAGAGGCGCTCGAAGCGATGGTCAAGGCTGCCTATGAGAACGGCGTCTTATCAGCGCATGAGGGCGAACGTTACAGGCAGGTCTTCGATGTCGCCGGTCATTCGGTTACAGTTGACGGGCGCATCGTCAACGGCGTCGCGCGGGTCAGCACGGCATGGGTCCCGGCTAAATGGTCATGAGTAAGGCATCTCTATCCGCCGTCGAGCGGCAGATCATCGCGTCGATGCTGTTGGCGGAGTGCGGGCCGGCTTCGGCTTTCTTGCGCCAACTCGCGCTCGCTCGCGCCGATAAGCGGCGGCTAACTGGTGTCGGGATTTTCGTCGATCTGTCGCTGCCGGAAAGCGTTCCTCGGGTCGACAGGGCCAATACCGAATTGAGCACGGGCTATAGGACTTCGTTCCCTGCACCTGCCGATCTTGTCGGCTTCACGCTGTTCATTCGCGAGGGCGTTCTCAGCTTTCTCGAAGGCTACACTTACGGTGATGTCGCCTGGCCGTTGGAGCCGATGGAGGACTGGCTAATCCTCGATCCGGTCGGGGCGCCGCATCAGAAGGCAAAGTAGGAAGTAGATGGATATCGGCTTTAGCGAGGAACAGGAGCTGTTGCGCGATACCGCGCGGAAGTTCCTCGATGCCGCCTGCACTCCCAAGTTCGTGCGCGAGCGGATGGCGACGCCGGAGGCGGTGACGCCGGGGTTCTGGTCGCAGCTCGCCGCGCAGGGCTGGCTCGGGATCAATTTTGCCGAGGAGGAGGGCGGCAGCGGCCTCGGGCTTGTCGATCTCGTGGTGCTGATGGAGGAAATGGGGCGCGCGGTGATGCCGGGCCCCTATCTCGCGACCGTGCTGCTCGGGGGCGCGGCGATCCGTGCGGCCGGGTCGGCGGCGCAGCGCCGCGAATACCTGCCGCACATCGCCGAGGGCCGGCTGAAGGCAACACTCGCGGCGACCGAATCCAACGCGCGCTGGGACGCCTCGGGCATTACGCTGAAGGCGCAGCCGGAGCGTGCCGGGTTCAACCTGTCGGGAACCAAGCTGTTCGTCCCCGATGCGCATTTGGCCGAGATCCTGGTCGTCGCCGCGCGCACCCGCGACGGCAGCACGATGGAGGACGGCGTCAGCCTGTTTGTAGTGCCGAAGGACGCGGCGGGGCTGACCGTCGCGGCGATGCCGTCGATCGACGAGACCCGCAAGCTCTGCGAGGTGCGGTTCGTCAATGTCGCGGCGCCGCAGACGGCGCTGCTCGGCGAATTGCATCGAGGGTGGCCGGCGCTGGCGCGGGTTTATGACGCGGCCGCGGTGGCGCTCGCCGCCGAGATGTGCGGCGGGGCGCAGCGGGTGCTGGAGATGACCGTGGAATACGCCAAGCTGCGCGAGACCTTCGGCAAGCCGATCGGCAGCTACCAGGGGGTCAAGCACAAATGCGCCGACATGCTGGTCGAGGTCGAGAACGCCAAGTCGCTGACTTATTACGCCGCCTGGGCGATCGACGAGGGCGCCGCCGACGCGCCGCTCGCCGTGTCGATGGCCAAGTCTTATACCTCGGACGCGAGCCGCAAGGTGTCCAACGCCGGCATCCAGCTGCATGGCGGCATCGGCATGACCTGGGAGCACGACCTCCACCTCTACATGAAGCGCGCCAAGGCGAGCGAGGTCGCGTTTGGCGACGCGACCTGGCACCGCGAGCGGGTGGCGTCGCTGATTGGGGCGTAGCGCGGCTGCGCGCCCTACCTATCCGGATTGGCCGACCCTATGGGGCTCGGCCTTCGTAAGCGGCTTTTAGCCCCGCAATATCGATTTTGCCCATCTTCATCATCGCCTGCATGACGCGCTGGGATTTCGCCGGGTCGGGGTCGCTCAGCATTTCCCCCAAGGCGATCGGTACGATCTGCCAGGACACGCCATATTTGTCTTTCAGCCAGGCGCAAGGCCCGGGCTGCCCGCCGTCGCAGAGCTTGTTCCAGAGTTCGTCAACCTCGTTCTGCGTCTGACAGCGCACGAACAGGGAGATCGCCTCGGTGAACTTGAAATGCGGGCCTCCGTTCAACGCAATAAATTGCTGCCCCTCGATCTCGAATGAGACCGTCATGACCGATCCGGACGCTCCCGGTCCGGAACTGCCGTAGCGTCTGGTCTCCAGGATTTTCGAGCCGCTGAAAACGGAGACGTAGAAGGTCGCGGCCTCCTCCGCCTGATTGTCGAACCACAGGAACGGTGTGATTTTCTGCATCGCTTCCTCGTACGCGCTTGGCACTTTACGGATGAACGCTAGGCCGAATGAAGTGGCCGCGCCACTTGACCGTTGCGGCACGTCCCGAGAGGATGCTGACATGACCGTGCACCAGTACGACGCGCCGCATCTGGCGCGCAACGCGGCAAATTTCGCGGCGCTGACCCCGCTCAGTTTCCTTGCCCGCACTGCGGCGGTGTATCCGGACAAAGTCGCGGTGATCGACGGCGAGCGGCGCTTTACCTGGCGCGAGTTCGAGGCGCGGTGCCGGCGCTTCGCCGATGCGCTGCGGCGGCGCGGGGTGCGAGACGGCGACACCGTCGCGGTGCTGGCGCCCAACGTGCCGGCGCTGCTCGAGGCGCATTACGCGGTGCCGATGGCGGGGGCGGTGCTCAATGCGCTCAACTACCGGCTCGACGCCGCCTCGATCGCCTTCATCCTCGACCACGGCCAGGCGACGCTGCTCGTCGCCGACCGCGAATTCGCGCCGGTGGTGCGCGGCGTGCTGGCCCGGCTCGGCCGCAAGCTGCCCGTCGTCGAGATCGCCGATGCGCCCGGCGCGCTGCAGTTCGGCGAGATCGAGTACGAGGATTTCCTCGCCGGCGGCGATCCCGGTTTTGTCTGGTCGCCGCCCGCCGACGAATGGGCGCCGATCGCGCTCAATTACACATCGGGCACCACCGGCAACCCGAAAGGCGTCGTCTACCACCATCGCGGCGCGTTCCTCAACGCGATGGGCAACGCGATCCTGTTCGGGCTGGGGCCGCGATCGGTCTATCTGTGGACCCTGCCGATGTTCCACTGCAACGGCTGGACCTATACCTGGGGGGTGACCGCGGTCGCCGGCACGCATGTCTGCCTGCGCCGGATCGATCCGGCGCAGATTTTCGCGGCGATCGCCGAGCATAACGCGACGCATCTCTCGGGCGCGCCGGTCGTGCTCAACATGCTGGTGCATGCGCCCGACGCGGTGAAGCGCCGGTTCGACCACGTCGTCGAGGCTTCGACCGGCGGCGCGGCGCCGCCCTCGCCGGTGATCGAGGCGATGGAGCGCATGGGGTTCCGCATCACGCACCTCTATGGCCTCACCGAGAGCTACGGGCCGACCACGGTGTGCGCCTGGCAGGAGGAATGGGACGGGCTGCCGCTCGCCGAACGCGCCGGCAAGATGGCGCGGCAGGGGGTGCAGACCCTGACGCTCGACCGCCAGCGCGTCGCCGATTCCGCGACGATGCTCGACGTGCCGGCGGACGGCGAAACCATCGGCGAGGTGATGGTGCGCAGCAACACGCTGATGAAGGGGTACCTGTTGAACCCGCGCGCCACCGACGAGGCGTTCGCCGGCGGCTGGTTCCACACGGGCGACCTCGCGGTCCAACACCCCGACGGGTACATCGAGGTCAAGGACCGCTCGAAGGACATCATCATCTCGGGCGGCGAGAACATCTCCTCGCTCGAGGTCGAGGAGGTGCTGTACCGCCATCCGCAGGTGATGGAGGCGGCGGTCGTCGCCCGGCCCGACGAACGTTGGGGCGAAAGCCCGTGCGCCTTCGTCACCTTGAAGCCCGCTGCCGCGCCGGTGACAGCCGCCGAGATCATCGCCTTCTGCCGCGCCAACCTCGCGCATTTCAAGGCGCCGAAAGCGGTGGTCTTCGGCCCGCTGCCGAAGACCTCGACCGGCAAGATCCAGAAATACGCGTTGCGCGAAGCAGCGAAGGAGGTTGTGGCGTGAGACCCTCACCCTCCCAGCCCCGCGGGCTGGGTCCCTCCCTATCCCGCTCGCGGGAGAGGGGTTTTGGGCTCAGGCGTTTAGCCCCTCTCCCGCTTGCGGGAGAGGGTGCCGAGCGCAGCGAGGCGGGTGAGGGTAGGGGATGCAGCCGCTCGGAACGGGGCGGGCAATGACCGAGCTGCCGAGCTTCTCGGTCGCCGGCGAGGTCGCGCTGGTCACCGGCGCGTCGAGCGGGATCGGCTTGCACTTGGCGGAGGTGCTGGCGCTGGCCGGAGCCAAGGTGGCGCTCGCGGCGCGGCGCAGCGAGCGGCTCGAACGGGCCTGCGAGGCGATCCGCGAGCGCGGCGGGACCTGTTTACCGGTCGTCTGCGACATCACCAGCCAGACGAGCATTGCCGCCGCGCTCGGCGCTGTCGAAACCACGTTCGGGCGGTTGTCGGTGCTGGTCAACAATGCCGGGGTCGTGGTGTCGAAGCCGTTTTTCGAGCACACCGAGGAAGATTGGGACCACGTCGTCGACACCAACCTCAAGGGCGCCTGGCTGATGGCGCGCGAGTTCGCCCATCACCTCGTTGGGAAGAAGCGGGGCGGGCGCATCGTCAACATTGCCTCGGTGCTGAGCTTCCGCACGATCGCAAGAGTCCCCTCCTATCTTGCTGCGAAAGCAGGTTTGCTGCACCTCAACGGCGCGATGGCGATGGAGCTGGCGCGGTATGACATCCTCGTCAACGCGATAGCGCCCGGCTACGTGGTGACCGATTTCAACCGCGATTTCCTTGAGAGCGAGGCCGGATTGAAGCTGGCGGCGCGGGTGCCGATGAAGCGGGTCGGGCAGGTCGCGGATCTCGGCGGGGCGCTCTTGTTTTTGTGCTCGCCCGCCAGCGCCTACATCACCGGCGCGTGCATCTCGGTCGATGGCGGCCACGGCGTTGCCGCGATCTGAAACGGGGCTCGCCGACCGGCAGCGTGCGCTCGGCGATTTCCTGCGTGACGCGAGCGGGGCGGCCGCGGTCGAGATCGCCCGTATCGGATTGCTGGCGGGCGGGGCGATCCAGGAGAATTGGGGCATCGAGGCCAATTTCGAGGGCGGCATCCTTGCCGGCTCGCAGCGCCTGGTGCTGCGGACCGACGCGGCGACCGGGGTGCCGTCGAGCCTTGGCCGGGTCGAGGAATTCGCCGTGCTGCGGGCCGCCTTCGCGGCCGGGGTCACGGTGCCGGAGCCGCTTTTGGCCTGCGCCGACAGGGCTGTGCTCGGCCGGCCGTTTTTTGTGATGCGCCGCGTTGCCGGCAGCGCCGCCGGGCGGCCGATCACCCTCGATCCGGCGCTGGAAGCGGGGCGGCCGGCGCTGGCCGAGCGGCTCGGCCATGAGTTGGCCCGGCTGCAGACGATCCGGCCGCCGCGCGCCGACCTCGCTTTCCTGCCGCCGTATGACGGACCGGCGGCGCGCATCGCCGAATTCCGCTCCTATCTCGACCGGCATCCGCAGCCGCGCCCGGTGCTGGAATGGGCGCTGCGCTGGGCCGAGGCGCACCTGCCGGAAAGGTTGCCGCCGGTGCTGTGCCACCGCGATTTTCGCACCGGCAATTACCTCATCGAGGGCACGCGCCTGACCGCGATCCTCGATTGGGAATTCGCGGGCTGGGGCGACCCGGACGAGGATATCGGCTGGCTGTGCTGCAAGGGCTGGCGTTTCGGCCGGCTCGACCGCGAGGCCGGCGGCATCGCCGAGCGCGCGCCGTTCTATCGCGGCTATGAGCGCGAAAGCGGGCGGCGGACCGAACCGGAGCGCGTCAAGTTCTGGGAGGTTTTCGCCAACATCCGCTGGGCGGTGATCGCGCTGCAGCAGAGCGACCGGTTTTTGCTCGCCGGCGCGCGCAGCCTGTCGACCGCGATCACCGGCCGCCGCGCCACCGAATGCGAGCTCGAATTGCTGATGCTGCTCGACTCCGGCGGGATCGCCGCCCATGCGTGACCTGCCGACAAGCCTCGACCTGCTGGCGCTTGCGCGCGAATTGCTGCTCGACGGGTTGGCGCCGCTGCTGCCGCCCGAACGCAAGCGCGACGCGCATCTGATCGCCACGGCGATGGCGATCGCCGCGCGCGAGGCGGCGGGGAGGGAATGGACTGGGGACATCCTGTGGACGCTGGCGGAGTTCTACGGCGAGCTAACCCCTCACCCCGGCCCTCTCCCCGCGTGCGGGGAGAGGGAGCACGCGCCGCCGCCTGCGCCCCTCGCCCCGTTTACGGGGAGAGGGAGGGCCCCGCGCGAAGCGGGGGAGGGTGAGGGGCAGTCGAGCGGACTGCTCGCCCGCTTCGCCGCCGATCTGCGCAACGGAGCCTTCGAAACTTCCCGGTCGCGCGAAAGGGCGGCTCGCGCGATATTATGGCGGTTGACGATCGAGAAGCTGCGCGAGGGAAACCCGCATTTCCTCGCCGCGAACGGGTTCCACGACGCGGACGGACAAGAGATTTGACAGATTTGGCGCCATCGAGTGTCCGGGAAGCGATCGAGGCCTTCGGCCGCGGCGAGATTGTGGTCGTCACCGACGACAACGACCGCGAAAACGAGGGCGACCTCATCATCGCCGCCGCGCATGCGACGCCGGAGAAGATGGCGTTCATCATCCGCAACACCTGCGGCATCGTCTGCGCGCCGCTGACCGGCGAGATCGCGCGACGCCTCGCGTTGCAGCCGATGGTCGCCGAGAACGACGCGATCCACGGCACCGCCTTTACCGTCTCGGTCGATTACCGCCACGGCACAACGACCGGCATCTCCGCCGAGGAGCGCACCGCGACCGTGCGCGGCCTCGCCAACGGCAATACCGGCCCCGCCGATTTCGTCCGCCCCGGCCATATCTTTCCGCTGATCGCCAAGGACGGCGGCGTGCTGATCCGCTCGGGCCATACCGAGGCGGCGGTCGATCTGTGCAAGCTCGCCGGGATCGAGCCGGTCGCCGCGATCTGCGAGCTGGTCAACGACGACGGCACGGTGATGCGCGGCAAGGAGGTCGCCGCGTTCGCCACGACCCATAAGCTGAAGCGGATTTCGGTCGCCGATCTGATCGCCCACCGCCAGTCGCGCGAGAAGCTCGTGACGCGGGTCGCCGAGTTCAAGGTGCCGTCGGAGATCGGCGAGTTCACTGGCTACGTCTACGTGACGCCGTTCGACAAGGTGCATCACTATGCCTTTGTCTATGGCCAGGTCGGCGACGGGCGAAACGTGCCGACCCGGCTGCATCGCGCCAATGTAGTCGATGACGTGTTCGGCGGCGCCAAGCCGATCCACGCTTCGTTCGAGCGTTTCAAGGCGGCGGGGCGCGGCGTGCTGGTCTACCTGCGCGCCGGCGTGTCGGGCGTGCCGACGCGGGCGGTCGGCGAGGGGACCGCTTCCGAGCAGGAGCGCAGCGAGCAGTGGCGCGAGGTCGGGCTCGGCGCGCAAATCCTGCGCGACCTGCAGATCAGCTCGATCCGCCTCCTGGCGACGCGGGCGCGTACCTATGTCGGCATCGCCGGGTTCGGCATCGAGATTGCCGCGACCGAAGCGCTGGAATGAACCCGCTGTCGACCCAGACCCGGACGGCGGGACTGCCGAGCCGGTTATATTATGGCTGGGTCATCGTCGCGGTCACCTTTGTCGTGATCCTCGTCACCGCCGGGGTGCGCGCGACCCCGGGCGTGCTGATCGTGCCGCTCGAGGACGAGTTTCACTGGTCGCGCGCGGCGATCTCGCTGGCGGTCGGGGTCAATCTCCTGCTTTACGGCGCGATCGGGCCGTTCGCCGCGGCGATCATGGACCGCTTTGGCGTGCGGCGGGTGATGACCCTGTCGGTCGTGCTGACCGCGGCGGCGGTGGCGATGTCGCCGGCGATGCATCAGCTCTGGCAGCTGATGTTGCTGTGGGGCGTCGTCGTCGGCCTCAGCTGCGGCGTAATCGGGGCGTATCTCGCGGCCTATATCGCGGCGCGTTGGTTCTTGGTGCGGCAGGGGCTGGTGGTCGGCATGCTGACCGCCGCCAATGCCGCCGGCCAGCTCGTCTTTCTGCCGAGCCTAGCGAGCCTTGTGGCGCATGTCGGCTGGCGGGCGATGTCGCTGGTCTTGGGTGTTGCCGTGCTGGCGTTGGCGCCGCTGCTGATGCTGGCGATGCGCGACCGGCCGGAGGATCTGGGGCTCGGGGTCTACGGCGATCCGCGCGGGCCGCAGCCGCTCTCGCGGCCGCAGGGCAATCCGGTGACGGTCGCGTTCCGCGCGCTCTTCGAGGGCGCGCGCTCGCGCGATTTCTGGTTGATCGCCGGCGGCTATTTCGTCTGCGGCGCATCGACCAACGGGCTCATCGGCACCCACTTGATCCCGGCTTGCGTCGATCACGGGCTGACCGAGGTCGCGGGGGCGGGGCTGCTCGCCGCCGCCGGCGTCTTCAGCTTTATCGGCGGCGCCCTGTCGGGCTTTCTCAGCGACCGCTGGGACAACCGCTATCTGCTGTTCTGGTATTACGGGCTGCGCGGCCTCTCGCTGCTTTATCTGCCGTTCGCCTTCGATATGTCGTTCACCGGGCTGTCGCTGTTCAGTGTCTTCTACGGGCTCGACTGGATCGCCAGCGTGCCGCCGACGGTGCGGTTGCTCGCCCGAACCGTCGGCCGCGAGCGCACCGGGATGATGGTCGCCTGGATCAGCGTCATCCACCAGGTCGGGGGCGCGGCGGCAGCCTATGTCGGCGGATTGCTGCGGATTTCCTACGGCAGCTATTTCGAGGCCTTTATGCTGTCGGGCCTCTTGTGCATCCTCGCGGCGTTCATGGTGCTGTTTATCGGCGCCGATCGCCGGCGCGGCGAGTCGGAGGCCGTCGCGGCCCCGGCGCGGTGATCAAATCTCGCTCGCGCGTGTTTGGCGCCGCAAGGCAGCACGGAGGTGCTGCCGCACTCGACAGACCGCGCTAGGCGCGGTTGCTGAAATAGCTCATCGCCAGCGCCGCGCCCAACAGGATCAGCCCCTGCACCGCGACATCGGGCGCCGTAAAGCTGTAGATGATGCAGAACACGCCGAAACCGCCGAGCAGCGCGGCGATCACCGCAGCCGCGCGCTGCATCAAGAATGCCTGCAACATTACCGCAATCCCCTCGATCTTCGGCGGGCTGGTCGCCCGATAGAACATCGAAGTGGCCGGCATTTCCATAAAATTAAAGGTTAATTGAAGGAGGAGGCCTGAAGGGCGCCGTAGAGGCCGTCGCTTTTCTTATGGGCGCGACGACGAAGACAGGCGCGGGACGGCGAGTTCGTAGAGCTTCGCGGTCTGCGCCGGCGCCGGAAGCACGGCGCGCGGTTTGAGGGCCTCGACGATCCTCGCCGCGAGACGGCCGCCGCGGCGGCCGAGCGCGCGACAGGTCGCGATGACGCGTTGCCCTGTTCCGGCCTGCACATGCGCAACGACGACGATGTCGGCGGTGCCGATCTCGATCGCGTAACGCGGGACCATGCGGAACGAGACAAATTCACGGCCGCGAATGACACGGTGGCGGAAATCGTCGAGCCGGCGGGTGTTCTGCTCGCCGGCCCAGCGCAGGATGTCGCCGGGGTCGCGTACGCCGAGGCGCATCCATTTGGTTCGGGTCAATCCGCGAGACTCCCACACGCGCGCTTAAGCGCTGATGCGCAAAGCCTATCCACGGAATGGTTACTTTCTGGTTAGCGCTGTCTTTCAAAGTGCGCTCGCGCCTCGGCGCGAGCCACGGCGTTCCGCGTCGGCGGAGCCTTGCTAAAGGTTGATCTCGGGCTGGATCGTTGCGGCGAAAGACGGCCGCGCCGCGCTGCAGTCGAGAAAGGCCGAAAGGTGCGGCCGTCCGCCGCGCCAATCCCAAACCTTGTGGCGGCGCGCGAAGTTCTCGAGCGCGGCGGTGAGCACGATCTGCGCGGCATCGAGCGGCCCCGCATGAGCGCCGCCGGCGAGCGCCGCTTCGAGCGCGTCGGCGGCGCGGTCGGCGCGCTCCTTTTCGAGCGCGATGATCCCGGGCGCGCTCTGGCCGAAGCGCAGCTCACGGTTCCACACCGTGACCGCATCGAGAAAAGCATAGGCGCGGCCGAGCTCGGACAGCGTCTTCCAGCCATCCGACCCGTCCATCGGCAGCAATTTGCGCCCGCCATGTTGCGTGTCGAGATAGGCGAGCACCAGGAGGCTCTCGGTGAGGATCGTGCCATCGTCAAGCTGCAGGGTCGGCACCTTGCCGCCGGGGTTGTAGGGCAGCAGCGACGAATTCGGGTCGCGCAGGGTCACCTCGATTTCCTCGACCCTCGCCTCAAGCCCGAGTTCGCGCACCACCACGCGGACGATTCGGGCGTAGGACGAGCCCGACGCGAAAAAGAGCTTCATCGCGGCCTCCTCAATCCGTTCCGGGCGGTCTAGCATCGCGCGTCGGCGCCGGGCAATGACGACGCCGTTTCTCTGCACCATCCCGGCCCTCGGGCCGGCCGTAGGCCGTGGGTCCGGATGGTAGAAAAAGGACGCACCATGGCCTGGGACATCCTGATCCGCGGCGGCACGGTGATCGACGGCAGCGGCAAACCCGGCGAGCGCGCCGATGTGGCGATCGAGGCCGGGCGGATCGCCCGGATCGGCCCCGATCTGCCGGCCGACGCCGAGCGCGTGATCGACGCCGGCGGGCTGGCGGTGACGCCGGGGTTTATCGACATCAAGACCCATTCCGATTTCGTGCTGCCGATCAACCCCAAGGCCGAGAGCAAGGTGCGCCAGGGCGTCACCACCGAGATCATCGGCCATTGCGGGTTCTCCTGCGCGCCGGTGCTGCCGGGCAAGACGCAGCTGCTCGCCGATTACCTCTCGGGCGGCGCGCCTTGGCTGCCGTTCCGCGAGGTGAGCTTTCCAGACTACCTCGGCACCTTCCCGGCGGCCTCGGTCAATGCCGGCATGCTGGTCGGCCACAACACGCTGCGGCTGATGGCGATGGGGCTCGAAGACCGCGCGCCGACGGATGCCGAGTTCGAGCTTATGGCGGCGTTGCTCGACGAGGGGTTGGCGGCCGGCGCGCTGGGGTTTTCCTCCGGCCTCTTCACCCCGCCCGGCAGCTTCGCGGCGCCCGACGAACTGATGCGGCTGTGCGCTGTGGTGAAGCGACACAACGCCGGCTACTTCACCCATATCCGCGACGAAAGCGACGGCGTGCTCGACGGGGTCGAGGAGGCGATCGCGGTCGCCCGCGCGCACAAGATCCATGTCGAGATTGTCCACCTCAAATGTTCCGGGATGGACAATTGGGGCAAGGCGGCGACTGTGCTCGAGATAATCGCGCAGGCGCGGGAGGAGGGGCTCGACGTCGATTGCGACGCCTACCCCTATGCCGCCGGCGCCAACCCGCTGAAGAATTTGCTGCCGCCCTGGGTGCAGGTCGGCGGCAACGCGGCGATGCTGGGGCGGCTCGCCGAACCGCAGATGCGCGCCCGCATCGCCCAGGAGATCGCCGCCAGCGGGCTCAACAATTGGGGCCGCATCCCCGACTGGGATTGCGTGCAGGTGTCGATCTCGCCGAGCCGGCCGCAGACCGCGGGGAAGACCATCGGCGCACTCGCCGCCGCGTCGGGCGCCGACCCGATCGACCAGCTCTGCGAGCATCTCATCGCCGACAACGG
This sequence comes from Allostellaceae bacterium, assembly GCA_035648415.1. Taxonomy (GTDB): domain Bacteria; phylum Pseudomonadota; class Alphaproteobacteria; order ATCC43930; family CGMCC-115725; genus DATARH01. The sequence continues at coordinate 32,025 of DASRLO010000101.1, forward strand.
CGCGACCCGGGTGCTGATCACCTCGATCAGCGAAGACGACATCCGCACCATCGTGCGCTCGCCGACCGCGCTGGTGGGATCCGACGGCAATTGCGTCGCGACTTACGGCACGGTCAGCCAGGGCATGCCGCACCCGCGCTTCTACGGCACCTTTCCGCGCATCATCGCCCGCTATGTCGGCGAGGAGCACCTGCTGCCGCTCGAAGCCGCGATCCACAAGATGACCGGCGCGACCGCGAGGGCGCTGAAGCTGCGCGACCGCGGCCTTCTCGCCGCGGGATGCCGCGGCGATGTCGCGATCTTCGACGCGCAAGACTTCGCGGATTTGGCGACCTACGCCGATCCGCACCGCTACCCGAGCGGAGAGCGCACCAGCGTCATCGTCAACGGGGTTGTCGTCGTCGACAACGCCTGCCATACCGGCGCGACGCCGGGCATCGTCCTCCGCCGAGCGCCCGACGGACGCGTCGACTAAGGATCGCCAATCCGCTAGACAGGCGAAAGCGGCATCCTTTATAGCTGCGCGTCCCGGTGTGCCCAGGTAGCTCAGCTGGTAGAGCAACGGACTGAAAATCCGTGTGTCGGTGGTTCAACTCCGCCCCTGGGCACCATT
>DASRLO010000102.1:0-6385 GCA_035648415.1 Allostellaceae bacterium
AGCAGAAAGCCGAGACTCCAGATCGCGCCCGCCGTCGCGGTGGCAGCGCCCGGCTCGCCGGGCAGCCAGCCGGCGGCGACGCGCAATGCCGCGCCGAGATTGATGAGCGCGTAGATCGCGATCGTGCCGCCGTCGGCGGTCAGCGCGCGGCCGGTATGGCCGAGCGTCGCGCGCGTCATCACCGCGACCGTCATCACGCCGATGGCGCCGGCGGCGAGCGCGTGCATCGCCGCGGCGGGATCGACTTGGCCCGGCAACAGGATCGCGGCCGCCATCAGGGCGAGCGCCGCGACCAGCCACGCGTAGCCAAGGTGCAGCACCGCGAGCAGCGGCTCCGAGATCGTCCGCCAGCCCTGCCAGCGTGCGAGCCGCACCGCCTGCGCCGAGGCAGCCAGCGCCAGCGCAATGCCGCATGCCGTCAGGACGGGGAACACGGCCCAGCCGAAAAGCCCGAGCGCGGTGAGCGCGATCGCCGCGACATCGATCGCGCCGAACGGCAGCGGGAAGGCGCCGCCCGGTCTTTTCGCCAGCCAATTATGGGTGAAGCTCGGCACGATGCGGCCGCCGATGATGGTGATGAGCGTGCCGGCGGTGGCCAGCGCCAGCCGCGCGCCGAGCAGCGGATCGAGCCCGGTCCAGCCCGCGAGATGGTGGAGCGCATCGGCGCCGGCGAAGATGCCGATCAGCCCGACGACCGGCCAATTATGCCGGCCGCTGCCCGCCGCGATCTCGCGTACCGCCGCGGCGGCAAGCGCCACGGGATAGAGCAGGTCGATTGCCGCTTCCGTCGCCGGCGACAGGATATCGGCGCCGCCCAGCGCCATTGCGATCCGCCCGGCGAGCCACAGCGCGACCAGGGCGGCCAGCCGCGCGCCGGATACCGGCAGGCGTCCGGTCCAGTTCGGGATCGCGGTCAGCAGGAAACCGCCGATCACCGCGCCGAGATAGCCGAAGACCATCTCATGCGCGTGCCAGGGCAGCGAGACAAAGCCGGGCGCCGCGACGCCGGCCAGGAGCAGCGCCCAGAGCGGCAATGCCACGCCGGCGAAGAGCGCGGCGGCGAAAAACAGCGGCCGGAAGCCGTAGCTGAGAAAGGCGGGGCCGGGATAGGAGCGGCCGTAGGTAATGGGGCGGGCCATGCGAGGACCTCCTGCGCCCAACCCTATCGCGACCGCCTGGGCACAGCCTGCGGCGAAAGCGCCCTTCCGGTCGTTGCGGATATTACGCGCGCGGGCGGCGGCCGTTTCTAGCGCGCGCCGGCCGGCTTCTGGAATTTAAGGACGAATTCGTCGACCGGCACTTTCGGGTGGAAGACCGGCGCGTCGCGCGGGTCCTCCGGATGATGCAGGAAATTGCCCTCGGCGATCAGCTTGAACCCGGCCGCTTCGACCTCGCGCTTCACCACGCTTTCCTCGATGCGGTGGAACGTGCTGCCGACGGAGACGCCGTCGCCCGGTCGCGCCGAATGGTCGGCAATGACCAGGATGCCGCCGGGCTTGAGCGCATCGAACAGCGCCTTGTCCATCTTGGCGCGGTCGACATCCATGTAGGTCGTGTCGTGATACCAGAAGAAGAAGGTGACGAGGTCGAGCTTGCCCGTGCCCGGCGCCACCGGCTCGTCGTAAGGCCGCACGACATGGACGACGTTCGCCATCGCCGGCTTGGCGGCGCGCAGATCGAACTTGTCCTTGACGTTTTTCTCGATCGTCGCCGCCGAATCCTGGGCATAGACCGTGCCGCCGGGCGCCACCGCGCGCGCCAGCAATTCGGTCGAGTAACCGGCGCCGGCGCCGATATCGAGCACCTTCATGCCCGGGCGCGCGCCGGTGAAGGCGAGGAGCTCGGCCGGATCGCGGCGGACATCGGTCTGGCGGTCGGCGTCGCTGCGGTCGGGTGCGGCGACGATAGCGGCATAATCGGGGCCGGCGGCATGGGCCGTGCCCGCCAGCACGAGGAAGGCGACGAGGGCGGCGGAGAAAGTGGTTTTGCGCATGGCGCGCACCCTAGCATTCCAGCGGCGAAGGCGCTACAAAGCGGCCCCATGACCACCGTCATCGTCGTCATCCACCTGATCGTGGCGCTCACGCTGATCGCCGTTATCCTGTTGCAGAAAAGCGAGGGCGGCGCCCTCGGCATGGGCGGCGGCGGCATGTCCGGCTTCATGTCGGGCCGTTCGACCGCCAATCTGCTGACGCGCACCACCGCGGTGCTGGTGACGCTGTTCTTCGCCACCTCGATCGCGCTGGCGATCGTCGCCGCCCGCTCGCGCGCGCCGAGCTCGGTGGTCGATCAACCCGGCGGGATTCCTGCGACCGAGCTGCCGGTGCCGCCCGGCACGCCCAATCCGCCGGGCCAGGCGCCCCAATCCCCCGGCGCCAAGGTTCCGGCGCAGCCGGCCGAGCCGAGCGCGCCTTTAGCGAAATAGCGTCCTGCCTTTGCCGCCGCCCGGCTGCCATGCAGCCGAGTCGACGCTTTTCGTTGTGCGGCGGAGACCCGTTCCTATAGATTGAAATTCCATGACGCGGTTCATCTTCATCACCGGCGGCGTGGTTTCCTCACTCGGCAAGGGTCTCTCGGCGGCGGCGCTCGGCGCGCTGCTCCAGGCGCGCGGCTTTCGCGTCCGCCTGCGCAAATTCGACCCCTATATCAACGTCGACCCCGGAACGATGAGCCCCTACCAGCACGGCGAGGTCTATGTCACTGACGACGGCGCCGAGACCGACCTCGATCTCGGCCATTACGAGCGCTTCACCGGCGTCTCCTCGCGCAAGAGCGACAGCCAGTCCACCGGCCGCATCTATTCGACGGTGATCGGCCGCGAGCGGCGCGGCGAATATCTCGGCGCCACGGTCCAGGTCATCCCGCACGTCACCGACGCGATCAAGGAGGCGATGCAGGCCGATCTCGGCGACGAGGATTTCGTGCTCTGCGAGGTCGGCGGCACGGTCGGCGACATCGAGAGCCTGCCGTTCCTCGAGGCCATCCGGCAATTGGGCAACGAGGTCGGCCGCGACCGCGCGATGTACGTCCATCTGACGCTGGTGCCCTATATCCCCTCGGCCGGGGAGCTGAAGAGCAAGCCGACGCAGCATTCGGTGAAGGAGCTCCTCGGCCTCGGCATCCAGCCCGACATTCTGCTCTGCCGCTGCGACCGCGAGATTCCCGTGAGCGCGCGCAAGAAGATCGCGCTGTTCTGCAATCTGCGCGAGGAACGCGTCATTCCGGCGCTCGACGTCGACACGATCTATCAAGTGCCTGCGGCCTATCACGCGCATGGCTTCGACCACGAGGTCTGCCGGCATTTCGGCCTGGCGACGCCCGAGCCGGATCTGGCGCGCTGGCACGAGATCGTCTCGCGCATCCGCAAGCCCGAGGGCAGTGTCAGCATCGCCGTCGTCGGCAAGTACGTCCATCTGCCTGACAGCTATAAATCCCTCACCGAGGCGCTGGCGCATGGCGGCATCGCCAACAATGTCGGCGTCAAGCTGAACTGGCTCGACAGCGAAATCTTCGAGGAGGAGGACGCGGTCCGTCACCTCGAAGGCGTCAACGGCATTCTCGTGCCCGGCGGCTTCGGCGAGCGCGGCACCGAGGGCAAGATCGAGGCGGCAAGATTCGCCCGCGAGCGCAAGGTGCCGTATTTCGGCATCTGCTTCGGCATGCAGATGGCGGTGATCGAGGCGGCGCGGCACCTGGCCGGGCTCAACGGCGCGGGCTCGACCGAGTTCGGCCCCTGCGCCGAGCCGGTGATCGGCCTGATGACCGAATGGATGAAGGGCAACGCGCTGGAGAAGCGCCAGGCCAACGGCGATCTCGGCGGCACCATGCGCCTCGGCGCCTATGCGGCGAAGCTGCTGCCCGGCAGCCGCGTCGCCGAGATCTACGGCACGACGGCGATCAGCGAGCGCCACCGCCACCGCTACGAGGTCAACATCAATTACAAATCGCGGCTGGAAAAGACCGGGATGATCTTCTCCGGCATGTCGCCCGACGGCGAACTGCCCGAGATCGTCGAAATCCCCGACCACCCGTGGTTCATCGGCGTGCAGTTCCACCCCGAACTCAAATCCCGGCCCTTCGAGCCGCACCCGCTCTTCACCTCGTTCATCAAGGCGGCGGTCGAGCAGTCTCGCCTCGTCTAGGCGGCTGCTATATAAGCAACGCAATGACCGCGCCGCGCCAAGTCCATATCGGCAACATCACCATCGGCAACGACCGGCCGCTGGCCCTGATCGCGGGTCCCTGTGCCCTCGAAAGCCGTGCCCATGCCCTGGAGATGAGTCATGCGCTGGTCGAGCTCACCGCCCGGCTCGGCATCGGGTTGATCTACAAGACCTCCTTCGACAAGGCGAACCGCACCTCTGCCTCGAGCGCGCGCGGTATGGGGTTGAAAGAGAGTCTGCCGATCCTCGCCGAAATCCGCGAGAAATACGGCTGCCCGGTGCTGACCGACGTGCACGCCGCCGAGCAATGCGCGCCGGTCGCCGAGGCGGTGGACGTGCTGCAAATCCCCGCTTTCCTCTGCCGCCAGACCGATTTATTGGTGGCCGCGGCGAAAACCAAGCGCGCGATGAACATCAAGAAGGGCCAGTTCCTGGCGCCCTGGGACATGAAGAACGTGGCGAAGAAGGTCTCGGATGCCGGCAACGACAACATTCTCTTGTGCGAGCGCGGCGTCAGCTTCGGCTATAACACGCTCGTCTCCGACATGCGCGCGCTGCCGATCATGGCCGAGACCGGCTATCCGGTGGTGTTCGACGCGACCCATTCGGTGCAGCAGCCGGGCGGGCAGGGCACGACGAGCGGCGGCGAACGCAAATACGTTGCGGTGCTGGCGCGCGCGGCGGTTGCCGTCGGCATCGCCGTCGTCTTCATGGAAACGCATCAGGATCCCGATAAGGCGCCCAGCGACGGGCCCAACATGGTGAGGCTCAAGGACATGCCGGCGCTGCTCGAAAATTTGATGGCCCATGACAGGCTGGCGAAGGCCCGGCCATGAGCGGCATCGGCGACATCCGCGCGCGCGAGATTCTCGACAGCCGCGGCAACCCGACCGTCGAGGTCGATGTGACGCTCGAAAGCGGCGCCAAGGGCCGCGCATCGGTGCCGTCCGGCGCCTCGACCGGCACGCACGAGGCGGTCGAGCTGCGCGACGGCGACAAGGCGCGCTATGGCGGCAAAGGCGTGCGCACCGCAATCGCCAACGTGCTGGGCGAGATCGCCGAGGCGGTCGACGGGATGGAGGCCACCGACCAGGTGGCGATAGACGACAGGCTGATCGACCTCGACGGCACGCCGAACAAGTCCCGGCTGGGCGCCAACGCGCTGCTGGCGGTGTCGCTGGCAGTGGCGAAAGCGGCCGCGGCGGATCTGGGCCAGCCGCTGTATCGCTATGTCGGCGGGGTCTACGCCCGCACCCTGCCGGTGCCAATGATGAACATCGTCAACGGCGGCAAGCATGCCGACAATCCGATCGACATCCAGGAATTCATGATCATGCCGGTGGGCGCCAGCCGCTTCTCCGAGGCGCTGCGCATGGGCTCCGAGGTGTTCCATGCACTGCGCAGCCAGCTCAAGGACGCGGGCCACAACACCAACGTGGGCGACGAGGGCGGCTTCGCGCCCAACCTCGCCACGGCCGACGAGGCGCTCGCCTTCATCATGAAGTCGATCGAGAAGGCGGGCTATCGCCCCGGCGAGGACATCATGCTGGCGCTCGATCCCGCGTCGACCGAGTTCTTCAAGAAAGGCAAGTACGAGCTCGAGGGCGAGAAGAAGTCGCTCGACGCCGGCGGCATGGTCGACTACTACGCCGACCTCGTGAAGCGCTACCCGATCGTGTCGATCGAGGACGGCATGGCCGAGGACGACATGGCCGGCTGGAAGGCGATCACCGAAAAGCTCGGCAAGAAGATCCAGCTCGTGGGCGACGATCTCTTCGTCACCAACCCCAAGCGCCTGGCCGAGGGCATCAAGGACGGCCTCGCCAACGCGATTCTCATCAAGGTCAACCAGATCGGCACGCTCAGCGAGACGATGGAAGCCGTGGCGATGGCGCGCCACGCGAGCTACGGCGCGGTCATGTCCCACCGTTCGGGCGAGACTGAGGACTCGACCATCGCCGATCTCGCGGTGGCGACCAACTGCGGCCAGATCAAGACCGGCTCGCTGTCGCGCTCCGATCGCCTGGCCAAGTACAACCAGCTCCTGCGCATCGAGGAGCAGATCGGCACCCAGGCGCGCTACGCCGGCAAGTCGATCCTGCGCGGCGCCTGATGCGGGAGGTCCTGGTCATCGGCATCGGCGCGGGGAACCCGGACTATCTGACAGTTCAGGCGATCGATGCCCTTAATCGGGTCGATGTCTTCTTCATTCCGGACAAGGG
>DASRLO010000103.1:0-21472 GCA_035648415.1 Allostellaceae bacterium
GGTTCCACCCCGATTTCGAGTTCGACACCTTTGTCCGCGACAGCAGGCTCAGGGTGCGCGAAACCCGCCCGAGCAATCTGTTCGGCTATTGGAAGCTGCTGCGCTGCGTCAACGAGAAGGACGCGTCAACGCTGGATTAGGCAGCCTTCCACACGGCGATCTCTTTCAGCAGGGCCTCGACCGCGCCGGTCGCGAAGCCGAGTGAGATTTCGTCGACCAGCCGTCCGTCCTTGATCTTGCTTTCGGCCGCCGTGACGATGACCTCGCGCGCCAGGGTCACGCGCGACAGGCACGAATCGAGCGCGACCTTCAGGTGCTCCAGGCAGCGCGCCCCGCCCAGCGGCCCGCGCGAGGTCGCCATGATCGCGACCGGCTTATAGGCCAGCACCGAGGCGAAGGCCGGGCGCGAGGCCCAATCGATCGCGTTCTTCAACACCCCCGGGATCGAATGGTTGAACTCGGGCGCGCACAGCACGAGCCCGTCCGCCGCCTCGATATCGGCGAGCATCCGCTTGACGACGGGCGGCCGCTTCTCGCCCTCGAAATCCTGGTTGTAGGACGGCACCGGCCCCAGGTCGTAGACCGTGAGGTCGGCGCGCTCGGCGAAGTGTTCGCGCAGCGTCTGCAGAATCGCGTTCGAGAACGAGCCGGCGCGCAAACTGCCCGACATGCCGATAAGGCGGACCGTAGCCATCGTTGTTTGTGTCCCCCAAAGAGCCCAAACGGAGCTGGGACCCGTCATAACGAATGGCCCTCGCCAAAGGCAACTCAATCCCGCAGATTTCGGGAATGACCCTGATGCCCTCCCGCCGCGGGCTGATCCCGGCTTTTATCGCGATGGACGTCATGCGGGCGGCGAACGCGCGCGAGGCCGCCGGCGAACCCGTCATCCATCTCGAAGTCGGCCAGCCCGGCACCCCCGCGCCGCGAGCGGTGCTGGACGCCGCGCGCCAGGCGCTCGACAGCGACCTCATCGGCTACACCGACGCCGGCGGCATCCCGCCGCTGCGCGAGGCGATCGCCGCCGACTACCGCGCGCGCTACGGCGTCGCGGTCGACCCGGCCGAGATCGTCGTCACCACCGGCTCGTCGGCAGCGTTCCAGCTCGCCTTCCTCGCCGCCTTCGAGCCGGGCGACCGGGTCGCGCTGGCGGCGCCCGGCTATGCCTGCTACCGCAATATCCTCTCGGCGCTCGGCCTCGAAACCGTGCTGATCGAGGTCGGCGAGAACGCGCATTACCAGCCGAACCCGGAGCTGCTCGCCGATATCCCCGATCTTGCCGGGCTCATCGTCGCCAGCCCGGCCAACCCCACCGGCACGATGATCGCGCCGGCCGAATTCGCGCGGCTCGCCGATTATTGCCGCGAGCGCGGTATCCGCCTCGTCTCGGACGAGATCTATCACGGCATCACCTACGAGGGCGTCGCCCAGACCGCGCGCGCCCTCAGCCCCGGGAACGAAAACGGGGCGATCGTCATCAACTCGTTCTCGAAATACTACAGCATGACCGGGTGGCGGCTCGGCTGGATGCTGGCGCCGCCCGACCTGGCGCGCTCGGTCGAATGCCTGGCGCAGAATTTCTACATCTCGCCGCCGACCCTGTCGCAGCGCGCCGCGGTCGCCGCGTTTCGCTGCGGCGCCGAGCTCGACGGCCACGTCGCCCGCTATCGCGGCAACCGCGATTTGCTGCTCGCGACGCTGACGACGGCCGGCCTCACCCGCTTCGCGCCGGCGGACGGCGCGTTCTACCTCTATGTGGATGTGTCGTCGCTGACCCGCGACAGCGTCGCTTTCTGCCGCCGGATGCTCGCCGAGACCGCCGTCGCGGTGACCCCGGGCCTCGATTTCGACCCGATCCACGGCGGCGATTGGCTGCGCCTCAGCTTCGCCGGCTCGCGCGCCGACATCGAGGAGGCGGCGCGCCGCCTCGCGGCGTGGTTGCCGAAGCAGGGATGACGCCCGGCGAAATGCCGGGCCGTCCCGCTACTCCACCGGCACGAAGATGCAGTTGCGGATCTTGCTCTCGACCGCCTTCGACAAATGGCCCTTGCCGCTGGTGTCCTCGACGAGGATCACTTCGCCGGCCTTGATGATTCGGGCCTCGCCGTCGCTCGCGGTGATCTGCACCCCGGCGTCGAGGTTGATGATGTATTGCCGGCGCGGCGCCGGGTGCCAGTCGAGGTCGTAGCTCGGCTGCACCTCGCGAAAGATGATGCCGGTCGCCGGCAGCCGCTTCGACAGCTTGCCCGCGGGACCTTCCTCGACCCACTCGATCTCGATGTCGCGAAAATGCGTCTCGCCCTTGTCGTCGACATACAGATTGTGCACCCGCATCGCGGCGTCTCCTCTCGCTTGGCCTGCCGCATACTAGCGGCGGGCAGGAGAGCCGCGCCAGCGCCGATCAGCAGCCGCAACGCAGCCCGGCCGACAGTCGCCCGGCGGCGCGTCATGAGGCGGCCCCGCCCGGCCAAGCGCAAGAGGTTGAGCGGAGCCGAAGCGCCGAGCGGCTTGCGCCGGCCGCCGCGCTCATGCTGAGTTAGCGCAGCGAGACAGGCATCGGCGACGCTCGGCCGATCGGGAGCAAACGGCATGGAATTCGGCACCTTTATGGAGTTTCCGCCGGTGGGCGGAGCGGGTGAGGCCGCCGCCTTCGACCAGGCGCTGGGTGAGGTCGCGGCGGCCGAGCGCTGGGGTCTCGACGCGGTCTGGCTCGCCGAGCTGCACGGCGCGCCGGAGCGCTCGGTGTTGTCCGCGCCGATGATGGTGGCGAGCGCGATCGCCGCGTGCACCGAGCGCGTCAGGATCGGGCTCGCGGTGCAGGTGCTGCCGCTGTCCCACCCGCTGCGCCTCGCCGAGGAAGCGGCGACGGTCGACCAGGTGAGCAAGGGCCGGCTGATCTACGGCATCGGCCGCAGCGGCGTCGTCCGCACCTACGAGGAATACGGCATTTCCTACGACGAAAGCCGCGAACGCTTCGCCGAGACGCTCGACATCCTCAAGCTCGCTTGGAGCGAGGAGCGGTTTTCCTATCGGGGCAAGTATCACAGCTTCGACAATGTCGCGCTGTCGCCAAAGCCGTACCAGAAACCCTGGCCGGAAATGCGCATGGCGGGCGCCACGCCGGAGACCTTCCCGGCGATCGGCCGGCTCGGCTTCCCGGTCTTCGTCGCGGTGCGGCAGGGACCGTTCAAGCAGCTGGTGCCTTATATCGACGCCTATCGCCAGGCCTGGAAGGAGGCCGGACATCCGGGGGAGGGCCAAGTCTATCTGCGCGTGCCGGCCTATCTCGCCGAGACCGAGGAACGCGCCCGCGCCGAGCTCGAGCAAAGCCTGATGGGCTTTTTCCGCTACCAGGCCGAATTGGGCCGCGACTCGGCGCGCCGCGCCGGCGGCGAAATCGCCGCGCAACGCCTGCAGCGCGTCGAGCGCCTCGAGGCGCTGACCTTCGACGAGGCGCTCGCCACCCAGGTGATCTGCGGCACTCCCGACAGCTTCACCGCGCGGCTCCGCGCAGTGCAGGAGGAGATCGGCCTTGACGGCATCCTCGCCGAGTTGAACTGCGGCGGGCTCATCCCGCATGACGGCGTGATGCGGGCGCTCCAACTTATGTGCGAGGAGGTCAAGCCGCGGTTTCACTGATGATTGCATTGATACCACGAGCAATGTGACATGTGCCGATGGGACAGATTCTCGTTCGTAATCTAGACAATGCCGTTCTTGAGGCGTTACGGCGCCAGGCGGCGAGCAGCGGCACCTCGACCGAGGAACAGGCACGTCGCGCCCTGACTCGCGCCGCCGGGCTCGATCGCGAGGCTGCGATCAAGCGGCTCGACGAGGTCCGCCGCAGCATCGGGCGTTTGGAAGGTTTTTCGACGTTGGAGGAGTTGCGGCGCGATCGCGATCGCGACGAAACGTGACGGTCGTGGTCGACGCGAGCGTCGCGTCAGATGGGTGATCGATGAAGACGATTCGCCAACCACGCCGATCTTTCCGCTCCGAGGGTCATTCAACAGCGCCCTCTCCGGTGCTACATAAAGCCCAGCATTGGAGATGACCCGCCATGGACCAAAAGATCGACGACAAGACCCGCACCGAACTCGAAGCCGCGACGTTCCGCGCCCTCGTCGAGCACCTGCGCGAGCGTACCGACGTGCAGAACATCGACCTGATGAACCTCGCCGGGTTCTGCCGCAATTGCCTGTCGAAATGGTACCGCGCCGCCGCCGGGGAAAAGGGCGTCGAGCTCAGCGACCCGCAGGCGCGCGAGATCGTCTACGGCATGCCGTACGACGAATGGCGCGGCAAGTACCAACGGGAGGCGAGCGCCGATCAGAAGGCCGGCTTCGCCGCCCAGCAGCACAAGCATTGAGCCGCCTATGCCCGATGTAGGGGGGATCGCCGGCGATCGGCTCAAGAGCTTTGTCGAGCGCATCGAACGGCTGGAGGAAGAGCGCAAGGCGCTCTCCAACGACATCAAGGAGGTCTACGCCGAGGCCAAGGGCACCGGCTTCGATACCAAGATCATGCGCCAGGTGATCCGCCTGCGGCGCCTGGACAAGGACGACCTCGACGAGCAGGACGCGCTGATCGACGTTTACAAGCGCGCCCTCGGCATGCTCCCCGTCGAAAGCGCCGCGGCGGAATAAGCTACTCCGCCGCTTTCGCGGGCAGTGCGCAGCGACGCCGCAACGCCGCGGCCAGGGCGTTGGCTTCCTCGCCGGTCAAGTCAAAGCGGCAGACAAAGCGGGCGAGCGTCGCGCTCCGCCGATAAAACTGGAACCCGTCGGCTTCGAGGGCGTCCATCGCGCCGTCCGGCAGTTCGAGGAACAACTCGTTGGCCTCGACCGGGGCCAGAAGTTTAAGGCCCGCGACATCGCCGATCCCTGCGGCGATGCGCGCCGCGGCAGCGTTCGACTGCGCCGCGAGACGCAGCCACAGCCCGTCCTCGATATAGGCCATAAGCTGCGCCGAGGCGAAGCGCATCTTCGACCACACCTGACCGGCGCGGCGCAGCTGCACCGCGAGCCCGTCGGCGATCTCCGGCGCGAACACGACGATCGCGTCGCACAGCGCGCCGCCGTTCTTGGTCGCGCCAAACGACAATATGTCGATCCCCGAGCGCCACGACAGCTCGGCGGGACTGCAGCCGAGCCGCGCCACCGCGTTGGCGAACCGCGCTCCATCCATGTGCAGCTTGAGCCCGCGCGACTTGGCGACCTCCGCGACCGCCCGCACCTCGTCGAGCCGGTAGACCGCGCCGAGATCCGTCGCCTGGGTCAGGTTGACCGCGGCGGGCACGCCGCGATGCAGCTGGCCGGGCGGAAATGCCGCAAGCGTCCGGGCCAGTTCCTCGGCATCGACGCGCCCGTCCCTTCCGGCGACCGGCACGAGCTTGAGCCCGCCGCCGAAAAACCCCGCCGCATTGGCCTCGGAGGTGTTGATGTGCGCCGCCGCGCTGCAGAACACCAGTCCCCAGGACGGCGCCAGCGCCGCCAACGACAGCGCATTGGCCGCGGTGCCGGTCGCCACGGGAAACACCCGCACGCCGGTTTCGAACAGCTCGGAAAAGCGCTCCTGCAGCCGCGCCGTCCATTCGTCGGCGCCGTAACCGAGCGCGGTGCCGCTATTGGCGCGGACCAGCGCGTCGAGGATTTCGGGCGCGGCGCGGCCGGTATTGTCGCTGCGGAAGTCGATCATCGAGGCCTCGCCGATGGGGCCGTTAGAGCGCCCCTCCGCGTGCGGCGGCGAGGTGCTGGCGATTATGCGTCGGATGGATCGCGCTCGTCGATGGCGCCGCACGCGGCCGCACGACGAGCGCGGCGGCGGCCATGGTCAAGCGCTTGCGCAGCGGAGAGGGCCCCGCGGCATGCAGCCGCGCGAGAACCGGCTTCCGGGCGGCCAGCGATACAACGGGCTTTGGCTTTGGCGTGACCGCGGCAAGCGCCACGACAAGCCGCTTTTTGAGCGCGGAACCCGCCATCGCGGCGACCGCGATGATGGCCGGCTTCTTCGCGGACGACGCCACCAGCTCGGCCTTGGCCGGCGGAATGCCGAGCGGCCCCAGAATGACCGGAGCGTCGGCGAAACGCTGTTCGGGCAGGTCGACCAGCGACGGAGCGACCGCCCGTCCCGCGGCGAAGACGGCGCGCGGCACGGCGCTGGCGAAGCGGCGGTTACGATAGTTCTCGTCATTGCCGTCGCCGATCGTCTCGCCCGGCGCGAGCGGAAACCAGGCGACCGCCGGCCCCATATTGCCGGGGCAGCTCAGCCCGATCGGCGCGGTGCCGAGAAAGGCGACCGCCGCGGGGCTGTACTCCGGCTCGCTCCTTGGCGGCGGCGGAACCCAGGCCCAGTGATTGTCGATCCGCGCCCAGCGCCCGTAATGCGATGGCGCGAAGCCCCAGGCGGCATTATCGACCCAGGTCCAGCCGGACGGCGGCAGAAACCGCCAGACGCCATCGCGGTACGGCGCCCAATCCTCGGACAACCCCTGCGGATACCAGACCTCGCCGTAAGTCGGATCGGCTTTCCAACTGCCGCCGCCATCCAGCGCCGCCGCGCCGACGATGTCCGGCGCCAGGCGCCGGACAGCCGCGCTTTCGGCGTCGGCGCTTTGCGAGCGCCACCAATCGCTGAACGTGTCGGACGCCGCGGCGACGAGATTTTCAGCGCCGAGGCCGCCGCCAACCAGCGCCTTCCCGGCGAAGACCTCGACCCGCGCCGGGGTCTGCGCGTCGCCGGCGGCGATGTCGTAGTCGCCCGGCGCGGCAAGCCAAACGCCGCCGCGCGGCAGGTCGAGCTCGGCGATCCGGGCGGTCGCGTCGAGATGAACCCCGATACGCCCCTTGATCACGGCGATCTGGACCACATCCCGGTCGAGCCGCAAAATCTTGAGTTCGCCCGCCGCCGCCAGCGCAAGGCGAGCGCCCGGCAGGCTCAGTCCGGTCTCGGCGTCGGTCGCGCTGCGCAGGCCGGTCCCGGCGGCGGCCGGTTCGTTGACCAGCGCGTCGGACCACTCGGCGCCGCCCGCGGCGATTTGCACCGGCCCGGCGACAGTGCCGACGCGGCCGATTTCAGTCGGCGCCACGTCACCCGCCCAAACCGGCCCCCCGGCAAGGGCGAGATAAACACCCAGGCCAAGCAATAGTTCCCCTGACTTCATTCGGGCAGCATAGCATATTCCGCCGCCGCGGATATGGTTTCCTGTCGGAAAAAGTCTCCGTCAACCGTCCGATGAAGCAGAATGGAGCTTAAACAACTCATCATCACCAAGTTCTTCGCTGTAACGCGCTTCAAGGTCGCGGTAATAGCGGCGTAGGGCGAAGGCTTCGCTGAGATAACCTTGAACCCGGCGATCGCGGGAGTTGTCGATGACCGGCAGAGTTTCGACCGCCGACGCGATGAAGTGGTCGAGCGTCTCGCGAATCGGCTGGCCGGGCGTGAGGAAATGCTCGGCGCCGTGTGTCACGTCGCGCACGCGCAGCGCGGCGCCGCCATCGCGATAGGCCGCGCCATGCACTTCGGCGAGGTCGATATGCCCCTGGTACCCCCCCTTGTCGTCGACTGCGAATACCGGCATGGAGGCGTTGATCGGAAACTGCTGGCATAAATCGCTCAGAGGCTGGTCGAGCGGCACGACGGCGAAGTCGCGGCGCATCAAATTGGCGACCTGCAAATCGTGCAGCCAGCCGATGTCGTGCGGGCTGTGCAGCGCGACGCCGCGCAGATGAAAACGCCAAGTCGCGAACGAATAGCCGAACCAGTGGCGCACGACGAGCACCGCGATGATGACCGCCACCGTCACTCCCAATGTCGCCGAGAAGTCGCTCGTCGATTCAAGCACCAAGAGGATCATCGTCATCGGCGCGCCGACCACGCCGGCCGCGACCGCGCCCATGCCGGCGAGGATATAGGCCGTGTCATTGAGCGTCGTCCCCGGCATCAGTCTGTGCAGAATTGCGACGACCGCGGCGCCGAACAGCGCGCCCAAGAACAGCGACGAACTGAACATGCCGCCGCGGAACCCGGTACCTATCGATACCGCCGAACCCGCCATCTTGGCGATGATCAGGCCGAACAGCAGCGGCAGCGCGTAGGTGTAGGGGCCGGTCGCGATCGTGTTCTCGATCCCGCCATGCCCGCTGCCGAGTATCTGTGGGAAGAACCAGGCGAAATTGCCGAGCACCAGCCCGCCCAACGCCGGCCGCGCCCAGGTCGGCAGCGAGGCGCGCTTCGACCATTGCTCGACAAAGGTGACGCCGACCATCGCCGCGATCGCCAAAAGCCCGGCGGCGAAGCCGAGCACCGCCAGGATCAGATAGTTGGTCGCAAACAGATCGACATGGCTGTAGACGACAAAGATCGGCTGTTCGCCGAAAAGCTCGCGGCTGACCAGCGTCGCGAAGACCGCGGCCAGCACCACCGGCACCAGCGTCGACAGCGTATAGGTGCCGATGACCAGCTCGAACGCGTAAAAGGCGCCGGCCAACGGCGCGTTGAAGGCGGCGGCGATCGCGGCGGCAGCGCCGCAGCCGACCATGGTCCTCAGATCGCCGCGCCGCAGATGGAGATACCGGCCGATCCGCGAGGCGGTTCCGGCGCCGAGTTGGGTGTAGGCCGCCTCGAGCCCGACCGAGGCGCCGATCCCGGCCGACAGCACGGTAAGCCCGGTCAACCGCAAGCTGTCGCTCAGCGACATGTGCCCGCCATGCAGCGCGTTGGCCTCGATCGCGTCGACAATGTCGCGCGGGCGCCAGCGCCACAGCGCATAGGCGACGATCCCGTAGACGACGCCGCCGGCCGTCGGCATGACCAGCAGCCGCCACTGCTCGATATCGACCGCGCCGCTCAGATGGTCCTCGATCGGCACGCCGAACAGCAGATGGTGAAATTCGGCGACCGCGAACCTGGTCGCCGCGACCCCGAGCGCGATCACCGCGCCGATCAATGCGGCGACGATGCCGAGGCCCAGTTCGCTGTTGCGGATATTGTGCCGGGCAAACAACCGGGCCCGGGCTTTCAGCAGGGTGATGACGCTACGGCGGGGATGGAGTTCGAGCCGTTCCTCAGTAACGATCAAGGCCCGATCCTCGAGCACGAGCAACGTTGGACCGCGCAGAATGCGCAACGCCGCTCCCGCGGGACGTCACACCCGGCGGGACCGATGCCAGTTACAAGATGGGCCGATGGTTCGGCAGCGCAAGCGCTAAATCGGCTCGAATTGTCGCATTCCCGCGCGCCATTCGGCACTACCGCATCGTCGGCATCACGTATTCGGCGCCGGCGCGGATGCCCGTCGGCCAGCGCGACGTCACGGTCTTGAGGCGCGTATAGAAGTGCACGCCCTCGCTGCCGTAGACCGCCGTGTCGCCGAACAGCGAGCGCTTCCAGCCGCCGAAGCTGTGGAACGCCATCGGCACCGGGATCGGCACGTTGATGCCGACCATGCCGATCTGCACCCGGTTGGCGAATTCGCGCGCCGCATCGCCGTCGCGGGTAAAGATCGCGGCGCCATTGCCGTATTCGTGGTCGCTGACCAGCTTGGTCGCCTCGTCGAAACTGTCGGCGCGCACCACCGCCAGCACCGGCCCAAAAATCTCCTCCTGGTAGATGCGCATCGAGGGGCTGACCTCGTCGAAAACGCAGCCGCCGAGGAAGAAGCCGTTCTCATAGCCTTGGAGCTTTAGATCGCGCCCGTCGACGACCAGCTTGGCCCCTTCCTTGACCCCGAGATCGACGTAAGAACGCACCTTGTCGTAATGCTGCTTGGTGACGAGCGGCCCCATCTCGGCCTCGGGATCGGTGCCCGGGCCGATCTTCAGCGCCCGCACCCGCGGCACCAGCCGGTCCATCAGTCTGTCCCCGACCCCGCCGACCGTGACCGCGACCGACACCGCCATGCAGCGCTCGCCGGCGGCCCCGTAGGCGGCGCCCATCAGCGCGTCGGTCGCCTGGTCGAGATCGGCGTCGGGCATGACGACCATGTGGTTCTTGGCGCCGCCCAGCGCCTGCACCCGTTTCCCGGCCGCGGCGGCGGTGGTGTAGATGTATTCGGCGATCGCGGTCGAGCCGACAAAGCTCACCGCGGCGATCCGCGGGTGCCGCAGGATCGCATCGACCGCCTCCTTGTCGCCGTTGACGACGTTGAAGACGCCGGGCGGCAAGCCGGCCTCGGTCAACAGCTCGGCGATGCGAAGGCCGGCCGAGGGATCGCGCTCCGACGGCTTGAGGATAAAGGTGTTGCCGGTGGCGAGCGCCATCGGGAACATCCACATCGGCACCATCGCCGGGAAATTGAACGGGGTGATGCCGGCGCACACGCCGATCGGCTGGCGCATCGACCACGAGTCGATGCCGCGTCCGACCTGCTCGGTATAGTCGCCCTTCAACAGATGCGGGATGCCGCAGGCGAACTCGACGACCTCGAGGCCGCGGGTGATCTCGCCCTGCGCGTCGGAAAACACCTTGCCGTGCTCTTCCGAGATCACCCGGGCGATCGCGTCGTGCTCGCGTTTGAGCAATTCGAGAAACTTGAAGAGGATGCGGGCGCGGGTGAGCGGCGGGGTCGCCGCCCAACCGGGAAACGCCTTGGCGGCGGACTGCACCGCGGCGTCCACCTCGCCGGGGCCGGCGAAGCAGACGCGGCGGATCTTCTCGCCGGTCGCCGGATTGAACACGTCGCCGCGGCGGCCGCTTTTGCCGTCCGCCCGCTTGCCGTCGATGTAGTGAGAAATGTCGCTCATGACGCTGTGCCCGCTCGCTGTCGCTCGGGGAGCATCATAGCCGCGCCGGCGCAAGCCGGCAGGAGAATTATCGGCCCCTTAGCCGCACGGCCGCGACGGCGGCGTCAAGAAAAGCTGATCGCGGAATAGGCCGAATAAACGGTCCACGCCACGAGCGCCGTCATCCCCAGCCAATAGACTACGCGATAGATTTCGCCTCGCATCAATCCCCAGCCCGATTTGGCGGCGCGTCCGTCGGGAGTGTCGCCGGAAAATCCTCTTCGTCTCCGTTAATAGGCGGCGGGATCGCCCAGCGTCCCTGCGCGCCGACGTGTCGCGCCGCGGTTTGGCATTCCGGGATCGTCGCGGTATCATGGCGGCGCCGCGCGGCCGGGAACCGCCGTCTGGCGGAACCGGGGAGAAGCCATGTTCGACAGCACCACCACCGTCATCATGCTGATCATCGTGGTGGCGATCTACATGCTGCCGACCCTGATCGCCTTCGGGCGCGAGCATCCGCGGCGCATGGACCTCGCGGTCGTCAACATCCTCTTCGGCTGGACGCTGATCGGCTGGTTCGCGGTCTTTTTCTGGGCGCTCCTGGCGAGGACCGCGCCGCAGCCGACGTAGACGAACCTAGCCGCCCCGTGCGAGTTGGTAGAGCGCGACCGCCGCGGCGGTCGCGATGTTGAGGCTCGGCATCGCCGGCGTGGTCGGCAAGCGGGCGAGGTAGTCGCAGCTTTCGCGCACCAGACGTCGCAGTCCGTCGCCCTCGGCGCCGAGCACCAGCGCGACGCGCGGTCCCAGATCGAGCTGGGCGAGGAGTTCGGGCGCGCGCTCGTCGAGGCCGCAACACCAGAACCCCGCCTCTTTCAGACGTTCGAGCGCGCGGGCGAGGTTGGTGACCGGGATCAGCGGCACCAGCTCGAGCGCGCCCGACGCCGCCTTGGCGAGCGCTCCCGTTGCCGGCGGCGCACCGTGCTCGGCGACGATCACGCCGCGCGCGCCGAACGCCGCCGCCGCGCGCAGCACGGCGCCGACATTCTGCGGGTCGCTGACCTGGTCGAGCGCCACCAGCACCGCGCCCGCCGCCCCGTCCGCGGCGCGAAGAACATCGTCGAGATCGGGCGCTTCCAGCGGCTCGACCTCGAGCGCCAAGCCCTGATGCACCACATCGCCGCCGAGCAACGCGGTGAAGCCGTCGCGGTCGAGGATGCGGATCGGGTCGCCATCGCCGTATCGCGCCGCGCCCGCCGCGGCGGTCATCGCCTTGGCTTCCTCTTCCTGCCCTGTCAACACCGCCAGGCGGCGCCAGCGCCGTTCGGGATTGGCGAGCGCCGCGGCGACCGGGTGACGGCCGTAGAGCCAATTCGCCGCCGGCGCCGCGCGGGCGTGCCTCGGTCCTTGGGCGAGACTGCGTCGCTTCGTGCGCAATGGCCCGGTCTTTCGATGAAATGCGGTATCGAGATGCCGCGAAACCTAATGATCGCCCGGTGGATTACCGCCCGGTGGATTACCCCCCGGTGGATTACCCCCCGGCGGATTGCCCTTGGTGATCGCCAGCAGGGTGGCGCCGACGACCGGGGCGAGGCGGATGCATTTGTCGTCGCTGATCGAGGCGCCGGTGAGCTGCAGGACGATGCCGTTGTCCGTGTCGCCGCTGCCCGCGCCAAAGGTCACCGCGATCCCGCTATCGCTGCAATCGACGCCCCACATCACGGTTGCCGGCATCACCGTCACGCCGGAGGTCGTACCGGTACGGTCGACGATGACGAGCACCCCGTCGCGGAAGCTCACCTGGTCGCGCAGCCGGCGCTGGAATTCGGCGGTCGCCTTGCCTTCGTCCTGCAACAAGGCGATGTCGGATTTGACGAGGTCGGGATCGACGGACGGTTTCGGTTCCGCCGCGGCGGGTGGCGCCAGCGCGAGCACGGCGATCAGCGCAAGGCCGGCAAAATGTCTCACGGCGACGGTTCCCGGCAGCGCATCAGGCTGATCGGTTTGAGGCTCATGACCGTTTCGCCTTTCTGGTTCAGCACTTCGACGAGGCCGGTGACGATGCCCTGGCCGGGTTTCGAGCGCGACCGCCGGGCGGTCAGCACGGTGGCGCGCAAGCTCAGTCGATCGCCCGGCCGCACCGGGCGCAGCCAGCGCAATTCGTCAAGGCCGGGCGAGGCGAGGTTGCCGGGCTTCGGCACGAAATGCGCTGTGAGGAGCTGCATCATCATCGCCCCGGTATGCCAGCCGCTGGCGATCAGCCCGCCGAACTGGCCGGCTTCGGCCGCCGCCTTGTCGACATGCATCGGCTGCGGGTCGTAGCGCCGCGCGAAATCGAGGATCTCCTCCTCGCCGACCGCGATCGGACCGCCGGTGAACACGGCGCCCACCGGGTAATCCTCGAAATAGCTGCCGGGCTTACTCATCGCGCCGCGGATCCGGGAAGTCTATGACGTTCACCGCTTCGCTCGCGGTGTCGAGCACCGCGCAGCTCAACCTGCGGCCGTTGCCGTGGTCGCGGGCGTCGCCAGCCGAGCCGGGATTGACCACCAGCACCCGGCCGAAACGCTTCACCACCTGGCAATGGGTGTGCCCGTAAAGCACGAAATCGGCGGCGCTCTCGGCAAAGCGCGCGAGTTCGGAACTCCCCGGGTGGACATAAGCGCCGCGCGGCTCCCACGGCGTCGAATGGACGAGCAGCAGGCGCTTGCCGCCGCGCTCCAATTCGATGCGGTGCGGCCGGGTTTCCATCCACTCCATCAGGTCGCGGTCGTTGTCGGCCCGCGCCCGCGCCCGCTCGCCGAGCGGGCCGAAGAAGCACTCCTCGTGGTTGCCGAGGATCGTGTGGGCCTGGCGCTCCTTGAGGAGCTGCGCGACCTCGTTCGAGAAGCGGTATTCCCAGATGCTGTCGCCAAGGCAGATCAGCTCGTCGATATCGCCCATCAGCGCCAGCGCCTGGCGCAGCCCGGCCGCGTTGCAATGGATGTCGGAAACGATGCCGAATTTCAAACGCCTGGTCCTGCGGAGCGGTCAAAGCGGCGGCGCGCGCCGCCTCCGGGTCCAACCCGCTTGGCTTATAACGCGCGCGATCCTGCCGCGTGCGCGGCTTTAGTCAAAGCCGAATTCGCGATACCCTGACCCGCGTCGCCCTATGCTCCTCTCGCAGGGGTCCGGCCGCCCTTGAGAGAGCAACACCCGATACATGCGGTTTCTGTTGATATGGGTCTGTCTGATCGCCGCGACGACCCTCGAGGCCAGCGGCGATGCCTTTGTCCGGAGCGGTCTGTTCGCCCGCGCCGGATGGCTCAGGGTTGTCGTGCTGCTGGCCGGCGCGACGCTGTTGTTCGGCTACGGAGTCATGCTCAATCTGGCGCCGCAGCCTTTCGAGCGCGTGGTGGGATTGTACATTGCGACGCTCTTCGTCGTTTGGCAGGTCATCAGCTTTCTGGCGTTCCGCTCGACGCCGAGCCCGTCGATCCTGTTAGGCGGAGCCTTGATCGTCATCGGCGGGCTGGTCGTCAGCTTTTGGGATTCGCCGCCTCCGGCCTAGGCCCGCCCTAAAAGAGGCGATCAGTGGCGATGCGGGCGCCCTCGGCCATCGCCTTGAGCTTGGCCCAGACGACGTCCTCGGGCACGCGGCCCATCCCGGCCGAGGTGTCGAAGCCGCAATCGGTCGCCGCCATCACCCGTCGCGGATCGCCCACCGCCTGCGCAACGCGCTCCAGCCGGTCGGCGACGACCTCCGGGTGCTCGACGAAATTGGTCAAATCGTCGATCACCCCGGCGGCGATGATCTGGTCGTCGGCGAGCCGGTGCTTCGCCAGAACCTTGTATTCATGCTGGTGGCGCGGGTTGGCGAACGGCAGCACGAAGCCGCCGACATTGGCCTGCTGCAGGATCGGCAGGATGTCTTCGAGCGGTACGTCGCGGTCGTGCGGCGCTTCGTAATTGCCCCAGCAGACATGAAGCCGCACCCGGTCGCGCGGCACGTTGACGATTGCCGTGTTGATCGCCGCGACCACGCGCTCGACAAAGCCGAGGAAATCGCTCAGCGGCCGCTGGTTGTAGGAGAGGTGCCGCTCGAGCGCGAGGTCGGGGCAATCGAGCTGCAACAGGAAGCCGTTGCGGACGATCGTCTCGTATTCGATCCGCAGCGCGGCGGCGACCGCGGCGAGATAGGCCGCCTCGCTGTCGTAATATTCGTTCTTCATCGCGCCGACGATAATCCCGGGCGAGGGCGCGGTGAGAAACGGCTCGATGAAAGCATCGGGTTTCCGGTCGAGCGCGGCGCGGAAATCGCGGCATTCCTCGTCGACCGCGTCGGGGTCGATGTACTTGATTTCGCCGATCGTCTTCGGCGGGTCCATGTTGGATACCGCCTCGCGGCCGGCGAGCATCTCGCGCATCTGCGCCTTCAGGAGCGGATAGCGCTCGACATCGCCGCGCGGCCAGCGCGTCCAGCTCGAGCCGAACCCGGTCATCCGGCGCCGGACATAGAGGAAGAACGCCTCGCGCTGCTGCTCGCCGTTATTGCCGACATCGACGCCGGAGGCGGCCTGCTTGTCGATGATCCGGGTGAGCGCCGCCTTGCCGAGCCGGTCGAGTTCGCCGGCGTCGATCGCCTCGCCGCGGCTGCGCCGGACGTAGAGCCGGGTCAGCTCCGGCGGGCGCGGCAGGCTGCCGGTATGGGTCGTCAGGATGCGCTTGGTGCTCCACTGCATGGCGGCGTCTCCCCGGATGCCGAGAGATCGTGTCATTGGCAACCAAGCGACGCAATCTCGCTAAAGATCGGAGCTGGCTTACCCGGCAGTCAGCGCACCGCGCCTTGGTCGCGCAGCGCGGCGATCTCGGCGGCGGCGAAGCCGAAGCGAGCCAACACCGCGTCGGAATGCTGGCCCTGCAGCGGCGCGGCCGCCGGCGCCGGGCCGGGGGTGTCGGCAAAGGCGATCGGCTTGGTCATCGCGCGGTAGCGGCCGACCACCGGGTGGTCGATCTCGGCAACGAGGTTCTCCGACAGCACCTGCGGGTGGTCGAACATGTCCTCGATCGGGCGCACCGCGGCGCACGGCACCCGCTCGCCGAACAGCGCCTCCCATTCGAGCGCGGTCTTGCCCGCGAGCGCGGCGCGCACCCGCGGCAGCAGCACCGCGGTCTCGGCGGCACGCTTGGTCATCGTGCCGTAGCGCGGGTCTCCGGCGAGCTCGGGCAGGCCGATCAGCTCGCAGAACGCGGCGAAGAAATGGTTGGAGTGCACCGAGACGTAGAGCGGGCCGGATTTGGTCGGGTGGATCCCGGTGAGGCCGCCGGCGCCGCTGTCGCGCACCGCGTCGCGGCCCTCGCTGTCGGCCCACACAAAGCGCCCGGCCTGGATCGTCAGCGCGCTGCGCAACAGCGACAACGCCAGGTATTGGCCCTGGCCGGTCTTTTCGCGCCGATAGAGCGCCGCGGCGATGCCGTAGGCGAGCAGCGCCGAGGTGAAATAATCGAGCACCGAGCCGAGCACGAGCTGAGGCTCGTCCTGCGATTTGCCCTGGAACACGGCGATGCCCGAGAGGCACTGCAGCACCTGGTCGAACCCGCCTTTGTCGGCGAGCGGGCCGCTGTCGCCGTAGCCGGTAAGCCCGGCATAGACGAGGCGCGGATTGAGCTTTTTCAGGCGGGGGTAGTCGATGCCGAGCCGCGCCGGCACCGATGGGCGGAAATTCTCGACCAGCACATCGGCCTGCTCGACCATGCGATTGAGCGCCGCCAGCCCTTCCTTTTGCTTGAGGTCGAGGCAGAGCCCCAATTTGCCGCGATTGGTGCCGAGAAAGAACCGGCTCTCACCGGGCAGGCTTGAGGGAAACTGGCGCAGCATATCGCCCTGCGGCGCCTCGATCTTGATCACGGTCGCGCCGAGATCGGCGAGCAACGTGCAGCCATAGGGGCCGGCGAGGTAGCTGCACAAATCGAGGACGGTGATCCCGGTCAAGGGTCCCGGCGTCATGTCGCACTCCGTCATTTGTGCCCTTTGGCGCGGATCGCCGCCATCGCGTCGAGCGTGCGCTGAGCGCGGTAGACGATCGGGTAGTCGATGAACTTGCCGTCGAGCTGGATCGCCGCGCTGCCCTCCTTCTCGGCCTGCGCGAAGGCGGTGACGACGCGCTCGGCGAAGTCGATCTCGGCGTTGGTCGGGGTGAAGACGCGGTTGACCACCGGAACCTGGTTCGGGTGGATGCACATTTTCCCTTGAAAGCCCAGCCCTTGCGCGCAACGGGTCGAGGTTTCGAGCCCCTCCTCGTCCTGCAGGTCGACCCACACCGTATCGAGCGGCGCCTCGATCCCGGCGGCGCGGCTGGCGGTGACGATGCGGGCGCGGGCGTAGGCGAGTTCGCTCTCGGCCCGGCTCCAGATCATATTGACGTCAAGGGTGAAATCGCCGGCGCCAAACGCGCAGTGTTTCACCCGCGTCCCCGTCCCGAGGATCGCCTCGACCTCGGTCAGGCCCTTGGCGGTCTCGATGATCGGGATCAGGTCGATGCCGCCTTGGGCGAGGCCGCGTTCGCGTTCGAGGTTGCCGAGCAGCCAGTCGATGGTCTGTAACGTCGCGGCGCTCTCGACCTTGGGCAGGATGATGCCGTTGAGCCCCGCCCGCACGATCGCGGTGCAATCGCCGTGGCAGAACTCGGTATCGGCGGCGTTGACCCGCACGTAGAGCAGCCCGGTGCGCTGCTCGCCATAGGCGGCGACCACCGCCGCGCGGGTCGCAGGCTTCTCGGCGATAGCGACCGCGTCTTCGAGGTCGAGGATCACCGCATCGGCGTCGAGGGTCAGCGCCTTCTCGACCCGTCGCTTATGGTTGCCGGGGGCGAAGAGGAAACTGCGGAGTGGAATGGCGGTCCTCCTTCGCTTTGTCCAAAACCCCCCTCTCCCGCAAGGGGTATGACGTTTTTGTAACCCATTGACATTCCACAAAAAATATCTCACGATATAGCTACACGATACCTACACGACTCTAGCCGAATCAATAGCTTGTAAAAAAATAATACACGAAACCTGCACGGGAGGCAGCCCCCCAATGGCATTCATCGTCGACGCCGAGGAACTCAAAAAAGGACTAATCATCTTCCGGCGCGGGGACCTGCGGCAACGGACATGGTATTGCCGGATGAGGCTACCGGACGCCGACCGCTATAAGACCGTCTCCCTCAAGACCACGGACATCGACGCCGCCCGCGAGCGGGCATTCGACCAGGACGCGGACCTCCGGTTCCGGATCAAGCACGATGTCCCGATCTTCAACCGCCTGTTCAGCCACATAGCCCAACAGTATATCGAGTGGCAGAAGGAACGGGCGGCAGCCAAACAGATCGAACAGCAGCGCTGGAAAAATATCGACTCCGTCGTCAGGACCAGCCTCAACCCCTATGTCGGCAACGTGCAAATCACGCTTATCACCCCCGATCATTGGACCCGCTATCCGATCTGGCGGCACATGCACGCCAAGAACGGCCAGGTGAGCGAAGCGACCATCAACTACGAAATGAAGATCTTCCGCTCGATCATGGCCTACGCGGCGGAGAAGCACTACATCAAGGAACGCCAAGTCCCTCGGGGCAAAATCGCCCTCGTGAAGGTGCGGCGCGAAGAGTTCACACCTGACGAATACCGCAAGCTACACACTTTCGCCCGGAGCTGGCTCCAAAAGGGCAAGACGCCGATGCACACTTGGTATCGGACCATGGTCTATAATTTCGTCCTGATCATGTGCAACACCGGGATGCGCCCGACGGAAGCAAAAAACCTCCGCTGGCGCGATGTCTCGGTCAGGACCGACGACCAAGGGCGTGACTTCGTCGTCCTGAATGTGCGCGGCAAAGACAAGCACCGAAATCTCGTTGCCGCGTCCAACGTCGCCGAGTATCTCGACCGCATCCGCAAGATCGCCAAAACCACGGAACCGGACGATGCCGTCTTCCACAAATGGGACGGCAAGACCGCAATAACCCTCTACGCCGACACAATCGATTCCTTGCTCGATCAATCGGGCCTAGTGCTCAGCTCGTCAGGCACCCGACGCTGCACCTATTCCTTCCGCCATACCTACGCCACCTTCCGCCTCACCGAGGGCGTCGATGTGTATTTCCTGGCCAAGCAGATGGGCACTTCCGTCAAAATGATCGAAGACCATTACGGCCACATCACCCCGATCAAGAATGCCGAGCGCATTCTTCAGGGTATGCCGGGATGGGAGCCCATCGGCGCAGCACCCCCGGCCACAGCCGAAACCGACCGCGTGAACGCGGACGAGGCAAAGGCCGCGCCCGCCAAAACCACGGGCAAGGGGCGCAAGAGTATCGCTAAGCCAACGCCCTCAAAGCCGCGAGCCTCGCGGCGTCCCCCAAAGCGTCCCGATCCCCGTCCATAGGGGGCATTATTTCTGGCCTGCCGGATATGAGCGTCGAGATTCGACGCGCCGGGAGGCTAAATTGCTCGGCAATTCCTTTTGAGCAACCGATCGGCCGCGGCCGCTCTTGATCGGTTGTGATACGGGCCGGACGGCGGAACGCCGGTGTCGAGTTCGACCCCTACGCCCCACATCAGATCGATGTTTCTTAAGCGGGCGCAGCCGCGTCGGAAGCTATGGAAAGAATTCAAACCGTTCTGAATCCCATTTGGTTGAAGGGTGCTCAGGCCAAATAATCCATAACAGCAAAATTAAATAAACATTGAATGGAAAGGTCAATTCTGCGAATAATATTCAATATTATTGATAATAAAATAACCAAAAATGTAAGAGCGGGTAAAAACCGCCAAAAAAGTAAATATGCAGCATGGCCGACCCTACAAATTCCTTTTATTCGTTGAGAACACTAGCAGCGGAATAACCGCGTCTCCCCGATTTGCAAAAGTTTGCAAATCGGTAGCTGTCCGGGGAATCCGTGCTGATGCATTAACGTTGGCCGCGATAGCGTTGACGGCCGGGATGTTGTTGCCGGCTGTGATGCCGGCGCAGGCTGCGACTAAAAGCTGGACCGGCACCACAAGCAGCGATTGGTCTACCGGCACCAACTGGTCTGCGGCCGGCGCACCGGGGGCTGCGGATACAGCCAATATTAATCTTTTCGCCGGTCCGACCGTCTCGTCAGCCGCGCAGGCCTCGGCTGTCAATGTCGGCAATACGGCGACGGGGTCGCTGACGATCTCCGGCGCAACTTTGAGCGATAGCACTGGCATCATCGGTGTAAGCAGCGGCATCTCCGGTACCACGACGGTAAGCGGCGCCGGTTCAAGCTGGGCCAATGCCGGCACTCTCACCGTCGGCAGTAGCGGCGGCGGCACGCTGAATGTCCAGAGCGGCGGAGCGGTCAGCAATACGACAGGTACGCTAGCAAGCGCTGTGGGTTCCACGGGCGCGGCGACAGTGTCGGGCACTGGTTCGACCTGGACCAGT
Source organism: Allostellaceae bacterium (assembly GCA_035648415.1). GTDB lineage: Bacteria > Pseudomonadota > Alphaproteobacteria > ATCC43930 > CGMCC-115725 > DATARH01. Next base: position 20,152 of record DASRLO010000103.1, read on the forward strand.
TCAGGCGCTCTTACCGTCGGCAGCAGCGGCAACGGCACGCTAAACGTTCAAAGCGGCGGGGCAGTCAGCGGTGTGACGGGCACAGTGGCCAGCGCGGTGGCTTCCACCAGCACGGCAACGGTTAATGGCGCCGGCTCAACCTGGACCAACTCCAGCACCCTCATCGTCGGCAGCGTCGGCAACGGCACGTTGAACATCCAAAGTAGCGGTGCCGTGATCGATGCGGCGGGCACAATAGGAAACAGCGCAGGATCCACCGGCATTGCGACGGTAACGGACGCCGGCTCGGCCTGGACCAGTTCGGGCTCTCTCACCATCGGCAACGTCGGCAGCGGCACGCTGAACGTCCAGAGCGGTGGTGCGGTGAGCGATACGCAAGGCCGCCTGGGGCTCAACGCGACTTCCACCGGAACGGCGACGATAACGGGCGTCGGTTCAACCTGGGCCAATTCCACCAACCTTATTGTCGGCAACGCCGGCACCGGCACGTTGAATATCCAAAATGGCGGCCAAGTCAGTGGCGTGGGCGCCACTTTAGGCTCCGTCGCAGGTTCCACCGGCACGGCAACAGTGAATGGTAGCGGCTCAAAGTTGACTGATACAAGTGCTCTCATCGTCGGCAGCAACGGCAACGGCACGCTGAACGTCCAGAGCGGCTCTACTGTCAGCGATACGGGAGGCACGATAGCAAACGGCGCGGCTTCCATCAGCACGGCGACGGTGTCCGGAACCGGGTCAACCTGGACCAACTCCGCCGGCCTCACCGTCGGCAACAACGGCAACGGCACGTTGAACATTCAGAATAGCGGCGCGGTCAGCAATGTGGCCGGCATCCTGGGGTCCGTAGCGGGCTCCACCGGCACGGCGACGGTGACGGACGCCGGCTCAACCTGGACCAACTCCAGTAACTTTACCGTCGGCAACAACGGCACTGGCGCGCTGAACATTCAAAATGGAGGCGCGGTTAGCAATGCAGCCGCCACTCTTGGTTTTGTTGCGGGCTCCACCGGCACGGCGACGGTGACGGGCGCCGGCTCCACCTGGACCGGTTCCAGCGGTCTCACTGTCGGCAGCAGTGGCAACGGCACGCTGAATGTTCAAAGCGGCGGTGCTGTCAGTAATACGACAGCCACAATAGGAAACAGCGTAGGGTCCACCGGCACGGCAACGGTGACGGGGGCCGGCTCGACCTGGACCAGCAGTTCCGGGAATTTTATTGTCGGCAGCAGCGGCAACGGCACGCTGAATGTTCAAAGCGGTGGGGCGGTCGCCGATGTGACGGGTTGGTTGGGGCTCAGCGCGACTTCCACCAGCACGGCGA
>DASRLO010000104.1:0-18104 GCA_035648415.1 Allostellaceae bacterium
CCTACCAATCCTCCGCCGAGCGAGGCCAAGCCATGCAGCCCTGGATCACCGATTACAACCACACCCGACCCCACTCAGCCCTCGGCGGAAAACCACCGACCTCAAAGCTGAACAACGTGCTTGGATTCGACACCTAGCGGCGGCCGAAGCGGGCAACCGCGAAGACGACGACGAGAAGCGCGAGGGCGATGATCGCGATGCCGACCGCGCCCCACAGCGTCGAGGTCAGCACGGTGATGCGGAAATTGGCCGATTCCGACAGCCCCCCGCTCGCCGCGGCGCGCACCGTCATCTGGTAGTCGCCGGCGATCGCCTGCGGCGACGGGGTCATCGTCAGCTTGACGTCTTGCGATGCGCCCGCGGCGAGGGATTGGACCGTTTTCGGCTCGAAAATGGTCTTCCATTTCTCGGGTGCGCTTGCCGAGAGCTCGACGTCGCGCGCCGCCTCGCTGCCGTCGTTGCGCAGCACGATCGTGAGCTGGCTGTCCTGCCCGGCATAGGCCTCGCCGGAAAGCCGGCCGCCCTCCCCGGAGACCGCCAAGCGCGGCTGTCCGATAATGGTCAGGGTCAGCGGCAGGTCGGCGCTGGCCTGCTCGGTCTTGGCGTGGACCGAGAGCTTGTAGTCGCCGGCCGCGGTTTCGTGCGGGATGGTCAGCGCGGCGTCGAGGTCCTTCGACTTGCCGGCCTCGATCGGGATGCTGGTGAGCTGCTGCGAGCCGTAGGCTTCGGTGAAATTGACCTGGACGTTTTTCGGCGCGTCGGCGGTGAGGTTGATCGTCGCGTCGCGGCCGCTGTCGTTGGTGACGGAGACGCGGTATTTGAACGCGGTCGTCGCGGTGCCGCGCAGATCGGGGAAGTTGGTCGTCATCTTCAGCTTGGCGGGCACTTCCTCGCCGACCGTGACGGTCAGCGGCAGCTTCAGATCCTGGCCGCTGCCCTTGGCCTCGACGGTGAAATGATAGTCGCCGTGGCCGGTCCCGGCCGGCGGTTCGAGCCGCAGCTGCAGCCGCTCGTCCGAATCGGGCGCGACCTCGACCGCCGCGACCGGCTGGCCGCCGCCGAGGACCGTCGCCTTCCAACCTTGCGCGATGTCGGGAACGGACACCGATAATTCTTGCGGCGGCAGCTTGTAATTGTGGATCGACAGATCGACCGTCGTCGTCTCGCCGGCCTTTACCGTCAGCGCCGGGTAGCGCGTCGTGAGAAACACGCCGCTGAGGCCTTGCTGATCGGCCGCCAAGGCGCCGTGGCCCGTGCCCCAGGCGGTCACGACAAGAACTGCGACAGCAACAAGCCGTCTTAGCATCCGGGGATCCTCCCTCACTCTTGCACCTGCCTTGCACCTGCCTTGCACCCTGGCTTGCGCCCTGACCTGCGCCGCTTGGCTTAAGCCCCGCGGTTTTCGCCGGCCGACCGGCTGGACCCCGCGGCACGGGATTTCCATCAAACCCAGCTTGGCCCGATGGCCTGTCTCGCCGATGCGGCAACGGCGCTGGCATAGATCACCGGGCCGGCAATCAACACTTAAGTTTTTGTAATGTGGTTGGCGTCCCGATCCGCTCAGAACAGGTTCCACCAGCTCCTGGGCGGCTGGCCCGACGCGGTGTTGTTGCCGGCGACCAGTTGGTAGGCGTCCTCGTACCAATGGCTGCCGGGATAATTGTAGCCCAGCACCGCCGCATTCTCGTGCGCTTCCTTGGCGAGACCGAGCGCCAGGTCGCATTCGACGAGACGTTCCAGGGCCTCGGGGACGTGGGTGGTGGTCTGGTAATTGTCGATGACGCGGCGGAACCGGTTCATCGCCGCGAGATACTCGCCCTGCTTCAAATAGTAGCGGCCGATCTCCATCTCCTTGCCGGCGAGATGGTCGTGGGTGAAGTCGAGCTTCAGCTTGGCGTCGCGCGCGTACTTGCTGTCGGGAAAGCGCCGGACGACGTCGTCGAGCGCCTTCACCGCCTGTTCGGTGATTTTCTGGTCGCGGCCGACATCGGTGATCTGAATGTAATAGCAGATCGCCTTGATGTAGTAGGCGTAGGCGATGTCCTTGTTGCCGGGATGCAGCTGGATGAAGCGGTCGGCGGAGAGGATCGCGTCGTCGTACTTGCCGTTCTGGTAATTGGCGTAGACCGCCATCAGCTGGCTTTTGGTCGCCCATACCGAATAGGGATGCTGGCTTTCGACCTGCCCGAAGGTCGTGGCGGCCTTCGAGTAATCGTCGTTCGCGAGCTGGTCCATCGCGTTGTTGTAGAGATCGTCGACCGGCTTTTCGATATAGGCTTGGTTCTTGGCGCCGCCGCCGCAGGCGGCAAGCCCTAAAGCCAGCAGGAGTGCGGCGCAACGGGACAAAGGCAACGGACGCATTGTGGACCCGATTATACGCTGTCGATCGCGTCCCGGCTTATAGCACGGATCGCCGCCGCGCCGAGACCCGGCAGCGAGGGCGTCGGCATCGCCTCAGGCGTGGGCCAGCCGGCGCGCCTCGGGCCGAACGATCGGCCACAATTCACCGGGGTCGGCCAAGGTGGTCGCGCACCACGCTGCGGGGTCGGCGAACAACGCCGCCAGCAGCATTCGCGTATGCGCGTGCCCTGAGCGCGAGCCGCGGAAATGGCCGATGATCGGCCCGCCGGCGAGATAAAGATCGCCAAAGGCATCGAGCAGCTTGTGGCGGACGAATTCGTCGGCGAAGCGCAGACCGTCGTCGTTCAATACCCGGTCGCCGCTGACCACGACCGCATTGTCGAGCGAACCGCCGCGCGCGAGCCCGGCGGCGCGCATCCGGTCGATCTCGTCCAGCAGGCAGAACGAGCGCGCCGGGCTGAGTTCGGTCTTGAAGGTGTCCGGCTCGAACGCCACCAGCATGTCCTGACAGCGGATCAGCGGGTTGTCGAATTCGATCTCGAAGCTCATCGAGAAGCCGTGGTCCGGCAACAGGGCCGCGCTGGCGCCTCGGCATGCGACTGCGACCGGCTTCAGCACCTTGATCGCGCGGCGCGGCAAATCCTGCGCGACGCTGCCGGCGCGCTCGATGAGTTCGACAAAGGGCGCCGCGCTGCCGTCCATCGCCGGCACCTCGGGCCCGTCAAGCTCGACGACGGCATTGTCGATGCCGCTGCCGGCAAGCGCCGCCATCACATGCTCGATGGTCCTGACCTCGATCCCCTCACCGTTCGACAGGGTGGTGCACAACGACGCCTCGACGGCATTGCGCCACAGCGCCGCGATCTCGGCGCCGGCGTCAGTGCGCCGAAACGCGATGCCCGTGCCGGGAGCGGCCGGCCGCAGCGTCATCGCGACGCGCTGTCCGCCGTGCAGGCCGATGCCGCGGCAGCTTGCCGCGCTGGCCAGTGTCCGTTGCCGGATAATCCCTTGATCCCCCACCATAACCCCTTGATCTTGCCTGCGACGCTCCCCCACGCGCAGGCTAGTCACGCCTCAGGATTGCCACAAATCACTCTTTATTGCAGTTTGTTGCACCCAGGCGTGCATTTTTATTGAGTTAAATCAATCGGATGGTTGCGAGGCGGGCGGCAGCCGCAGTGCCCCGCGATGGGGTTATGCGCGCCGCGGCCGACTCGCCGCCGGATCAATTTGCCTGCCGGCGCAGGAATGCCGGAATGTCGAGGAGGTCGTCTTCCTTGCTGTTGCCGGTCCGGTCCTCGGAGTCGAGCGGCGCCAGGCGCGGCTGGACCGGGCGTGCCGCCGTCGGCGGCGGCGGCGCTACCGGGCGCGGGGCCGCCGCCAGGGGCGGGGCAGTCGGCATGGGCGCCGCGGCTTGCGGCTGAGTCAATCGCGCGCGGCCGACCCCGGTGACGCGCTCGATAAGACTGGGGCCCCGGGCGCGCGCGGCGCCGGGCGTGGTGGCCGCCGCGGCCGGCACCGCCGGATGGGCCAGCGGCACTTGCCGCGGCAGCCCGGCATCGACGGGCCGCGGCGCGATAAAGGCGCCGCCGCGCAACGCCGCGCTTTCGGCGGCCTCGGCCGCCGGCGGCGCGGGGTCGCCGGCCGGTTCCATGCGCGCCTCGGGTCGCGCCTCGGCGCGCGGCGGCGGCGCCGCGTTCTGCGTCAGCATCGGCTGGGTATAACCGCCGCGCAGTCCGGCGCCCGGATCGGCCGCCGGCACGCGCGCGGCCAGGGTGGGCTGGCGCTCGCCTTGCGGGTTGTCGCCGTCGATCCCGGTGGCGACGACCGAAATCCGCATCCGGCCCTGGAGCTTTTCGTCGAAGGTCGAGCCGAAGATGATGTTGGCGTTGGGGTCGACCTCCTCGCGCACGCGGTTGGCCGCCTCGTCGACCTCGAACAATGTCATGTCGAGGCCGCCGGTGATGTTGATGAGGACGCCGCGCGCGCCCTTCATCGACACGTCTTCGAGCAGCGGGTTCGAGATCGCGGCCTCCGCCGCGTCGACCGCGCGGCGTTCGCCCTCGGCCTCGCCGGTGCCCATCATCGCCTTGCCCATCTCGCTCATCACGGTGCGGATGTCGGCGAAGTCGAGGTTGATGAGGCCGGGCATCACCATCAGGTCGGTGACGCCGCGCACGCCGGCGTGCAGCACATCGTCGGCCATCTTGAACGCGTCGGCGAAGGTGGTGCGCTCGTTGGCGACGCGGAACAGGTTCTGGTTCGGGATGATGATCAGCGTGTCGACAAATTTCTGCAGTTCCTCGATCGCCCCTTCGGCGGTGCGCATCCGATGGACGCCCTCGAAGTGGAACGGCTTGGTGACGACGCCGACCGTCAGGATGCCGGATTCGCGGGCGATGCGGGCGATGACCGGCGCCGCGCCGCTGCCGGTGCCGCCGCCCATCCCGGCGGTGATGAACACCATGTTGGAACCCTGCAGCGATTCGAGGATGTCGTCGATCGCCTCCTCGGCCGCCGCCCGGCCGACATCCGGCCGCGAGCCGGCGCCCAGCCCGCGGGTGACGCCGATGCCGAGCTGGATTTTGCGCGGCGCGGCGGAAAGCTGCAGCGACTGCGCGTCGGTGTTGCAGGCGATGAATTCGCAGCCGATCAGATTGGCGCGGATCATGTTGTTGACGGCGTTGCCCCCAGCGCCGCCGACCCCGATGACGGTAATGCGGGGCTTAAGCTCCTGCTCGTCCTTCGGGATGCTCAAATTGATCATCGTACCCTCCACGCCTTGCGCGGCTGCCTTCCCCTGCGCCGGCTGCCGCCTCCCTTTCGCGCTTGCTGCAAAAGGGATCGGGACGGCAGCGATTCGGCTTGTGCAGCGCCAAGCTTACGCGATTTATCTGAGCCGACATAACCCGGAACCACAAAAAAACCAACCACTGCCTAAAAAAACTCTCTGATCCAGTTCGACACTTGACCGAGGATGCCGTGCGCCGAGTGGCGCCGCGGCCGCGGGTTTTCGGCGCGCTCGGACATGGCAAAATGGAGGAGGCCCGCGGCGGTCGAAAACGCCGGGCCGTGGGTCGATTCGGCGAGGCCCTTGACCCGCAGCGGCCGGCCGATGCGCACCTGCTTGTCGAGGATGAGCCCAGCCAATTCCTTGACGCCGTGCAGCTGACAGGCGCCGCCCGTCAGCACCACGCGGCGGCCGGCGATCTTGTCGGAGCCGCCGGCTTCGAGCCGGTTGCGCACCATCTCGAAGGTCTCCTCGATGCGCGGCGCGATGATGTTGACGAGCATCGATTTCGGCAGATGGTTGGCGTGGCCGTATTCTTCCTCGCCGATCTGCGGCACGGCGATCATCTCGCGCTCGTCGAGGGTCGAGGAAATGGCGCTGCCGAACAGCGCCTTCAGCCGCTCGGCATGGGCGAGCGGGGTCGACAGGCCGCGCGCGATGTCGTTGGTCACATGGCCGCCGCCGACCGGCACCGAGTCAGTGAAGACCAGGTTGCCGCCGACAAAGACCCCGATCGTCGTGGTGCCGCCGCCCATGTCGATGACAGTGACGCCGAGGTTGGTCTCGTCCTCGACCAGGCAGGCGAGGCCGGCGGCGTAGGGGCTGACGACGAAGGCGTCGGCTTCGAGCATCGCGCGGGAGATCACCGCGCCGTGGTTGCGCACCGGCGCCGCGCCGGCGGTGACGATGTGCATGTTGACGCCGAGCCGCGACCCGATCATGCCGCGCGGGTCGCGGATACCGCGGCTGTCGTCGATCGAGAAGCCCACCGGGAACGAATGGATGACCGCGCGGTCGCCCGCATCGCGCATCGCATAGCCGCGCTCCAGTACCTGGCGCAGGTCGCCGTCGCTGATCTCGCGCCCGCCGATGCCGATCTCGGCCTTGACCATGCGCGACGGGCCGAACCCCGCCGACAGGCTGACCGCGACGCGCTCGATCGCCTCGTCCGCCATCTCCTCGGCGGCGTGGACGGCGGCGCGGATCGAGTCGCTGACCTCGTCGAGGTTGACGATCGCGCCGGATTTCACGCCGCGCGACACCTGATGGCCGATGCCGAGGATGCGCGGCTCGGCGCCGTCGACCCGGGCGATGAAGCAGCAGATTTTGGTCGAGCCGATATCGACCCCGGCGATGAGGCTGCCGCGCGGCCGGACCGGCTGCTGGCGCGGCCGCGGCGCGGCGCCGGTGGCCTTGCCGTTGCCGCCGCTGCCGGGGCGGAGCTTCGCCGCGATCGCCGTCGCCGAATTCATGTGCTCTTCCCCGGCGCACGGGCCTTGCGCGGCCCCGGCGCGTCCTTCGGGGCCGTCTCGGTGACCCGAACCACCAGCCGATCCGGCAGCCGCAGATCAACCGCCTGCACGTCGCGCTGCAACAGCCGGTTGGTGCGCTCGAGTTCCGCCAGCCGGGCCCAGGCGGCGATCATGTCGTCCTCCGGCAGCATCACGTCGATCGCATTGTCGATGCGCAAATTCCAGCGCCGGTCGCCGACCAGCACCGCGGCGGTGACCCGCTCAGCGAGCGTCGGCTCGTTGGCCAGCAGGTCCAGGAGCTGCGCCGCGCCGCGCCGCGCCCGATCGTCGCCGACGATTGTCGGCAGCTTCGCGAAGCGCGACAGATCGGGCACCGGGATGACCGTGCCGCCGCGGTCGATCAGCTCCTGCTTGCCGTCGTGCTGCCACACCGCGAGCGGCTGGCGCTCGACCAGGCGGACGTAGAGCGTGTCGGGCAGGCGGCGCTCGATCGCCGCCGAGCGCACCCAGGGCAGCGCCTCGAGCTGTTCCTTGGCGCGCTTCGGGTCGACGGCGAGGATCGGCGTCCCCCGGTGCGCATCGAGCGCGGCGAGGATCGTCGCGACGTCGGTCGTCGTGCGCCCTTCGACCTCGATATTGGCGACGACAAGGCCAATTCTGCCGGTCAGCGCCAGCACGGACGCGCCGATCCCCGAGCCCGGCCCGCGCCCTGGCGCCGCGCCGCTGAGCACCGCCCCGCCGGCCAGCCCGGCCGCCAGCGCCAGCGGCGCGCCCCACAGCGCCACCCGGCGCAGTTTGCGCGAGGCTTGGCGGCGGCGTGGCCGCGTTACCTTGGTCCGGGTCACCGCGCCGGCTCCTCGACATAGCGGCCGACGCGGCGGATTTCCCAATCGAGCACGACACCGAACTCGGCATGGACCCGGCGCCGGACCTCTTCGCCCAGACCCTCGATGTCGGCGGCGCTGGCGCCGCCGGTGTTGATCAGGAAGTTGGCGTGCTTTTCCGAGACCATCGCGCCGCCGCGGGCAAGACCGCGGCAGCCGGCGGCGTCGATCAGCCGCCACGCCTGGTCGCCCGGCGGGTTGGCGAAGGTCGAGCCGCCGGTGCGCGCCCGGATCGGCTGCGCCGCCTCGCGCGCCGCCTTGATCTCTTCCATCCGGCGGGCGATCGCGGTGGGGTCGCCGCGCCGGCCGCGCAACAGCGCGCCGGTGAATATCCAATCGTCCGGCGCAGCGGAATGGCGGTAGGACAGGCCCAACTCGCCGGTGGGCACGCGGTGGATGACGCCATGGCGGTCGACCGCTTCGGCCTCCACCAGCACGTCCTTGATCTCGCCGCCATAGGCGCCGGCGTTCATGCGCAAGCCGCCGCCGATCGTGCCGGGCACGCCCGACAGAAATTCGAGACCGGCAATCCCCGCCTCGGCGGCGCTGAGCGCCACGTTGAGGTCGAGCGCGCCGGCGCCGGCGCGCACGGCGTCGGTGGCGGGAGCGATTTCGGCGAAGCCGCGGCCGAGCCGGATCGTCACGCCGGCAATGCCGCCGTCGCGCACCAAGAGGTTCGAGCCGACGCCAAGCACCGTCACCGGGATGTCGGCCGGCAGCGCGGCGAGGAATTCGCCAAGGTCGGCTTCGTCCGCCGGGCGGAACAGCACCTCGGCAGGGCCGCCGACGCGGAACCAGGTCAGCGGGCCGATCGGCGCGTTGGCGGCGAGGCGGCCGCGCACCGGCGGCAGCCGTTCGAGCAGCGCGGGTTGCGGGTCGGCGGCGGGAGCCATCATGCGACCCGGCTCCGCGGGTCGGCCGCGTCGAGCTCATCCGGCAACGCGTTGGCCCAATTGGTGATCGAGCCGGCGCCGAGGCAGACCACCATGTCGCCGGGCCGAGCGAGCGCGCCCACCGCCGGCGCCAGCGCCGCCGGATCGACCAGCGCCTCGACATGGCGGTGACCATGCGCCGACAGGCCGGCGATCAGCGCGTCGCGGTCGACGCCGTCGATCGGCGTCTCGCCGGCGGCGTAGACATCGGCGACCAGCACGATGTCGGCATCGTTGAAGCAGGTGCAGAACCCTTCGAACAAATCGGCCAGCCGCGTGTAGCGGTGCGGCTGCACCACGGCGATGACCTTGCCCGCGGTGATCGCCCGCGCCGCTTTCAGCACCGCGGCGATCTCGACCGGGTGGTGGCCGTAATCGTCGATGACCGCGACGCCGTTCCACTCGCCGGTCTTGGTGAAGCGGCGGCGCACGCCCTTGAAGTTCTTGAGGCTGAGACGCACCACCGCGTCGCCCAGCTTCAATTCGGCGGCGACCGCGACCGCCGCCAGCGAATTGAGCACGTTGTGATCGCCGTACATCGCCAGGAACAGATCGCTGATCGTGCGCGTCTTGCCGGTGGTGCGGTCGGCGACGATCACATCGTATTGCGTGCCGCCGTCGGCGAGCCGCAGGTTGACCGCGCGAATATCGGCCTGCGGGCTGAACCCATAGGTCAGGATGCGCCGCTCGGTCACCCGCGCGACCATCCCCTGCACGACCGGATGGTCGATGCAGAGGACGGCGAAGCCGTAGAACGGGATGTTGGCGACGAAACTGTCGAACGCCTGCTGCAGTGCGCCGAATTCGCCGTAATGGTCGAGGTGCTCGGGGTCGATATTGGTGACGACCGCGATCGCCGCCGGCAGCCGGGTGAAGGTGCCGTCGCTCTCGTCGGCCTCGACCACCATCCAGTCGCTGGCGCCAAGACGCGTGTTGGTGCCGTAAGCGTTGATGATCCCGCCATTGATCACGGTCGGGTCGAGCTGCGCGGTTTCGAGGAGCGCGCCGATCAGCGAGGTCGTGGTGGTCTTGCCGTGCGTGCCGGCGACCGCGATCGCCCATTTCAAGCGCATCAGTTCGCCGAGCATCTCGGCGCGGCGCACGATCGGCACCCGCCGGGCGCGGGCGGCGGCGATCTCCGGGTTGTCGGATTTGATCGCCGACGATACGACGACGACCTCGGCGGCGCCGAGATTTTCCTCCCTGTGCCCGATCATGATCCGGATGCCGAGCGCGGCGAGGCGATGGGTGTTGCCGCCCTCGGCGACATCGCTGCCCTGCACCTTGTAGCCGAGATTGTGCAGCACCTCGGCGATGCCGCTCATGCCGATGCCGCCGATGCCGACGAAATGGATGAGGCCCAGCCCCTGCGGCAGCGATCTCATGCCGCGCGCTCCAGGGGTCCGCCGCCAACGGAGCCATTGCCGCCGTCATGGATGAGGCTTTGCACCAAGCCGGCGAGATGCTCGGCCGCGTCGTCGCGGGCGAAGGTGCGAGAGGCGGCGGCCGCCGCGCTCAGTGCGGCGGGATCGGCGAACACGCCGACCAGCCGCTCGGCCAGCGTTGCCGGCGTGAATACGGACTGCGCGACGACCCAGCCGCCGCCGGCATTGGCGAATTCGCCAGCATTGGCGGTCTGGTGATCGTCCATCGCGTGCGGGTAGGGAACGAGGATCGCGGGCCTGCCGGCGGCCGCGAGCTCGGCGATCGTCGAGGCGCCGGCGCGGCAGAGGACCAGGTGCGCGCGCCTGAGTCTCGCCGGCATGTCGTCGAAAAAGCTGGCGATCTCGGCGTCGATGCCGAGTTCGCGGTATCGCGCCGCGACTTCTTCCTTGTTCTCGGGTCGCGCCTGCTGGCTGACCCGCAGCCGCGCGCGCAACTCCGCCGGTAATCGCGCCAAGGCAGGCGGCACGATCTCGCCGAAGATGCGCGCGCCCTGGCTGCCGCCGGTAACCAGAAGCTCGATTGTCTCGAGGGGCGGCATGTAAGGAGTGGCGCCGACCGCGAGGATCGCCGGGCGTACCGGGTTCCCGGTATGCACCGCGCGGACGCGGTCGTCGTCGCGCAAACCCTGGGTCGCGGCAAAACCGGTGGCGATGCGGCGGGCGCGCGGCGCGAGCAGCCGGTTGGCGCGGCCGAGCACGACGTTCTGCTCGTGGATCAGCGTCGGCAGGTCGAGCCGCGCGGCGGCGAGCATGGTCGGCACCGAGGGATAGCCGCCAAACCCGGCGACCGCCGCCGGCGCGAGGCGGCGCAACAGGCGCCGCGCCTGGACGATCCCGACCGCCAGCTCGGCGAGCCCGTAGGCGGCATGAAGCGGGCCGCCGCCGAGCCTTCCGGCGCGCACGCGGTCGATTGTGACGCCCGGCACCGCCGCGGCGAAGGCGTCGGCGCGGCGGTCGGTCAGCAGGTGCACCGCGCCGCCATGCTCGACCAGGAGCCGCGCCACCGCCTCGGCGGGAAACAGATGCCCGCCGGTGCCGCCGGCGGCGAGGACATAGACGGGGCTCATAGCTCGTCCCCGCCCAATCGCCGCCGGGTCAGCGCGAGCAGCATCCCCATGCCCAGCGCCAGCGCCAGCATCGACGAGACGCCGTAGCTGAGGAACGGCAGGGTCATCCCCTTGGTCGGGATCAGCCGCAGCGCCGAGGCCATGTTGATCGCCGCCTGCAGCCCAAACTGGATCAGGAGGCCGGTCGCGGCGAGCAGCACGAACTGGTTCTGCTCCTGCAGCAGCCGCGAAAAACCGCGCAGCACGACAAACGCGAACAGGCCGATAATCAGCACGCAGGCGATGAGGCCGAGTTCCTCGCCGGCGACCGCGAAGACGAAATCGGCATGCGCGTCGGGCAGCACATCCTTGACCGTGCCCTCGCCCGGTCCCTTGCCCCACCACCCGCCGCTGACGAAGGCCTCCAGCGAGCGACGCACCTGATAGCTGTCGCCGGCGCCGGGATCGAGGAAGCGATTGACCCGGTCGGTGACGTGCGGCACCCATTCATAGGCGGCCAGCATCATCGACGCGCCGCTGACAAGGCCGATGCCGAGCCAGTAAAAGCGCAAGCCGGCCATAAAAAACTGGGCAAACCAGACAGTCGCGACGACAACCGCCATGCCGATGTCGGGCTGCTTGATCAAGATGCCAAGGATCGCGACGAACAAGCCGGCGGAAATCCAATTGCCTGGGAAGTTCGGATTGCGGCGCTGCTCGGCGAACAGCCAAGCGGTGACGATGGCGAAGGTCGGCTTGATCAGTTCCGAGGGCTGGATGCCGAGCCCGGCGACATTGATCCAGCGCCGCGCGCCCTTGATCTCGACGCCGATGACGAGCGTCGCCACCAGCATCAGCACCGACACGCCAAAGAGGACGAACGCGCCGTGACGAATTTTGCGCGGCGGCAGCAGCGACACCGCGAACATGATCCCCAGCGAGACCGGCACCGCGAGCAGATGGCGTTTGACGAAATGCAGCGGTTCGTAGCCGATGCGCACCGCGACCGCCGGGCTCGCCGCCAGGCTCAACACCACGCCGATGGCGATGAGCGCCATCAGCGCGCCGAGCGTCCAGCGGTCGACGGTCCACCACCAGCGCGCCACCGGGCTTTGATCGATGCGGGCGAACCTCATCGCGCCCCCGCCTCCGATGGATGCGCTCCCGGCAAGTCGCCGACGAGACCGCGGAAGGTGTCGCCGCGCACCTCGAAATTGGGAAACTGGTCATAGGAGGCGCAGGCCGGCGACAGCAGCACCACCGCGTCCGAGACGCGCTCGCCGCGGGCCCGACCGGACGCCGCCGCCAATGCGGTCGCCAAATCGCCGCACCGGCTATAGGGAACCTTGCCGTCGAGCGTCGCCGCGAACTCCCCCGTCGCGTTGCCGATCAGAAAGGCGTGCCGCAAGCGCTTGAAATAAGGCGCCAGCGACGCGATCCCTCCTGCCTTCGGAAGACCGCCGGCTATCCAGTAGATCGCCTCGTAGCACGCGAGCGCTTTTTCGGCAGCGTCGGCGTTTGTGGCCTTCGAATCATTAATATAGCGTATGCCGTCAATTGTATCTACCAGTTCTTGACGATGTGCGAGACCCGGGAAGGTTCGAATTCCGGCGATCGCTTGGTCGGGCGAAAGCCCGGCCCGGCGCGCGACGGCGTAGGCGGCGGCGGCGTTCTGCGCGTTGTGCGCGCCGGGGAGGCGGGGCGCCTCGCGGAGGTCGAAAACCCGTTCGGGAGGCGCGTCGAGCGCATCGACCAGCCAGCCATCCTCGACATAGACGCCGCCCGGAATCTTTTCGTTGACCGAGACCGGCACGACCCCGGTCTGGCCGTGCCGCAGGTTTTCGGCGATGTCGCGGCAAATCGCGTCGTCGACGCCGACAATTGCGGCTGCGTCCTTGCCCTGCCGCGCGAAGATGCGTCTCTTGGCGGCGATGTAGCCGTCCATGTCGCCATGCCGGTCGAGATGGTCCGGGGTGATGTTGAGCAGCACCGCGATGTCGAAGGCGATTGTGGTGACCAGTTCGAGCTGGAACGAGCTCAGCTCCAGCACATAGGTCCCGTCTCGCCCGAGCGGTTTGAGGCCGAGCGCCGGCGGCCCGAGGTTGCCGCCGATTTCGACGGTCTTTCCGGCGCCCGCGAGGATGTGGCCGATCAGCGCCGTGGTCGTCGATTTGCCGTTGGTGCCGGTGATGGCGATGGTGCGCGCTGCCGGCCGGGCGCGGCCCAGCAACTCGATGTCGCCGACGATCTCGACGCCGGCGGCGCGCGCCCGTCCGACCGCCGGGTGCGGCGCCGGGAAGCTGTGCGGAATGCCCGGCGACAGCATCAGCGCGGCTATCTCGCGCCAATCGATGTGCGCCGGATCGCAAAGAGAAACTCCGCCGGCGACGGCGTTGCGAGTCTTCTCGCTGTCGTCCCAGGCGAGTACCTCGGCGCCGCCGGCGGCAAGCGCCTGCGCCGCCGCCAGCCCGGAGCGGGCGAGGCCGAGCACGGCGGTTTTGCGGTCCTTGAAGCCCGGCACGGCGATCATCGCGCTCACCGCAGCTTCAAGGTCGCGAGGCCGGCGATCGCCAGGATCACCGCGATGATCCAGAAGCGGATGACAACGGTCGGCTCCTCCCACCCCTTCTGCTCGAAATGATGATGCAGCGGCGCCATGCGAAAAACGCGCCGGCCGGTCAGCTTGAAGCTCGTCACCTGGACGATCACCGAGACCGCCTCGAGCACGAAGAGGCCGCCGACGATCGCCAGGACCAGCTCGTGCTTGGTGATGATGCTGATCGCGCCGAGCGCGCCGCCCAGCGACAGCGAGCCGGTGTCGCCCATGAAGACCATCGCCGGCGGCGCGTTGAACCACAGAAAGCCGAGGCTCGCCCCGACCATCGCGCCGCAGAACACGCTGAGTTCGTCGGCGCGCGGGATGTGGTGGAGCTGCAGGTACACGGCGAAGGTCGCGTTCCCCACCATGTAAGCGATAAACGCGAAACAGCCGGCGGCGATCATCGTCGGCACGATGGCGAGCCCGTCGAGCCCGTCGGTCAGGTTGACCGAATTCGAGGTGCCGACCAGGACCACCACGCCGAACGGCACGTAAAACCAGCCGAGGTCGAGCAGCACGTTCTTGAAAAACGGAACCGCGACCGTGTTGGCGAACGGCTGATGGATGAACGTCGCGAGCGCGACGCAAACCGCGACCGCGACGGCTATTTCCAGGAGCAGCTTGACCCGCCCCGACACGCCGCGATGCGAGCGCCTCGTCAGCTTGCGGTAATCGTCGAAAAATCCGATGAGGCCGAACCCGACCGTCACCGCCAACGCGATCCAGACATAGGCATTGCCGAGGTCCGCCCACAGCAAGGTCGAGACGGTCAGCGCCAGCAGGATGAGGAAGCCGCCCATCGTCGGCGTGCCCTTCTTGCGCAACAAATGGCCTTCCGGGCCGTCGTCGCGGATCGGCTGCCCGTCGCCCTGCTTCGACTTGAGCCAGGCGATCATCCGCGGCCCCCAGACAAAGCTGATCAGGAGCGCGGTGTAGACCGCGCCGCCGGCGCGAAAGGTGATGTAGCGGAACAGGTTCAGCGTGTGGAATTCGTCGGCGAGCGGAGAGAGCAGCAGATAGAGCATGCGATCGTTTTTCTTAAGCCGCGGCCGGCGCCGCCGCCGCGCGAGCGGGAAGCGCGTTACGCATAACGGTATCGCCGCGGCGCCACAACCCGCCATCCCGCCGGCTCACGACGCTGCCTGCCGGGCCATCGCCTCGGCGGCGACCGCGACATCGTCGAACCGCAGGGTTTCGCAGCCGACGATCTGTCCGGTTTCGTGGCCCTTGCCGGCGATGACCAGCACATCGCCCGGCTGGAGCGCCGCGACCGCGGCATGGATCGCGCCGCGCCGGTCGCCGATCTCGATGGCGCCGGGCGCCGCGGCGAGGATCGCCCGGCGAATCGCCGCGGGCTCCTCGCCGCGCGGGTTGTCGTCGGTAATGTAGACGAGATCGGCCGCCGCGACCGCGACCTCGCCCATCAGCGGCCGCTTGCCCTTGTCGCGATCGCCGCCGGCGCCGAAGACGGCGACGAGCCGTCCCGCGGCATGCGGCCGCGCCGCGGCGAGCACTGTCGCGAGTGCGTCGGGCGTATGCGCGTAGTCGACGAAAACGGCGGCGGCCGCCCCGTTCTTGAAAGGCCGTTCGCCGACCAACTGCATGCGGCCGGGCACCGTGGTCAGCGCCGGCAGCGCCGCCGCGGCGGTCGCGGCAGCGCTCCCGGTCGCGATCGCAAGGCCGAGCGCGGCCAGCACGTTCATCGCCTGAAAATCGCCGATCAGCTCCAGCTCGGCGCTGTGCGGCGCGCCGAACAGGCTGAGACCGACGCGCTGCCCGCCGTGGCGCGGCTGGCGCGACACAAGGCGGAGGTCGGCCGCGTCGCTCGCGCCGTAGGCGATGACCGGGTGCCCGCGCCCGGCGAGCAGCGCGGCGAGACGCGGAAATTCCGGACTGTCGGCGTTGAGGACGGCGCTGCCGCCCGGCGCCAGCAGCGCCGCGAACAGGCGGTCCTTGGCGGCGCGGTAGTCATCCATGTCGCCGTGATAGTCGAGATGGTCGCGGGTCAGGTTGGTGAAGGCGGCGGCGGCGAACTCGATGCCGTCGAGGCGGAACTGGGCGAGCCCGTGGCTTGACGCCTCGATCGCCGCGCGGTCGACCCCGCGTCCGGCGAGATCGCTCAGCATGCGGTGCAGCGCCACCGGATCGGGCGTGGTCAGCGCGCCGGGATGGCGCTCGCTCCCGGCCACCCAGCCGAGCGTGCCGAGGCTCGCGGCTTCGTGCCCCAGCGTCTGCCAGAGTTCGCGGGTGAAATGCGCGACGGAGGTCTTGCCGTTGGTGCCGGTAACCGCGGCGAGCGTCTTCGGCCGGCGCGGATAGAAGCGCGAGGCGAACCGGGCGAGGCGAAGCTGCGGGTTCGGGTCGGTGACGATGGCGACGCGGCGCCGCGTCGCCTCGTCGAGGCCGAGCGCGGCGACATCGTCGGTCAGGATCGCGACCGCGCCCTGTTTCACCGCTTCGTTCGCGAAGCGACGTCCGTCGGTCTGCACGCCCTGCAGCGCGGCGAACAAAAATCCGGGCCGGATCTGGCGCGAATCCGCGGTAAGTCCGGTGATCTCCGGATTTGGCGGCGGCGCGGCCCCAGGAAAAGCTGAAGGCACGGCCGAACCGGGGGCGGCCTCGGAACTCATCAGCTCAGTAATCTTCAATCTTTTTGCCTGCGAGGCTCTCGATCTGCAGGGATTTCACGATGTCGGGCGATTTTTCGTCGACCGGGGGCACGCCGAGCAGTGGCGCGATGCGCTGAATGATGCGGCTGGTCGCCGGGGCGACGGTCCAGCCGGCGGTCGCGTAGCCGTGGCTCTCCTTGTTGCCATGCGGCTCGTCGACCAGGGTGAAGACCGCGTATTGCGGGTCGTTCATCGGAAAGGCGCCCATGAACGAGGATACCAGCTTTTTCTCCTCGTAATGGCCGTGCTCGTTCTTTTCCGCGGTGCCGGTCTTGCCGCCGACGACATAGCCCGGCGCCTCGGCGAATTTAGCGGTGCCGTACTCGACGACGTAGCGCATCAGCTTGCGCATCTGCTCCGAGGTTTTTTCGGAAATGACGCGAACGCCCGGCACCTTGGCGCCTTCCGGCACCTTGAGCATGGTCGGCGCGTGCAGGATGCCGCCGTTGATGATCGCCGCGGTGGCGGTGATCATGTGCAGTGGCGTTACCGCGATGCCGTGGCCGAAGGCGATGGTCATCACGTTGACCTCGCGCCACAACGCCGGATAGTGCGGCTTGGCGACCTCGACCTTGTCGAGCTCGACCGGCACCGGGCTCAAGAGGCCGAGCCGGTTGAGAAACGCGCGCTGCCGGTCGGCGCCGGCCGCGACCGCCATCCGGGCCGAGCCGATATTCGACGAATACATGAAGATCTCGGGCACGCTCAGCCAGCGGTGCTTGCCGTGGTAATCCTCGATCGTGAACCGGCCGATCTCAATCGGGTTTCGCGCGTCGTAACTCGAGGTCATCGTCGCGACGCCGCTGTCGAGCGCCATCGCGGTGTTGAAGATCTTGAACACCGAGCCGAGCTCGTACTCGCCCGAGGTGATCTTGTTGAAGATGCGGTCCTTGTCCTCGGTCGTCTCGGTCTTCGGGTTGGTCGAGGGCGGATGGTTCGGGTCGAAATCCGGCAGCGAGGCCATCGCCACGATCTCGCCGGTGTGGACGTTCATGATGATGCCGGCGGCGCCCTTGGCGTCGAACTGGGTGATGACCTGCTGCAGTTCGTCCTTAAGGACGAATTGCACCCGCGCGTCGAGCGCCAGCGCCACCGGCTGGTTATGACCCCTGATCGTCGGGTTGAGGCCGCGTTCGATGCCGGCTTCGCCGATGTTGTCGATCCCGCAATAGCCGACCGCATGCGCGGTCAGGTCGCCGAGCGGGTAGATGCGGCGTTCCTCGGGGCTGAACTCGACCCCGGGAATGCCCAGGCTGTTGACCGCGTATTCCTGGCGCGGCGTCAGCGAACGCTTCAGATAGGCAAAGCTGCGCCCCGAGGCGAGCTTGGTGCGGATCTCGCCGGGCGACAGGTCGGGCAGCGCCCGGGTGATCGCTTGCGCCGCCTCGTCGGGGCTTTCGCCGGCCTTCAGCATCTCCTTCGAATTGACGTAGAGCGACGGGCTGTCGAGGTTGGTCGCCAGCAGCGTGCCGTTGCGGTCGACGATGTCGGCGCGCACCGGCGGCGGCGGTGCAACCAGCCGGGCGCGCGCCACATGCGGCTCGGCCGTACCGCCGGCGATCTCGACGACATCGACAAGCCGGCCCGCGACCACCAGAAACATCAGCGCGAACAGCGAGGCCGCGAGCAACAGCCGGGTGCGGGTGGTGTCGAGGAACTCCGCGTCGGCGGCGTCGGCGATCACCGGCGCGCAAGGCGGCGGCTTGAAATGCCGCGGCCGGCACGGGTTGTCGTCGAGACGCTGGGCCGAAAGCATCAGTGGCCCCCCGCGACTTGCGCGAAAAGCGCGTCGAGCGAAGCCGCTGCCGGTGCCGGCGCGGCGGCCACCCGTACGATGGGTCCCGGGGCGGTCACCGGCGCGCCGACCGGCGTCGGCGCGGGTGGCGCGTCCAGCGGGGTCACCGC
>DASRLO010000105.1:0-22232 GCA_035648415.1 Allostellaceae bacterium
GGCGTGCTCCTGAAAAACCGCTTCAGGCGGGCGAGCGGAGTGGAGTAAGGCTTCGCAGTCGTCTTCTGGAATTCGTCATGGCGCCGCCAGCACTGTCGATTTCTCGACGGCGTCGGCCCGATCCGGGGGCTGGAGGGCTAAGTCGGCTGCCCCGGGCCGGGGCGCACCCCACGGTTGCGGACGAAGCGTTTTGGGGCGCGGCCAAGAAAGCCGGACTATGACGCCAGGATGAGCAGCGACCCCCCCGCCCGGCCAATTGGGCTGCGCAACCCCACGCCGATCTACATCGTCGGCCTGTTCGGCATGGGCTATACCGATTTTTATATTTTTCTGATCCCGCTCTACGGCCTGTCGCTCGGCATGAACGCGGGCGAGATCGGTTTGCTGGTGGGCGGCCGCTCGCTGCTCGCGGTGTTCCTGTCGATTCATGTCGGCGTGCTGATGGACCGCTTCGGCACTCGCCGGGTGACGCTGTTCTTCGTCTGGTCGGCGATCGCGCTGGCGCCGATCTTTCCGCTGGTGCCGTGGTTCTGGGCGCTGCTGGCGCTGCAGATTGTCAATGGCGGAGCGCTGTCCTTCGCCTGGTCGGGGGCGCAGACGCTGATTGCCCAATTGGCCGAGGGCGAGGCGGAATACATCGGCCGGTTCAGCGCGTACGCCCGGATCGGCACGACCGCCGCGCCGCTCGCCGCCGGTCTGGCCTGGGATTTTGGCGGCGCCTGGCCGTCCTACATGATCGGCGCCTTATGGGGCATCGTGCTGACGCTGGCGCTGCTCCGCGCACCCGAAGCAAAGCCGCGTACGGCGCCCGCGGCGGCGCGGGCGCGCCTGCGCGACATGCTGCCCCGCCTATCCGACTACGCCGCGTGTTTTGCGCTGATGGCGATCCCAGCGGTGGCGACGACGATGGCCATCATCTTCCTGCGTACCGCGACCAACGGCATCCAGTCGTCGCTTTATATCGTTTATCTGCACGGGATCGGGATGGTCGGCACGACGATCGGCATCCTGTTCGCCGCGATCGAGGTTTTCAGCGGGTTGGGCTCGCTGTTCGCCGGGCGGGCGATGCGGCTCGGCAACCCGCAAAAGACCATGCTGAGCGGCACCGTCGTCTCGATCGTGCTGGTCTGCGTCACCCCGTTCCTCGGCGGCGTCTACGCGCTGCTGCTTGCCGCGCAGATCCTGCGCGGCTGGCTGCAAGGCGTGGTGCAGCCGATGATGTTCTCGGTTCAGGCGAAAGCGGTCGGACCCCATCGCCAAGGTGCGGTGGTCGGCTTGCGGCAGACGATGAACCGCCTCGCCGCGATCGTCATCCCGCCGGTCATGGGGTTTATCGCCGACGGCTGGGGCGCGAGCGCGAGCTTTGTCATTCTCGGGATCTGCCTCATGCTGCTCTGCGCGCCGGTCGCGCGGATCACCCGGCGCGGCGCGGGGTGGGGACCGGCAATCGGCGAACAAGCGTCGGACTGACCTGCGGGCTGGGTTTTCGATGGTCTGATGGAGGGAGGCGCCTGATGGGCAAGCTTGACGGTAAGGTCGCGCTGGTGACCGGCTCCGGCCGCAATATCGGCCGGGCCACGGTGTTGCAGCTGGCGCGCGAGGGCGCGCAAATCGTCGTCAATGCGCGCTCCAACCAGGCGGAGGCGGACGCGGTGGTGCGCGAGGTCCGGGAGCTCGGGGTCAAGGCTGTCGCGATCATCGCCGATATGGGCAAGAAGGATCAGGTCGAGGCGATGGCGGCAAAGGCGCTCTCCGAGTTCGGCCGCGTCGACATCCTTATCAACAACGCCGCCATCCGGCCGCACAAGCCCTTCACCGAGCTGACCGACCAGGACTGGGAGCAGGTGCGGAGCGTCGTGCTCGACGGCGCGCTATACCTGACGCGCGCCCTTGTCGGCTCGATGGTCGAGAACAAATTCGGCCGCATCCTGTTCTTTGTCGGCGACGGCGCGTTTTCCGGCCGGGGCAGCGGCCGCGCCCACCTCTCGGCGGCCAAGATGGCGCTGATCGGCCTCGCGCGGGGCCTCGCCTCCGAGTTCGCCCCGCACGATATTCGGGTCAACGTCGTTTCTCCGGGCAGCATCGATACGCGGCGCGACAATCCCGAATGGTATCAGGGCCACACGCCAAACGCCGCCGGCATCCCGCTCGGGCGGCAAGGGAAGGTCGACGAGATCGCCGCGACCTGCCTGTTCCTGGTCACCGAGGATGGCGGTTTCATCACCGGCCAGACCATTCATGTGAACGGCGGCGCGGCGTACTATTAGCCGCTTCGGCCTGCCGTACTTGACGTTGGGCCGAGGGAAAGACGAAAGTTGCGGCCGAGCTGCCAGCCTTCCCATCCCTGGAGGAAACCTGCCGTGAGCATCGGATCCCTGCCGCTGTCGAAATATACCGTGCTCGATTTGACCCATGCCCGCGCCGGGCCGACAGCGGTGCGCCAGTTCGCCGATTGGGGCGCCAACGTCATCAAGATCGAGCCGCCCGGCGCCTCCGCCACCGACATCACCGGCTCGCGTCGCGAAGGGTTCGACTTCCAGAACCTGCACCGCAACAAGCGCAGCTTGGCGCTCAACCTGAAGACCAAGGAAGGTCTCGCGATCTTTATGAAATTGGCCGCGAAGGCCGATGTCATCGTCGAGAATTTCCGCTCGACGGTAAAGCACCGGCTCGGCGTCGACTACGAGTCGGTGAAGAAGATCAACCCGCGCATCGTCTACGGCAGCATCTCGGGCTTCGGCCAGACCGGGCCTTACGCCAAGCGCCCCGGCGTCGACCAGATCGCCCAGGGCATGGGCGGCCTGATGTCGATCACCGGCTTCCCCGGGCAGGGGCCGGTGCGGGTCGGCATCCCGATCGACGATCTGTGCGCCGGGCTCCTCTTGGCGCAGGCGATGATGATGGCGCTGATCGAGCGCGAGCAGACCGGCGAGGGGCAGTGGGTCCACACCTCGCTCCTCGAAGCGCAGATATTCATGCTCGACTTCCAGGCGTCGCGCTGGCTGCAGGCCGGCGAGGTCGCCAAGCAGGCCGGCAACGACCACCCGACCGGCATCCCGACCGGCCTCTTCCCGACCGCCGACGGGCAGATCAACATCGCCGCCTCGGGCGACAACCTTTACAAGCGGTTTTGCGAGGCGGCGGGCGCCGAGCATCTGCTGACCGACCCCGACTACGCAACCGGCCCGCAGCGCTCGAAGAACCGCAAGAAGCTCAACGAGGTGCTGGGCGAGATCACCAAGCAGAAATCGAGCATCTATTGGGTCGAGCTGTTGAACGAGGTCGGCGTGCCGTGCGGCCCGCTCTACACGATCGACCAGACCTTCGCCGACCCGCAGGTCCAGCACCTCGAAATGGCGCGGCCGATGGATCACAAGCGGCTCGGCGAATTGCAGGTCGTCGGCCAGGCGATCAACATGATGAAGACGCCGGAACCGGCCCGCATGCGCTACGCCACCCCCGACCTCGGCGAGCACAGCGACGAGATCCTGCGCGATCTCGGCTACAACCAGGCCGACATCGCCGATCTGCGGACGGCCGGCGCGATCTGACCGCATAAGAGAGCCGAGGGCGGCTCGGCCGCCCTCCTCGCATAATCCCCGCCGTACTCGAGTGGCGGGGCAGGAGCCGACCATGTTTGTGATACGCGGCCGGGCGACCAGGAACTTCCTGCTCGTCCTCTGCATCATGTATTTCATCCTCTATGTGGACCGGGTGAACCTGGCCGCCGCGGCAGGATCGATCCAAAAGGATCTCGGGCTCAGCAATACCGAGCTCGGCGTCGCGTTTTCGGCGTTCAACTATTCCTATGCGGCGTTTCAGCTGGTCGGCGGCTGGATTGCCGACCGCTACGGCTCGCGCTGGACGCTTGCGGTCTGCGCGCTTATGTGGGCGCTGACGACGTTGCTGACCGGCGCCGTCGTCGGTCTTGTCTCGCTGTTTGCCGTGCGGCTGGTGCTCGGCATGGGCGAGGGCGCGACCCTGCCGGCGGCGACGCGGGCGATGACCCGCTGGATGCCGGGATCGCTGCGCGGCGTCGCTCAGGGGATCACGCACTCGGCGTCGCGGCTCGGCGCGGCAGTGACCGCGCCGGTCGTCGCCTTTTTGATCATTTGGCTGTCGTGGCGCTGGTCGTTTGTCCTCCTTGCCTCGCTCTCGGCGCTCTGGGCGATGCTGTGGCTGTGGTATTTCCGCGACGACCCGCGCGAGCACTCGGGGATGAGCGCGGCCGAGTTGGCCGAATTGCCGACCGCGGACCCCGAGCGCAAGTTCCGCTCCGGGCAGGTGCCGTGGCGGGTGCTGATCCCGCGTATGCTGCCGACGATGATCGTCTATTTTTGCATGGGCTGGACCGGCTGGCTGTTCGTCACCTGGATGCCCTCCCTGTTTCTGCACAATTACGGGCTCAACCTGAAAGGCTCGGCCTTCTTTGTCTCGGGCACCTTTCTCGCCGGGATGATCGGCGACACCGTCGGCGGCGTCGTCAGCGATTGGCTCTTGAACCGCACCGGCAGCCGCCAGATCGCGCGCTCGCTGCTGATCGCGGTGTGCATGATCTTGGCGTTGGCGTCGCTGGTACCGGCGATGCTGGTGCATAATCTGATCGTCGGCGCGGCGGGGTTCACCTTCGCCTATTTCTTCCTCGAATCCGCTATCGCGCCGATGTGGACGGTGTCGATGGACATCGCCCCGGATTACGCCGGCTCCGCCAGCGCGCTGATGAATGCCGCCGGCGCGGTTGCCGGCATCCTGTCGCCGGTGGTTTTCGGCCGCATTCTCGATCTTACGGGAAGCTGGACGTTGCCCTTTGGCGTGTCGCTTGGCCTCTTGCTGATCGGTGTGGTGACGACGGCATGGATGCGGCCCGACCGCCCGCTGGGCATGCCGCCCGATGCGGTGCGTCCCGCGATGCGGGCTGCCGGCGGCTGAGCCAGCGGGACTGTCGGGATTGCGCGGATGCGCCGGAGCCATCGATCTGCCAGACTGTCACGAGAAACCATCAGGAGCGCGAACCACCATGCTCGACCAGCCCCTCGTGTCCTCGAAGATGATCGCCGAAAAGGACGGCGCAGTCGGCCGGATCATCTTCAACAACCCGGCGCGGCACAACGCCGTCTCGCTCGATATGTGGCAGGCCGTGGCGCAGATCATGGAGGATTTCGAGAGCGACCCGGCGATCCGCGTGGTCGTGCTCTCCGGGGCCGGCGGCAAGGCGTTCGTCTCGGGCGCCGACATCTCGGAATTCAAGGAAAAGCGGGCCAGCGCCGAGGCGGCGGAGGCCTATGCCAAGGTCTCCGAGACCGCCCGAATCCGGCTCCAGGAAACCTTGAAGCCGACCATCGCGATGATTCGCGGCTACTGCATCGGCGGCGGCATGGCGACCGCGCTCGCCTGCGACATCCGCATCGCCACCGAGGGCTCGAAATTCGGCGTCCCGGCCGCCAAGCTCGGCCTCGGCTATGCCTATGACGGCATCAAGAAGCTGATCGACATCGTCGGCCCGGCCTATGCGCGCGAGATCTTCTACACCGCGCGCCAGTTCACCGCCGAGGAAGCGCTCGGCATGGGTCTCGTCAACCGGGTCGTGCCCGACGGCGAGCTCGAAAGCTACGTCAACAATTACTGCACAACGATCGCCGGCAATGCGCCGCTGACCGTGCGTGCCGCCAAGCAGATCGTCCGCGAGGCGTTGAAGGACGAGTCGAAGCGCGACATGGCGCTGTGCAAGCGCGTCGTCGAGGAATGCTTCGCCAGCCAGGACTACACCGAAGGCCGCACCGCCTTCATGGAAAAGCGCCGCCCGGTGTTCACGGGGCGGTAATTTCATGTCATTCCGGGACGCGGCACAGCCGGAACCCGGAACCCATGCACACGGACCTCGGGCGATCTATGTTCTGACGCCCGCAGACAATTGGCCTCGTCGGTGTTCATGGGTTTCGGGCTCCCCCGCTCCGCGCGGTCCCCGGAATGACGCCTTTTTGAGGCGCCGCTATGATCCTTCCCCGCCACGGCCGCTACGATTATGTGCCGATCCACCAGCGGCCGGTCTATGACTGGCCCGAGGGCAAGCGGCTCGCGGTCTTTTTCTGCAACAACATCGAGTTCTTTGCCTTCCGCGCCGGGATCGGCAGCGACTCGACCGGCGAAGTCAGCCCGCAGAACCAGCGCAACTACGCCTGGCGCGATTACGGCAACCGGGTCGGCCTGTGGTATTATTTCGACCTGCTCGACGAGTTCGGCGTGCCCGGCGCACACAACGTCAATTCGGCCGTCCTCGAAGAGTGCCCGGCGATCGTCGAACGAATGAATGCGCGCGGCGACGAATATGTCGGCCATGGCCGCACCAATTCCGAGCGCCAGGATGTGTTGTGGGAAGAGGGTGAGGCGCGGCTCATCGACGAGTGCACCGAAGTGGTGACGCGCCTTTCGGGCAAGAAGCCCGAGGGTTGGCTCGGACCGTGGCTGGCGCAGACCGCGGTGACGCTCGACCTCTTGCAGGAGGCTGGCTACCGCTACGTGATGGACTGGGCGCTCGACGACCAGCCGATCTGGATGACGACGCGGTCCGGCCCGATTTTGTCGGTGCCATACCCGATCGAGCTTAACGACTCGCCGAGCCTTGTCTATCGCCGCCACACCGGCCAGCAATTCGCCGAGATGCTGATCGATCAGTTCGACGAGATGCTCGAGCAGTCGCGCAAATATCCGCTGGTCTATTCGATTGCGCTGCACCCGTTCATCGCCGGCCAGCCGTTTCGGCTGCGCGCCCTGCGCCGCGCGATCCGCCACATCATGGAGCACCGCGACGCGCTGTGGATCACGACGCCCGGCGAGATCGCGCGCTATTGCGAGGGCCTGCCAAAGGGCACCGTACCAGGGTCGTGAGAGCCCGCACAAGCCGAGGCAGATTTCGAGCGACGGCAAATCTCACTAACTCACTGCCTCATTGTGAGTTTTACTGGCGCCGCAAGCCATCAGCGTCCCGCGGGCAGCCAATTGTTGCGGCGAGCGACTTCCGCGACGACCCGGGCGATTTCGGCGCCGACCCGCGCCGCGTCGGCGTCGACCCCGGTTTCGCGCTTTGTCGCGCCGCCGGTGACGCGGGTTTGCGGCGCGGTCCGGGAATCGACCGCGAAGCTTTGTACCGGCTGGATCGCGCCGCCCGGCTGCTCGGCCTTGATGTCGACCCGAGCAAGGACCGCGCTGTTCTCCGCGCCGGGACGGCGGCGCTGGCCCTCGTCGATCGCCCGGAACGTGCCGCTGACGATCAGCGCGCGGTAGCCCGGCGCCGGGTTGGGGTTCGTCGTGCTGACCGCGTCATAGCCCTGCGCGCGCAGCCGGTCGGTGATCGTGTCGGTGACGAGGAACCCGACCGCGCGCCCGATCGACGCGGCGCGCTGTCGCTGAGGCACGCCGGGCTCGCCCCGGTAAAGCGAGAAGCCGAAGCTCGGGTCGAGGTGAACCACGCCTTCGGGCAGGCTGAAATCGCTGACGACGATGAAGTTCGATGGCGGACCCGGCGGCGCCGGTATTACGCCGCAGGCCGCAAGCGCCACGAGCGGGAGAAGCGCGCTCCAAAATCTCCTTGTTACTCCCGCGAAAGCGGGGGCCCAGGGGCAACCGTCCGGACTTTGGGGCTCTGGGCCCCCGCTTTCGCGGGGGCGCCAAAAAAATGAACGGCGTGTTTGCACTCCGCTCAGGCCTCGCCGATAACGGCGTAGACGGCGCGCTCGAAGGCGCCGTAGAGCGCCACCGCTTGGCGATCGGCGAAGGGCAGGATCTGGGTCATGATCAGCCCCGCCACTCGGCGCTTCGCATCCAGCCAGTAATAGGTGTTGAACAGCCCGGCCCAGGTCACGCTTCCGGCGCTGCGGCCGTTTGGGCCGGGATCAAGCGTCAACATATACCCAAGGCCCCAGCGCACCCGCTGACCGGGAAAGAAATCGACGTCGTTGGTCATCAACGGGGCATTCGTCTTCAGGATACCGGCCTGCAGGCCGCCGACGTGGTTGTCCGCCATCGACGCGACCGTCTCGGGGTTAAGGATGGGGCCGCCGCCGCACAGCAGCGCTTGAAGAAAGGCGAGGTAATCGCCCGCGGTGGAATACAAGCCGCCGCCGCCGGCGAGGAATTCGCGCTCGATCGGCGTTTCGAGCGGCTGCGGCGTCAGCGACCCGTCGGCCTCGCGCTGGTGCACGTTCGCCTGACGTGCGCGCTGTTCGGCCGAAACGGCAAAGCCGGTATCCCTCATGCCGAGCGGCGCGAAAATATGCTCGCGGCAATAGGCGTCGAGCTTCTGTCCGCTGGCCTCCTCCACGAGGCGGCCGACCCAGTCGATGTTGATGCCGTATTCCCAGCGCTCGCCCGGATCGAACATCAGCGGCATGCGCAGCGCGGCGAGTTTGCCGGTGCCCATCGGCGGCAGGCCGCTGGCGGCGACGCAGCGTTCGAGGTCGGGGTTCCAGATCTCGTAGCAGAACCCGGCGGTGTGGGTCAGCAGATGCTTCAAGCTGATCGGCCGCCGGGCCGGGCGCAGCTGCGGTCGGCCGGCGGCGTCGAACCCGGTCAGCACCTGTGGGTCGGCGAGCGCCGGGTCGATCGCCGGCACCGGGCCGTCGAGCGAGAGCTTGCCCTGTTCGACGAGCTGCATCGCCGCGACCGAGGTGATCGCCTTGGTCATCGAGGCGATGCGGAACACCGTGTCGGCGGACATGGCAGCGCCGGCGCCGAGCCGCCGCACTCCGAACGCGCCTTCATACAGCGGGCCATCGGCGGTCGCGGCCATCGCGACGACCCCCGGCACGGCGCCGGTCTCCGCCGCCTCGCGCAGCGCCGCGTCGATCCTGGCAAGCGACATCGTCACGGCGTCCGGCGGATGTTGCCGCTCTGCGCCGGAATGCCGGTCTGCTCGAAGCAGACCTTGGCGAGCGCGGCGACGCCGTCGCGGATTTCCTCTTTCGAGGTCAGCGCGAAACAGAGCCGCAATCTCGACCCGGAATCCGAACCCTCGACCGCCCATTCCGGGCCGGGATTGAGCGCGATGCCGGCATCGGCGGCCGGCTTTACCAGCTTCATGATGTCGACTTCGTCGGGCAGCTTCATCCACAGGAAGATGCCGCCCTTCGGCACCCACGGCTCGACCGCGGTGCCGAACTCCTGCTCCAGCGCCTCGACCATGGTGTCGAGCTTGCCCTTCAAGGTCTCGGAGAGCTCGCCGACGTGCTCGCCGAAATTCTGCGAAAAATATTCGGCGACGACCATCTGCTCCAAGGCGCCGCAGCCGCTGTCGGAACGCGCGCCGATGAGCCGGCTCATCAACCCCCAATCGGCGATGCAGTAGCCGAGCCGCAGCGCGGGCGACAGGGTCTTCGAGAACGAGCCGATATGCACGACATGGTCGCGGTCCAATGAGTAGATCGCCGGCGGCGCCTTGGCGCCGCCCCAGATCAGGTCGGCGTAGCACTCGTCCTCGAAGATCAGCGTGCCGTATTTCTCGGCCACCGCGAGAAGCTGCCGGCGGCGCTCCAGCGGCATGATGCTGCCGGTCGGGTTCTGGATGGTCGGGATCGTGTAGATGTATTTTGGGGTGACGCCCTTGCCCCGCAAATCGGCGAGGATGTTGTCGAGCGCGTCGATCTTGATGCCCTCCTCGTCGAGCGGCGCGCCGACGATCTTCTGGCCCTCGCGCTTCAGCTTGTTGATCGCGCCGCCATAGGAGAATTCTTCGAGAATTACCGTATCGCCGGCCTCCAGCATCACCGCGTTGATCAGGTCGATCCCCTGGCCCGAGCCGGCGGTGATCAGGATGTCGTCGGTCGAGCAGTCGATGCCGCGCAGCTTGGCCTTGCTCTTGACGAACTCGCGCAGCCCCAGATGTCCCTGCGAGCCCTGCGCCGCGGTGTACATCGCGAGCTTGGAGCCTTCCTTGCGCAGCGCGCTGGCGGCGGCCTCGATCAGCCCCTCGACCGGGATCAAGGTCGGGTCGTTGTGCCCGCCGATGAAATTGTATTTCGGATAGCCCGCGAACCGCACCGCCGGGGCCGGCACATGCTTGGCGAACAAATTGATATAGGCAAAGCCGCTCATCGTCTCGGGTCCTTCCGAAAATCTACAGCAATCTAATCGCCTTTCCCGCGAAAGGGCGACGGAGCGGTTGCTGCCCTCGCTTTCGCGGGGGAGACGGTAAAGAAATGATCATCAGCCAGCCGCGGCTGCCTCGGACGTCGCGCCCAGCCGTGCGCCCTGATAGCGGCCGAACCAGATCGGCTCCCACCACCAGCGATTGTCGAGATACCAGCGGACGGTCTTGCGCAATCCGGTATCGAAGCTCTCCTGCGGCTCCCAGCCGAGCTCGCGGCGCAGCTTCTTGGCGTCCATCGCATAGCGCCGGTCATGCGCCGGCCGGTCTTTGACAAAAGCGATGAGCTTGTCGTGGGGACGATGCGGCGAACCCGGCAGCATCTCGTCGAGCAGCGCACAGATCTGCCGCACGACGGCGATGTTCGTGCGTTCGCCGTCGCACCCGACATTGTAGCTCGCGCCCGGCCTGGCCTCGGTCATGATCGCGTGCAGCGCGCGCGCGTGGTCGTCGACATAAAGCCAGTCGCGGACGTTGTCGCCCTTGCCGTAGACCGGGATCTGCTCGCCGTGCAGCGCCTTGAGGATCGTCAGCGGGATCAGCTTTTCCGGGAAGTGGAACGGCCCGTAATTGTTCGAGCAATTGCTGATCACCGCCGGCAGCCCGAAGGTCTCGTGCCAGGCGCGCACCAGATGGTCCGAGGCGGCTTTCGACGCGGCGTAGGGCGAATTCGGCTTGTAGCGGCTCGTCTCGGTGAACTTGCCGCGCGCGCCCAGCGCGCCGAACACCTCGTCGGTCGAGACATGATGGAAGCGAAAGCGCCTGGCGCGCGCCGGCGGCAGCTTCTCCCAATAGGACCGCGCCGCGGTCAGCATCGCGAAGGTGCCGTCGATATTGGTCTTGATGAAATCGTCCGGCCCGTCGATCGAGCGGTCGACATGCGATTCCGCGGCGAGGTGCAGCACCGCATCGGGCATGAACTCGCGCATCAGCTTGGCGATGGTCGGCCGGTCGCAGATATCGGCGCGGTGAAAGCCGTAGCCCGGATGGTTCTCGAGCGGACGCAGCGAGGCGAGGTTGGCGGCATAGGTCAGCCTGTCGACATTGAGGACCGTCGCGCCGAGTTCGGCGACGAACAGCCGGCACACCGCCGAGCCGATAAACCCGGCGCCCCCGGTCACCAGCACTTTCATTGCCCTACGTCGCCTCTCGGTGTCGCCGCCCCGGCCGCGCAAATTAGGCGGACCGGGCGGGTCGAGGCAACTGCGGACGCGGCGCGGCAGGCTTCGGGCAACTTTCGCGCGATTTTGTTGGACAAGCCCGCAGCCCACTGGCGAAGTACCCTCTGGAACTGTGAGCGCCCAGGAGTCTCGGCAATGAACCGAGAGATCGCGGTTTGCCTCGGCATGTCATGGTGGAAGCGCCGGCGTATCGCCGAGTTTCTCGCGAGCGCGACGGGTCGCCCCGTGTTCCGCCGCACCATTTCCGGCGCGATCATTGCGGCGAAGGCGCGCGGCGGAGCGATCGCGGTCTGGGCGACGCGCGAGCCCCGCGGGCTTGCCGAGGCTGCCGCCACGCACGGCGTTCCCCTGATCCGCGTCGAGGACGGGTTCATTCGCTCGGTCGGTCTCGGCTCCGATTTCCTGCCGGGCGTATCGATCGTCGTCGACGATTCCGGCATCCATTTCGATCCCCGTCGGGAGAGCGAACTCGAACGCATTCTGCGCCAGACCGATTTCGACGCGGCGCTGGTGGCGCGGGCGCGGCGGCTGACCAATCGGCTCGTCGCCGGCGGCGTCACCAAATACAATCTGGCCGGCCCTCGGCCGCACCTTGCCTGGCCTCCCGGTCGCCGCCGCCTTCTCGTGCCCGGCCAAGTCGAGAACGATTTGTCGGTGCGCCTCGGCGGCGGCGATATCCGCACCAATTTGGACTTGCTGGCGCGCATCCGCGCGTTCAACCCGGACGCCTTCATCGTCTACAAGCCGCATCCCGATGTCGTCGCTGGGCATCGCAAAGGCGCGATCCGCGACGTGATGGCGCGGCGCTATGCCGACGCCATCGTGCGGCGCGGATCGATCGCGGCCCTGCTCGGCGAGATCGACGAGCTGCATACGCTGACCTCTCTCTGCGGGTTTGAGGCGCTGCTGCGCGGCGTGCCGGTTACCGTCTACGGCAAGCCGTTTTATGCCGGTTGGGGCCTCACGCGCGATGTCGAGCGCTGGGACCGTGGCCGCACCCTCTCGCTTGAGGAATTGGCGGCGGGCGCGCTGATCCTCTACGCGCGTTATCTCGACCCGCTAACCCGGCGCCCCTGCGGCCCGGAAACCGTGATCGACCGTCTGTCGCGACCCGAATTGTGGCGGCCCGGTTTGGTCGTTCGCGCCCGCCGGCTGCAGGGGATTCTGGCCGAAGCCTTGCGGCTTCTGATGTTTCCGCGATGGCATTCCGCGCGGTGGTGATCGGTAGCATGCGCCGCCGCGACGCGATGGATCGTCGGCGGCGATGGGCGATGCGATCGTGCGCCATCTCCCCTTTTGTAGCCGCGTGACGTGAGCGACCTGTGGCACGGCGCGCTTGGTTTGGTCTTTGCGCTGGCAGGCTGGACCGCACCGCGCCGGGTCGCCGGGGCGGAAGGTTTTACCGTCTCGACGTGGCTCGACGCCGCGCCGCCGGCATTCGTCGCCTTGGTTGCGTTCGTCGCTTGCGGCCGACCGGTCTTCGCCGGGGCGGTCGTCTTTGCACTGGGCGCCGGGTTCGCCTTCGTCGACCGCACCATGCGCGACACGTTGCGCGAGCCGATCGTCTTTTCGGCGCTGTCCGAGCTGCCGCAAGTCTTCACCCATCCGCAGCTCTATTTGCCGTTCGCCGGCACCGGATTGGTGCTCGGCGGCGTGGCGGCGGCCATTTTCGCCGGAGGCTCATTGCTCCTCGCCGAACCGGCGCTGATGGCGCCGCACCCGCTGGGCGCGCTCGCCCTTTTTGTCCTTGTCGCCGCGTTGCTGCGGCGGCTGGGCCGCGAACCGTGGCTTGGCGGCGCGGCGCGGGCATTGCGGCGCCTGCACCCGACCGGGGAGCCGTTCGCCGATGCCGCGCGGCTGGGGCCGGTGGCGATGCTGATCGTCCACGGCATTGTCGCCCGCGCCGAGCGGCCGCTGCGCCAGGCCCGGCTCGCGCCGCGCTCTGCGCCTATCCGCCCGGCCGGAATGCGGCCGGTGGTCCTCATCCAATGCGAATCGTTCTTCAACGCCCGCCGCGCATTGCCGACTCTGCCGCGGGACTTCCTCGCCGGTTACGAAGCCGCTTGCGACGGCGGCGCGTACGGCCGGCTCGATGTCCCCGCCTGGGGCGCCAACACGATGCGCGCCGAGTTCGCGAGCCTGACCGGGATCGACGATGCCGCGCTCGGCTACGATCGGTTCAACCCGTATCACGCGCTGGCCCGCGTGCCGATCCGCTCGCAGGTCTGGCGGCTGCGCGAGGCGGGGTACCGCACCATCTGCCTGCACCCGTTCGATCGGCGCTTTTTCCGACGCGACCTGGCGATGCCGGCGCTCGGGTTCGAGCAATTCCTCGGCCGCGAGACGCTGGGCGGGTCGCGCACGCCGCCCTATCAGAGCGACCCCGAGCTCGCCGCGCATATCCTGCGTATCATCGAGAACAGCGGTCCGCGCGTCTTCATCTTCGCGATCACGATGGGCAATCACGGCCCTTGGCTTAAAAGCCATTCCCTTCCCCCGGGCTTGTCGCGGGAGTGCACGGCTTTATTAGCGAACGGTTGGCCGGAAGAAGGCGTGAATGCCCACGGATTAAGTCCGTGGACTGAAGGCCCACGGGTCAAGCCGGGCCAACGGATTGACGACATTAGCGCGCTTATTGGCCGTCACATTCCGCAGCGGCAGCATTTGCTCCGCTACCTTGCCGGTTTGCGCCAATCCGACGTGCTGCTGCGCCTTCTGATCGACGGGCTGGAGCAGCGGCAGCCGCACGCGCTGCTCGGCTTTTACGGCGACCACCTGCCGAGCCTCCCTCGCGCGTTTAGCCATCTCGGCTTCGACGATTGGCGCAGCGACTACGCGATCTGGTCGGGAGCGGGCGGCGTTTCGCGGCGGCGCGACCTTGCCGCCCACCAACTCGGCCGCGTTCTCGTCGACTGCGCGTTGGCGCCGCGAAATAGAGCGGCGCTCGACGCCGTTGTCCCCGAGCCGCACGACGCCTAGCATTGGCGCCGAACGGCCGACAATGATCGCGAAGGATAGGAGCGCATGGAGATGCAGGGCCGCGCCGTCATCGTCACCGGCGGCGCCTCCGGGATCGGCCGCGCGACGGCGCTTCTCCTGGCGCGCGAAGGCGCGCATGTCTTCATCGGCGATGTCGACGAGACGGGCGGCAAGGCAACCGCCGAGACCGCGCGCGGCGCGGGGCATGCCGCCGATTTCCTGACGCTCGATCTGCGGTGGCCGGAATCGATCGCCGCCTTTGCCGACGCGGTCCACAGACAGGTTCCGTGCGTCGACGGCCTCGTCAACGGCGCCGGCTGGGACCGCATCCAGCCGTTTATCGAGAACCCGCCCGAGATGTGGGACGATCTGATCGCGATCAATCTGCTGGGCGCGGTGCGCCTCACCCGCGCGGTGCTGCCGCCGATGATCGAGGCGCAGGCCGGCAAGATCGTCAACATTTCGAGCGATGCCGGAAGGGTCGGCAGCATGGGCGAGACCGTCTATGCCGCCGCCAAGGGCGGCCTCATCGCCTTCACCAAATCGCTGGCGCGCGAGATGGCGCGGCACAAGCTCAACGTGAACTGCGTGTGCCCCGGCCCGACCGACACGCCGCTCTTCCAGCGCCAGCCCGAGCGCATGCGCGAGGCGCTGACCCGCGCCATTCCGTTTCGCCGCATCGCCCAGCCCGAGGACATCGCCGAGGCGGTGATGTTTTTTCTCGGCGGCCGCTCGGATTACATCACCGGCCAGGTATTAAGCGTCAGCGGCGGATTGACGATGGTCGGGTGAGCCACGATCTTCACATGAGTGGGGATGCAACCAAAGGGGAAGACGATGACCAAGCGGTACGCACCAATCCTGTTCGCGCTGGCGTTCGCCGGCGCCGCCGTCAGCGCCTCGGCGCAGACGCCCATGGTCAACGAGACGCCTGAGCAAAACGTCAGGTCGAGCCAGCAATACCAGGCGCTCACCTGCACCAACAAAGCGTTCCGCGCTCACCGGATCGAGAAGGAGTGCGGTCCGCTGCAGGGCTCGCAGTTTTACGATAACTGCGTCGCCTCGTTCAATTGCGACAAGCAGCCGAGCGCCGCGAACTGGCGCAAGGCGCCGCCCTCCGAGACCACGAGATAGGAGCCTCCCATGGCGAACCCCGCCCCTGGCTGGGTCAAGAAGCCCGAGCATCGCGTCGATCTTCATCCCGATAATCATCGCGTGCGCGTCAGCTTCGCCGGAGCCGTTGTTGCCGACAGCGCCGCGACCCTGCGCGTCGAGGAGACGGGCCACGGCCCGGTCCACTACGTCCCGGCGAAGGACATGCGGCTCGATCTGATGAAAAAGACCGAGCACACGACCTATTGCCCGTTCAAGGGCACCGCCTCGTATTGGACGATCGAATTCGGCGGCAAGAGCTCGGAAAACGCCGTCTGGGGCTACGAGAGCCCCTATGACGAGACCCAAGGGCTTGCCGGGCACTATGCCTTCTACGGCAACCGGGTCGATTCGGTCGAGATCACCTGACATGGACGGCCTGACGCAGAACTGGCTCGTCCGCAAGCCGGCAGTCTCGGCCAAAGGCGGCGTCGTCGCGTCGCAGAACGGAGCCGCCGCGCAGGTCGGCGCCGATATCCTCGCCGCCGGCGGCACCGCGGTCGATGCGGTCGTCGCTGCGGCCTTCGCCCTCGCCGTGCGCGAGCCCTGGAACAGCGGCCTCGGCGGCATCGGCTTCATGGTCGTCCATCCGGCGGGCAGCGCCCGCGCCGAGGTCGTCGATTTCGGACCGGTCGCGCCGATGGGGCTCGATCCGGCGCTGTTTCCACTGACCGGCGAGAGCCGTACCGAGCTGTTTACCTGGTCCAAAGTGGTCGACGACCGCAATGTGCACGGGCCGCTGTCGTTCATGGTGCCGAGCGCGGTGCGCGGCTACGCGCGAGCGATCGAGCGGTTCGGCCGGCTGCCGTGGCGCGACCTCGTCGCCCCGGCGGTCGCCTTGGCGAAAGAGGGGTTGCCGGTCGATTGGTACGCGACCCTGCGCATCGCGAATTTCGCCGCCGATCTGCGGCGCTATGACGAAAGCCGGCGCATCTATTTGCCCGACGGCCTGCCGCCGGTCGTGCCGTCGAGCGGCGCCGCGCCGGTGCTGCCGCTGGGCCGCCTCGCCGACACCCTGGCGCGGCTTGCCGAGCAGGGGCCGGAGGATCTCTACACGGGCGACATCGCCGCTGCGATCGTCGCCGACACAAAGGCCGCGGACGGCGTGCTCGCGGCGCAGGACCTGGCGGATTGCCGGCCGCGCATCGTGCCGACGCTCGACATCCCATATCGCGGCTACGCGTTCCAGGCGGCGCGCGGCCTGTCCGCGGCGCCGACCTTGGCCGACGTGCTCGACCGGCTCGAGGGCAAGAGTTTCGCCAAGCGCCCCGACGCCAATTATTTCGAGGCGGTCGCCGAAGCCCTGCAGCAGGCCTACGCCGCGCGGCTCGAGGGGCTTGGCGACCGAGAGCCGGCGGCCGAGAGCTGTACGACGCACATCACCGCGGTCGATCGCGAAGGCGGCATCGCGGCGCTGACCACGACCTTGCTGTCGACCTTCGGCAGCCGCTACGTGCTGCCGCAAACCGGCATCCTGATGAATAACGGCGTGATGTGGTTCGACCCGGCACCCGGCCGTCCGAATTCGATCGGTCCCGGCAAGCGGGCGCTCACCAATATGTGCCCGCTGATCGTCGCGCGCGACGGGCGGCCGCGCTTCGGCGTCGGCGCCTCGGGCGGCAGGCGCATCCTCGGCTCGGTGCTGCAGCTTGCCAGCTTCATTGTCGATTTCGGCATGGGCGCGGACGAGGCGGCACATCACCCGCGCATCGATGTCAGCGGCGAGGAGGGGCTGGCGATCGACCGGCGGCTGCCGGAAGCGGTGATCGACCGGCTGAAGGGGAGGCGCGGCGCCCAAATCGTCGAGCACACCGTGTGGCCGGCGCAATTCGCCTGCCCCAACCTCGTGCTGCGCGGCGAGGACGGCACCAATCACGGCGTCTCCGATGCGCTCTCGCCGTGGTCGGCGGCGGTGGCTGAGCCTGAGCGGTAACCCCGGCTTTTCAATCTTCATCCCCCTCTGCGGATCAGACCGGGATTTTCCGGAGCTGCCGCGGACCGGCCCTGCCGAGGGCCCGCGGGTCGAGCCGGCACGATGGAAAGGGTAAGATGAGCGATGTCATCGATCAGGTGAGGCCGCAGCCCGTCGCGGTTCGCGCGCGGGACGCGGCCTCGCTGATCCTGCTGCGCGGCGAGGGGCGCAACCTCGAGCTCCTGGCCGGCCGCCGCCCGCTCACCGTGCGTTTCATGCCGGGCGTGTACGTATTTCCCGGCGGCGCGGTCGATGCCGAGGACTATCGTCCGTGGCGGATCGAACGCGGCGCCGAGGCCTTGCCGCCGCGCCTCGTGCGTTGCGCGCGAGCGGCGCTGCGCGAGACCTGGGAGGAGGCCGGCGTACTGTTCGGCCGTGCCGTCGACGCGCCGCTGGCGCCGCGCCCCGAGACGCCCGTAGCCGCCGCCTATGCCGCGGCGGGCGTGGTCGCGGCGATCGACCGGTTGCGCTATGTCGGCCGCGCGATCACTCCGGTGCGGGTGTTCCGCCGTTTCAACACGCGGTTCTTTTTGGGCGAAGGCTCCGATGTCGTCGGCGATCCGCAGCCGAGCGACGAGCTTGAAGATGTTCGCTGGCATCCGATCGGCCGCGAGAAGCTGGAGCCGCTGCGCGATGTCAGCCAGTTCATGCTGGCGCGGGCGATCGCCATGCGCGGCGGCGATCTGTCGCCCGCGCCGTTGTTCTACACGGTAGGCAGCAATCGGCGGATCGCCGTGTGTCGCGAGGCGGCGGGTCCGTAGCCGCGCCGCTCAGCCGAGGAGGAAGCGATGCCGATCCAAGATGTCCTCGTCGTCACCGACACCGCGGCGGGAGTGGCGCGCCGCATGGCGCCGGTCGCGGCGCTGGCGAAGCGGGCCGAACTGCGCCTCACCGGGCTTTTCGCCACCGGCCTGCCGAGCACCGCCTTCGCCGACATGAGTGGCTGGGCGCAGCTCGTCGATGCCTATATGGGCGCGCAGCGCGAGGAGGCCGCCAAGGCGGAGGCGGCATTTCGCCAGGAACTCACCCGGGCGAAATTGTCCGGCGACTGGCTCTCGCGCGAGGCCGACCTGAACGGCAGCATCATCGCGCTGGCGCGGCTGCACGATCTGGTCGTGCTCGGCCAGCCCGATCCCGCCGCCGACGCGAACAGCTTGCGGCCGGAGGAGGTCGTGCTCGCCGCCGGCCGGCCGGTGCTGGTCGTTCCCTATGCCGGCGACTTCGCCGAGCTCGGCCGCCGCGTGCTTGTCGCCTGGAGCGGCACGCGCGAATCGGCGCGCGCGCTGCACGACGCGATGTTCCTCATCGAGGGCGCCGAAGCGGTGACCGTGCTCGAGGTCGATCGCGGCGACGCGGGCGGCATCCCCGACCTCGCCGCCGCCGATGTTGTCGCGGCGCTGCAGCGCCGCGGGGTCAAGGCGGCCGCCGAGGTGACGGTTTCGGCCGGCACGCCCGTCGCTGACATCATCCTGTCGAGCGCCGCCGACCTCACCGCCGACCTCGTGGTGATGGGCGCTTGGGGCCATTCGCGGCTGCGCGAATTCGTGCTTGGCGGCGTCAGCCGCGGCATCCTCCAGGGGATGACCGTCCCGGTGCTGATGTCGCATTGACCGCCATCGGGTGGCCCAAACGGCGTCGGGTGCTCGATCAACTCTTGGTGTGGCGCTGGCAATCGCGTCCCGGCGCGTGTGCTGTTGTGCTATTTTCCATAGCTATGTCTAAACTGCTGGCATTGGTGGCGCTGATCTTCGTTCTTGCGGGTTGCGGTGGCGACACGACCGGCCCGTGCGACGATTCCGACCCCATTGGCCCGTGCGCAACCTCGCACGGCCAGACCCACGATGCCCGCTAAATCCTGGTGCGGTCGGACTAAAGCTGCCCGGCCAGCAGGTTGATGCTGAGCGCCAGCACGACGGTGTTGAACAGGAACGCGACGATGCCGTGCGCCAGCACCAGGCGCCGCCAGAAGCGGGTCGCGACCTGCACGTCCGAGACCTGGCAGGTCATGCCGACGACAAACGAGAAATAGAGGAAATCCCAGTAATCGGGCTCGCGTTCGTCGCCGGGAAACAGCAACCCCTTCGGCCGCTTGGCGGCCAGGTCGGCGTAGTAATCGTGCGCGTAATGCAGCGCGAAGGTGGTGTGCGCCAACAGCCAGGATAAGAGGATCGTCGCCCCGGCGAGCAGGGTTAGCTCGAGCGAGAGGTGGCCGCTCGCGCCGTGCGCGTCGTGCAGCAAGCTCAGCAGCGCGAACATGCTGAACCATGCCGCCCCCGCCATCAGCGTGAGGAACAGCCAGCGCGTCGCGTCCTCGAGCTGGGCGCGCCGGCTCATCGATTGCGGCGTCGCCTGCACCGCCATCTGCAGGAGCAGCCCGAGGTAGACGGCGATGCCGAAATCCCAGCCGGTCACCGCCCGGCGCATCGGCGACAGCGATGCGGGAATGAGCAGCGCGGCCGCGACACCGGCGGCGATCGCCAGGTAAAGCCGGGGCCGCGCCCGCACAAACTTCCAGCCGCGACGCTCGCGGCCGGCCAGGCTGGTCGATTTGGCCATCCGGTTTAGCGCGCGCCGAGGGCGAGGCGCGGGATCTCGATCGCCGGGCAGCGATCCATCACGACCTTGAGACCCTTGGCCTCGGCCCGCGCCGCCGCCCCGTCGTCCCGCACGTCGAGCTGCATCCACACCGCCTTGGCGCCAATTGCGATCGCTTCGTCGACGACCGCGCCGGCCGCTTCGCTGCGGCGGAAGATGTCGACCATGTCGACCGGCTCCGCGATGTCCGCCAGGCTCGCGTAAACCCGCTCACCCAGAATTTCGCTGCCGGCGGCGAACGGGTTGACCGGGATCGCACGGTAGCCGTGGCGCTGCAGAAACCGCATCACCCCGTGGCTCGGCCGGTGCGGCCGCGGGCTCGCGCCGACCACGGCGATCGTGCGGGCGTTCGTCAGGATGTCGCGCAGATACGCGTCGGAATAGCCGTCGTCGTGGTTCATCGCATGTGTCTTGCGTCGCCGCACCGGAAGTGGATCATCAGGGCAGCCGACGAAGGACGCAATGATGCTCGAAACCCGCAAGCTGCACCCGACCCTGGCGCAGGAGGTCATCGGCCTCAATCTAT
The DNA here is from genome assembly GCA_035648415.1 of Allostellaceae bacterium. GTDB lineage: Bacteria > Pseudomonadota > Alphaproteobacteria > ATCC43930 > CGMCC-115725 > DATARH01. The sequence goes on from DASRLO010000105.1 coordinate 20,544, forward strand.
GGGAACGCCAGGACGCCGCGACCGTCGCCGCACTGCGCGAGGCGTGGTCCGGCTCGCCGGTGCTGGTGTTTCGCCGCCAGGCGCTCGGCGAGCAGGAGCTGGCCGATTTCAGCGCGCTCTTCGGCCGGCTGGAGCGCACCGTGCGCACCGACTGGGCATCGCCGAGGGTGCCCGAGATCGGCCTCATCTCGAACCTGCGCGACAGCCAGTCGCGGGCTATCGGCGGGCTCGGCGACGGCGAAATTCAGTGGCACTCGGACCAGTCCTATATGCTGAACCCGGCGACCGGCGCGGTGCTCTACGCACTCGAGTTGCCGCCCGACGGCGGGCTCACTTCCTGGGTCGATCTGCGCGCCGCCTATGCCGGGCTGCCGGAGCGCTTGAAGCGCGCGATCGACGGCAGCCGCGGGGTCTTCGACTATTCAAAGCGGCTTGCCGGCTACCAGGACAAGGACAAGGCGATCTCGGAAGAGGCGAAGCGCAAGACCCCGCAGATCACCCATCCGTTGGTGCAAACCAACGCGTCGGGCGCGAAATCGCTCTATCTCGACTCGACGACCACAATCGGCATCGACGGGATGACGGCGGAAGCGGGCGGCGCCCTCCTCACCGAGATCTACGAGGCCGCGACCGCGCCGCAATTCGTCTACACCCATCACTGGCGGGTTGGCGATCTGGTGATGTGGGACAACGGCCTCACGATGCACCGCCGCGAGCCGTTCGACCCCGACGCCCGCCGCCTCCTGAAGCGCACGACGATCTTCCTCGATCCCGCCCGCCATTGCGTACCGGACGGTGAATTGGCCGACGCCGCCTAAAGCTCCAGCCCGGCGCAGACCGGAATCCGTGGCGGAAATGGGGTTCCGCCATCGCCGGGATGGTTGCGGAAAGAGCAAGCTTGGCGTCCGTCAGCGGTGAATTCAACGTCTAAAGTGCGATGCGTTGGCTTGAATCGATTTGGGATTCCCGTTTCACATTTGATTCACCTATTGGCTGGGAGAAGGGGCCGGTAAATTGGAAATCCGTATTCGATTTCAATATATTATGGTGGCGGATGGGGTGTCCGCCTCACTAGGCTATAACAATGATGTATATCAATTATTTAGTGTACATAATCCCCCAAAATCCCCCATTAAATCCCCCACCGCGTTCCCGCTTGATCGATATGGCGGCCCGGCCCGTCGGCAGCGGGCGCGGACATTTTCTCACTGCCAGGTATCGACGTGGCGGCCGAGACAGCGCACGTCAAAGTCGGGCGCAATTTTCTCCTCCGCGATCAAATCGGAAATCGATCTTTCGCACTCGGCTTTGGTCGCGAAAAACTGCGACATTTGATCTCCGGCCACATGATAAAATCCCAACTGATTGCAGGTTCCGGCCCCAGCGAAACACATGAAGATGGCATAGATCATGGGTGCGGGCGGCTGTGTCTGCAGCTGACCTTGCTCTGCCGGATCAAGATGCTGCCGCAGGGCTTGGAAGGCTTGGTTGAAGCGAAGATCGGTCTTCGACAGTTCGGGGTTCGCGCAGATCAATCGCGCGAGCGGCTGCGTCGCCTTGGCGCAATCGAAGCCGGGGCCGATCGAAGACGCGAGGGATGATTCGCCCTCCGGGTTACTGAAATCGACCACGAAATCTTTCCACGCCTCATACTTCTCGGGGGGCAATTTCAGCGGCGTGCAATTTGGG
>DASRLO010000106.1:0-12021 GCA_035648415.1 Allostellaceae bacterium
CCGACAAGTTCGTCACCGTCGAGCGACTTCGCCTCGCGTGGCGGAAGCGCCTCCGATCGATGCGGCAGCCGGGTCTGCGAACAGCGCGATAGAAAGGCTGTCGGCGATCGCCTCGGCGGCGGACCCGCCGGTTGTCACCGCGGCAGGTGAGCCGCCGCTCCCACCGATCGGGCAAGCAGACCCGCCTGCAGCTGGCGCTGAAGCAGCCTCCGCCAGACCGACACAGGTTGCCTCGCCGTCCGCGGCGCTTAACCGGACGCACAAGATCACGCCCGGGACCGCCGCGTTTCTGGCGCGCCGTATGCGCGCGCTGCACCGCACCAAGCCGCGGCCGATGCCGCGGGTGTCCACGCACGTGACTGCCGCGCCGAGCCCGACGGCGGCGACTGAACCCGCCCCGCCCTCGGAGCCGGACCCAGCGCCCAAGCCGGCGATCTTGGGTGAACTGCCGTCGCGCGCCGAGGAGCCATCAATGCCATCGCCCGTCCCGGCGGCAGAACCGCCTCCCGCCGGGTGGAAAGCCGCGCCTGAACTGATGATCTCGCTCGCCCCCTCCCTACCTACAGCAGAGGCGACAACCGCCGAGCTTGAGGTCATGCCTGAACCGACGATCTCGGACGAACCCTCGGAACCGGCAGCAGAACCGCCGCCCGCCGAGCCGACGCTCGCGCCTGACCCCGAGATATCGTCCGACCCACCGGTGCGCGTGTCGGACCCCCTGCCTGAGACGCTGGAAGTCACGATGGCGCCGGCCGACACGACAAAGGCGGTGGTCGCCGTCGAGACGCCAATATCGACATTGCCGGACACGCCTGCACGCCGCCGGGCTTGGCGGCGCCGATGGTTGCGCGCCCGATCCGAACCGCGGCCCGGCGCGCCGATCGCCGCGGCCGGACCATCGCCCGCTGCCGGACCATCGCCCCCTGCCGGACCATCGCCCCCTGCCGGACCATCGCCCGCTGCCGGGGAGGAATCGTCTCTGCCAGCCACACCTGCTCCTGAGCCCACGCCGTTGCCCGCGGAGTCAGAGGTCGCGTCTGGGTCGCTGATCGGCTTCGAGTCGCCGACACCGGCAGCCGCGGACCCACCACCCGAGCCGAAAGAGTCGATTGCCGCGGCCAAGCCGCCGCCTGCCCCTGAGCCCGTGCCTGCCGCGGCCTTGGGCGCGCTGTTCCGCGACGGGATCGAGGCTTACGAGAAAAAGGATTACGTCGCGGCCTTCGCCGCCTGGTGCGAGGCGGCGGACGCCGGCAGTGCCGAGGCGCAGTACCGGCTCGGCCAGCTTTACGCGGCGGGAGAGGGCGTCATCGGCGATCTCCCGGAAGCGATGTCCTGGTACCGGCGCGCCGCCGACCAGGGTCATGCCGAGGCGCAGCACCAGCTGAGCCTGCTCTATCGGCATGGTCGGGGCTACCCGGCGATGGGCGAGTGGTATCGCGTCGCCTCGGCGCGCGACAAGGAAGCCGCCGACCGCAATGCCGAATTGCTGTTTCCCAACGGCTTGACGATCGACCGCGACGAGGCGGAAGCCTTGCGCTGGAGCCTCGCCGCCGCCGAGCAGGGCGTGGCGCCGGCGCAGGCCGATGCCGCGTTTTTTTATTCCGCCGGCCTCGGCTGCGAGGCGGATTACGATAAGGCCCGACACTGGTACGAACGCGCCGCCGAGCAGGGCAACGCGGAGGGCGAGTTCGGCCTTGGGGTGCTCCTCGCCAACGGCTTTGGCGTCGAACCCGATCTTCCCGCGGCGGCCGAGCATTACCGCAAGGCCGCTGCAAAGGATCACGACAGCGCCCAGCTCGCGCTCGGGCTGATGTATCTCGCCGGCAGCGGCATCGGGCGCGACCCCGCCAAGGCCGCGGCACTGTTCGAGCAGGCCGCCGGCCAGGGCAACGCGCGCGCGCGCTTCAACCTCGGGCTGCTGCATTGGCGTGGCGACGGCATCCCGCGGAACCTGGTTGTCGCCGAGACCTGCTTCCGCCGCGCGGCGCGCGACGGGCATGCGCCGGCGATGATGACGCTGGCCCAGATGTACAGCGCCGGCGAGGGTTCGACCGCCAATCCGATCGAGGCGGTGAACTGGTATCGCATCGCCGCCGAGGCCGGGATTCCGGAGGCGCAGTTTGTCGTCGGCACCTTCCATGCCCGCGGCGAGGGCGTGGCGCAGCGGATGAACGAAGCCGCCAAATGGTTTACGCTCGCGGCCGAGCAGGGCCATGCCGCCGCGCAATTCAATATCGGGATTTTCTGCCTTAACGGGACCGGTGTGGCGCGCGACCCCGAGCGCGGCGCCGAGTGGCTGCGGCGCGCCGCCGAGCAGGACATGGCGCGCGCCCAGGTGCGGCTCGCCCAGCTTCATTTGACTGGCGACGGTGTGCCCGCCGACGCCGAGACGGCGGCCGGCTGGCTCAAGCGCGCGGTCGTGGCCGACGATCTCGACGCGATGACCCTGCTCGCCCAGCTTTATCTGCAAGGCCAGGGCGTGCCGCGCGACGCGACGAAGGGTGAGGCGCTCTTGACCCAGGCGACCGAACGCAAACATGCCCCGGCGCAGCTGCAGCTCGGTCACCGGCGCATGCAGCAGAACCGGCCGGACGAGGCGATGCGCTGCTATATTTCCGCCGGGGAAGCCGGCAACCTCGACGCGCAGCTTTTGCTCGGGCGGCTTTACCAGCGCGGCGGCGACAGCGTCGCGCGCAGCGACGAGATGGCGGCCGTCTGGTTTCGGCTCGCCGCCGAGCAAGGCAACGCCGCGGCGCAATTCCAGCTCGGCGCGATGCACTGCACCGGGCAGGGCGTCGCCGCGGATCTGAGCGAGGGGGCGAAGTGGTACCGCCGCGCCGCCGAGCAGGGCGAGCGCGCCGCGCAATACAATCTGGCGGTGATGCTGCTCCGCGGCAACGGGGTCGAGCGGAGCGACGACGAGGCCTTCTTCTGGTGCGCGAAGGCGGCCGAGCAGGAATTGCCCGAGGCCGAGCTGATGCTCGGCGACCTGCTCGCCGCCGGCCGCGGCGCCGAGGCCGATCCAACCGCGGCGCGCGCCTGGCACGAGAGGGCCGCCGCGCGCGGTCTGCCCGCCGCCGCGGCCCGGTTGACCGCAGCGACGGCGTAGGGCGGATAAGCGCAGCGCAATCCGCCGAATTGGCGGGAAAATTGTCGGCGGATAGACTGCGCTTTTCCGCCCCGCGGCGGGTGACTACGGCGCCGTTGGCGCCGGCCGCTTTACATAGACCCTATCGCCCTCGACCCTGACCTCATAGGACGGCACGTCGGCCGAGACCGGGCCGTCGATCAGCTTGCCGGTGCGGACGTCGAATTGCGCGAAGTGCAGCGGACACTCGATCACGTGCCCATCGAGCCGCCCGCGCGACAGCGGCGCATTGCGGTGGCCGCACAAATCGCGCAGCGCATAGAAGCTGCCCTCGACATTGGCGAGGACGACGCGTTCGCGCTCGACCGCGACGAATTTCATCTCACCGGGCGCGAGATCGCCCACCTGGGCAACGGCGACAAAGCCCGACTGACGTTTCATGGCGACGTATAGGGAAGCACCACGATCATCTGATAAGATTTTTCGCTCGTGCACCCCACATACAAGTCAAGATGGTCGGAAGCATTGACGTCTCTACCTTGCGCTATACCAGTACCTTGAGGAAAGCTTCCGGAGACTGTGTAACTCCCAATTCCAGCTCCGGAGGCGAATACGTCGGGACCATCCCAATCATAGGGCCCCCCCCCCGTGGGCAGAACCGAGGACAAAGAAACTGCTTGCATCCTTATCTGTAGTAATAAAGCTGATTTGGTAACCGACGATGGTGACCGGTTTATCGGCCGCATAAGGTCCTGACATCTTGTCGAACATCGTTCGGCATATCGAAAGTTCATAGTTTCCAGATACGCATTTTTTGTAATAGGAGGATACGATGGGTGGCCCCCAGTTACCTTTGCAAGGCAGGTCCGGGGTATGCCAATAGATGGCCCCTGGGAGATGCTCGCCTACCGCAGCAGCAGAAAGCAAGGACGCGCTGCTCCCGATGGCTAGCGCTGATAAAATGCGGCTCGGAGTAGGGATCATAGAGCGTTTCTTGCTTAAATTTAGTTAGCCGGGCCGTCATTGCAAACAAGCAAAGCGAAGCGAAGCAATCACAAGCCGACTATGGCGCGTCGGAACGGGATTGCTTCGTTGCCTGACGGCTCCTCGCAATGACGCCGAGAGCGTCAGTTCAATTCGAACCCGAACATCTTCGCCGCGTTGCTCGAGGTGATCTTCTGGAGATCGGCCTCGGGCACGCCCTTGAACATGCGCTGGATGAATTGCTGCGAGCGCGGGAAGGTCGCCTCGGCATGCGGGTAATCGCTGCCCCACAGCATGTTCTCGACGCCGATATGGTCGCGCAGCTGGACGCCGAGATCGTCTTCCATGAACTCGACGAACATGTTGCGCTTCCAATAGTCGCTCGGCATCAGCCCGTCGGCCGATTTCCAGCCCTTGGTGAAGACCGGGCGCTCGACATAGGTGAAGTCCATCTGCTTCAGCCAATGCGGGATCCACGAAGCCTCGTGCTCGACCGAGCCGATCTTGAGGCCGGGGAACTTGTCGAAGACGCCGGCGAACAGCATCGAGCCCAACGAGTAGCGTACCCAGTAATCGGTGGTCGAACGCCCGGCGCCGGTCAACTCGGTCACATCCATCGTGAACTCGTTGGCCGGGACCCCGTTGCGCGGCGTGCCGATATGCATCAGCAGCGGATGCTTCAATTCCTCCGCCGTCGCCCAGAATTTGTCGTAGATCGGGCTCGAATAGGGCTTGCCCGGCTGCGGCGCGACCGGGATGAACGAGCCGACCAGGCCGAGCCTGGCGACGCGTTCGAGTTCCGCGGCGGCCGCGTCGGGATCGTCGGTGTTGAGCATCGCGATGCCCTTCAGCCGCTTCGAATGCGGCCTGCAGAAATCGACGATCCAGTCGTTGTAGCAGCGACAGATCTCGGACAGCAGGTCGCTGTCCGGCACGCGGTACCAGAAGAGTCCCTGGCTCGGCTGCAGCACCGAGCCCCAGATGCCGTCCTCCTCGTTCTCGGTAAGCATCGCATCGGCGGTGTAGGCGCCCTTGCGAACATCCTCCCAGATTCCGAGGAAATCGATCTGCGAGGGGTCCTCGAAGCGCTGGCCCGCCTGCATCACCGCGCCCAGCGTGCCGACCTGCTGGCCGTCGAGCATCCATGCGTCGTATTCGCGCCCGGTGGGCGTCTTGCGCCGTTCCATCTTCGGCGCGCGGTTGCGGAACCTGGGCTCGATGCGGTCGGTGTACATGTCCGGCGGCTCGACGATATGGGAGTCCGCCGAAATCAGTTTCCACTCTGCCATCGCTGACCTCCCTGCTGTGGCCGGCGACGCCGACCGTAAACTAGCCGATAGCGCGTCCCTTTCTTGATCTCATTAACTTGCGACGGTAGGCGGCGCCCCCCAGCCCGTCAAGCGGGCCGCGCAGTCTCCGCTCTCCGGCTATTTCGACCCGTCATAGGGCTCTACCACGGTTCCGGTCTTGTATTCGTCCGGCGCGAGGATCGCCTCGGTCTTGGTGTCCTTGAAGTCGTCGATGGTGTTGCCCTTGATGCCTTGCCACTGGACTTCGAGCACGCGGGGCTTCGACCACTCGCCGTCCTGGCCGAAGCTGATGTCGCCGACGATGGTCTTGAACGGGTGGCTGCGGATGTAGTCGGCGACCTTGGTCTGGTCGGTGCTCTTGGTGCCCTCGATCGCGTCGCCCAAAACCTGCAGGTTGGCGTAGGCGAACGGCGGCAGGTACCAGCCGAGCGGATCGACCCCTTCGCTGCCGGCCTTGGCCTGGTATTTCTTGAGGAAGTCGAGGATGCCGGGGAACTGCATCGTCGGCGCCGGGATCCACCAATCGTAGTCGACGATGCCGTTGAGCTTGGTCCCGAACTGCTGCTTGAACGGCGTGTATTGCAGCCCGACCATGCCGCCGCCGAAGAACCGGGTCTTGAGCCCGCTCTCGGTCGCCGCCCGCAGCATCCCGGCCGATCCCGGCGGGTAGGAGGCGACAAACACCATGTCGGGGTTGGTCGCCTGGATCGCGTGGACGATCGGGGTGAAGTCCGGCGTGCCGGGCGGGTAAGTCTTGTCGTAGACGAGCTGCAGACCGTACTGCTTGACGAAGTCGTGGATGCCCTCGGAGGCGTTTTTCGGGAATTCCGAATCCTCGGCGAGCAGCGCCAACGTCTTCGGCTTCGGGTTCGCCGCCATCGCGACCTTGAAGAACGGCTCGGAGAACGAATGCTTCGGATCGGGCCCGGCCGGCAGCATCGAGAAGTATTTCGGGTAGTGGAACTCGCTGTTGACCGCGAGCGCGAAGAGGCCGAGGAAAAGCCGGTCGTGCTGGATCGCCACCGGCATCGCCGGTGCGCACAGATTGGTGCCGTAACCCGAGACGATGAAATCGACCTTGTCGACGTCGAGCAGCTTGGTATAGAGCGCCGGCACCGTCGACGGGTTGCTTTGGTCGTCGTAATAGATGAGCTTGACGGGGCGACCCATGATGCCGCCCTTGGCGTTGACATCGTCCTGCCAGATCTGCATCGCCAGCAGCGCCGATTTGCCCGCCGCGGCGAGCCCCCCGGTCAATCCCATGCCGAAGCCGATCGTGATCGGCTGCTTGTCCTGGGCCTGAGCGCCGCTCGACCCCGCCAAGCCGCAAACCAACGCCACCGCCAGGAGCCAGGCCGGCTGCTTCCGGATCATCGCTTTCCCCCCATGTCTCACTTTTTCGTGTCTTCGCTCATCCTGGCACGGCGCTCCGGGAAACGCCAGCGGACGGGTCGCGCGGGTGTGCGTCATTTTGATTGAGGTGGAGACGCACGGTTTATTGGAACGATTTTCCGGATACGCCACGTCCCTTTTTAGCCCGGGCGGTGTGGGTAGGGATCAGGAAAATCGCCGAGCACCGCGGTATGGGTGACGAGACCGCCGCCCTGCCACAAATGGAGTTGGTAGCCCGGCGGCTCGAAACGGAAGTGCAGCCGCACTCCGGGCCGCAGATCGAGCCGGATCTGGTGGGCGGTGCTTGGCGCGGTGCCGGCGACTGTGCCGGCAAAACGGCGGTCGATGGCGCGGTGCAGGTGGCCGCAGGCGATGCGCTCGACCTGCTTGTGCCGCGCGATCACCTCGGCAAGAGCCCCGGGGTTATGATAGCCATGCCCGTCCATATAGGTGATCCCGGTCGGGAACGGCGGATGATGCATCAGCACCAGGGTCGGCCGGTCGGGCATCGCCGTCAGCGTCGCATCGAGCCAGCGCAGCCGCTCCTCGCACAGCAGCCCATGATGCGAGCCGGCCACCAGGGTATCCAGCGCGACGATGCGCAGCGGGAAATCCTCGACCGCGTATTGCAGGAACCCCTCTGCCGGTAGATAGCCGTCGGTGCCGTGCACCGCGCGCATCCCGTCCCGATCGTCGTGGTTGCCGGGGATCAGGAACACCGGCATCCGCAACGGCGCCAGCAGCTGACGCAAATGCTCGTACTCGACGATTTCGCCGTGGTCGCAGAGGTCACCGGTGACGACCGTCACGTCGGGCTGCGGGTCGAGCGCGTTCAAGGCCGCGACGGCGCGGGCCAAACAGGCGGCGGTGTCGATCTCGGCCAAAACGCGCTCGTGGCCCGACGGCGGTCCGGCAACCGGCGCCTTGAAAAGGCTGCCGGGCGCGAGGATGTGCGTGTCGGTGATCTGCGCGACGAGCATCACGGGCTTCCGCGGGTCAACACGAAGACGCCCTGCTCGGCCAGCAGGTTAGCGAGCGAGCCGCGCGGGTCGAGCGAGAACGGACGGCCGTGGCGATCGAGCGTGACGCTTTTCTCGATGCGGATGCCGATCTCGCTGCACAGCACGACAAAATCGCTGATCGTGCAGAGATGGATATTCGGCGATTCGTACCATTGGTGATCGAGCAGCGGCGTCACCGGCATCCGGCCGCGCAGGGCCAGCCCGATGCGCACCCGCCAGAAACCGAAATTCGGGAACGAGACGATCGCCCGCTTGCCGATCCGCACCAGCGTTTCGAGCACGAGGCGCGGCTGGCGCGTCGCCTGCAGCGTCTGGCTCAGCACGACGACGTCGAAGGCGCCCGCCGGGTAGGCGTCGAGATCGCGGTCGGCGTCGCCTTGGATCACCGAGAGGCCTTGGGTGACGCAGGCGTTGACCCCGGATTGGCTCAATTCGACGCCGCGCGCGTCGACCCCCTTCTCGCTCGCCAGATAGCCGAGCAGCGCGCCGTCGCCGCAGCCGATGTCGAGCACCCGCGCGCTCGGCTCGATCATGTCGGCGATGACGCGCAGATCGCGGCGCAGCCGGTCGCGCGCCGCAGTCGAGGTTTCCGGCATGGCGTAGCCTAGAGAAAGCGCAACGCCGCGGCTCATGGGCGATCTGTTCGAGGTCTCATCGACGTAATTTCATCGTCTTTCCCGCTTTCGCGCAGGGCTGTCCGGGGAAACTCAAGCATAGGCGAGGATGAGTTGGTTGTGTGGATCGGCGGTAGGTCGTGGTTTGGCTTTGTCGATCGTGGCGAGGGCTCGGCGATCGAACAGCCGGGCTCGGACGAGATCGGCGAAGCGCAAGGCCAGGATGGCGGCTTGGCTGTGGTGGGCGGCGATGCGCAGCAAGAGGTAGGCGATCATCGCGGCGATGATCTGGAGGCGAATGGCGTTTTCGCTGCGGCCGAGGAAGGTTTTGATTTTGAGGTGCTGCTTGATCCAGCGGAACAGGAGTTCGATTTGCCAGCGCTTCTTGTAGAGCTGGGCGATCTGGCGGGCGGAGCGGTCGAGATCGTTCGACAGGATGACCAGCGGCTGCCCGTCGTCGCGGTGCAGGACGATACGGCGCAGCAGGATCGGCAGGCGGGTGCGCTGCTGCGATCCGAGCTTGACCACCCGGTCGCTGTCGATCGCCGCCTCCCGCCGGTCGGCCCGGCTGACCGGGCGCTCCTCGACCAGGCTCAACGGCACGTTCTTTTTGGCTCGGGTGACAAAGCGGCAGCCGGCCTCGTGCAAGGTCCGCCACCAGGGGTAATCGACATAGGCCTTGTCGAAGACATAGGTGGCGCCCGGCTCGATCGGCTGGGCGCGGCCGACCACGACATCGTTGACGGTGGCGGCGGTGTAGCGCACGCCAAGCTCCACTTTCCCAGTCTCGACAACTGGAAAGTAACCGCCATCCCGTGGCGGCGCCTGGCGTGCAGCCGCGACCAATCGACTCATTCCCCGGACAGCCCTGCGCGAAAGCGGGAACCCGTGCACACGGACTTTACCAGTATGGGCGGTCCGTGGTCATGGGTTCCGGGACCGGCCTGCGAGCCACCCCGGAATGACAAATCAGGTAACATCCCTCCCGGCTGATTGCAGCGCCCGCCACACCCGCTCGGGGGTCGCCGGCATATCGACCACGGCGCCCGCGTCGGCGACCGCGTTCATCACCGCGGCGAGCGAAGCGGTCGTGCCGGCCTCGCCGACGCCTTTGACGCCGAGGGGATTGGTCGTGCATGGCACCGGGTGCAGCTCGCTCGCGATGCCGGGCAGATCGTCGGCGCGCGGCATCGCGTAGTCCATGAACGAGCCGGCGACGAACTGGCCGCTCGAATCGTCGTAATTTCCCCATTCGAAAAGCGCCTGGCCGACGCCCTGGGCGACGCCGCCGTGCACCTGGCCCTCGACCAGCACCGGCTGCAGCACCCGGCCGCAATCGTCGATGCAGGTGTAGGCGGCGAGAATAGTGCGTCCGGTGCCGGGGTCGATCTCAACCTCGGCAACGTGAACGCCATTGGGGAAGGACGGCGCCGCATCGAAGCTGCTCTTCGTGTCGAGGCTCTCGCCGATCAGCGCGGCGCGCTCGGCCAGCTCGAACAGCGCGATGTTGCGGTCGGTGCCGGCGATCTCGAACACGCCGTCGCGATAGACGATGTCCTCGGCGGCCGCTTCGAGGACGTGCGCGGCGATGCGGCGGCCTTTTTCGATCACCGCGTCGAGCGCGGCGGCGACCGCGCCGCCGACCGACATGGTCGAGCGCGAGGCGACCGCGCCGGCGCTCGGCACCTCGTCGTCGCTGTCGCCGGACGCAATTTCGATCGCCGCGGCCGGGATGCCGAGCCGCTCCGCGACGAGCCGGCGATAGACCGTGCGGTGACCCTGGCCGCTCGCCTGGACGCCGATCGCCAGCAAGAGCTTGCTCGATCCGGGAAACCCCACCGCCGCGCCCTCGCCGGGCTGGCCGCCGGCGATCTCGAGGAAGCACGCGACCCCCAGCCCGCGCTTTTTGCCCGCCGCTTCCGAGCGCGCCTTGCGCGCGGCAAAGCCGGCGATATCGGCTCGGGCGAGCGCGGCGTCGAACACCGCGGGAAAATCGCCGCTGTCATAGGTCGTGCCGACCGCGGTCTTGTAGGGGATGCGGCCCGGCCCGATCAGGTTGCGGCGGCGAAGCTCGATGCGGTCGATCCCGCTTATCCGCGCCGCCTCGTCGACCAGCCGTTCGAGGCAATAGTTGGCCTCGGGCCGCCCGGCGCCGCGATAAGGTCCGGTCGGCACCGTGTTGGTGAAGAGGCAGCGGATGCGCAGCCCGATCTTCTGGATGTCGTACATGCACGGCAAGCAGCGCGCGAAATTGACCGTCGCGATAAACGCGCCGTGCGAGCTGTGGTAGGCGCCGAGCGCGGCCAGGCATTCAATGTCGAGCGCGAGAAACCTGCCGTCGGCGTCCAGCGCCAGGGCCGCCTCGATAACCGTGTCGCGCGCCTGGTTGTCGGAAAGAAAACCCTCCTGCCGGGTCGAGCGCCAGCGCACCTTCCGGCCGAGCTGTTTCGCGGCCAACAGCAGCGCCGGGTATTCGGGATAGCCCGAGGTGCGCATGCCGAACGCGCCGCCGACATCGCCGCTGACGATGCGCAGCTTCTCGACCGCCATGCCCATCGTGCGCGCGACATGCTGGCGCATCGCGAAAGCGCTCTGCGAGGCGACATGCAGCACGTAGCGCTCCGTCTCGCGATCGTAGAGCGCCAGCGCGCCGCGCGGCTCCATCGGCGCCATGACGATGCGCTGGTTGACGAGCCGCACCCGCGCGACATGCGCCGCGCCGGCGAAGATGCGGTCGAGCTCGGCCCGCTCTTCCGGCTTCGCGCCATAGGGATGCCAGTCGACCGCGAGGTTGCCCGGCGCCTCGGGCCAGAGCTGCGGCGCGCCGGGCTGCGCCGCCCGCGAGACATCGCTCACCGCCTCGCGCGGCGCGTAATCGATTTCGATCAGCTCGGCCGCGTCGCGCGCCGCCGCTTCGCTCGCGGCGACGACCAGCGCTACCGCGTCGCCGACATGACGCACGCTGGTCGCCGCGAGCGAGGGGCGATGCGGCGCCACCATGCCCGGCGCGCCGGGCACCGGCACGGCGACCGACACCGTTCCGATCCCGGCCGCGTCGAGATCGGTCGCAATCAGCACCGCCAGCACGCCCGGCGCGGCTTTCGCCGCCGCGGCGTCGATGCCGCGAATGTCGGCGAAGGCGTGCGGCGAGCGGACGAACACGCCCCAGGCCGCGCCTGCCGCCGCCTCGTCGTCCTGGAAGCTGCCGGCGCCGATGAGGAGCCGGTAATCCTCCAGTCGCGGCTCGAACGATCCGTCCATTCACCCCGTTCCTTGAGAGGTCATCGCGGCGCGACAAATCGGCGCTTCCTCGACAATACCGTCGCGCTTAACAGAAGTCGCCGATGCTGATCTAATGCGTGAAGGTGCTCGAACGGCACCGTCGAACGAGCACCCAGGGGGAGACGGCATGAAGCGAACGTCCGCGCGCGAGGAGGCCGCGCCGCCCCTCGGCATAGGTCCGCGCGGCGGCCGCTAGGTGTCGAATCCAAGCACGTTGTTCAGCTTTGAGGTCGGTGGTTTTCCGCCGAGGGCTGAGTGGGGTCGGGTGTGGTTGTAATCGGTGATCCAGGGCTGCATGGCTTGGCCTCGCTCGGCGGAGGATTGGTAGG
>DASRLO010000107.1:0-4602 GCA_035648415.1 Allostellaceae bacterium
ATGCACGGCCTTAACCACATTTGCGGCATTTGCCGGGAGATTATTCGCTAGCGGCAACGCTGGCTGTGGCCGTCTTTTCTCCGATCGAGAATTTTGGGACGCCCGGCCAGCAGGCCGAAGAGCGTTGCTGAAAGACTCCGACCGATGGAATTGAAACTCTACGATACCCTGACGCGCGAAAAGCGGGTTTTCACCCCGCTCGATCCGGCCAACGTGCGCATGTATGTGTGCGGGCCGACGGTCTACGACTTCGCGCATATCGGCAATGCTCGCGCGGTCGTCGTCTTCGATCTGCTGTACCGCGTGCTGCGCCGTGAATTCGGCGCGGCCCACGTCAAATATGCCCGCAACATCACCGATGTCGACGACAAGATCATCGACGCGGCGCGCGCCAACAACGAGCCGATCGAGGCGCTGACCGCGCGCACCGCGCGGATCTTCCACGAGGACATGGCGGCGCTCGGCAACCTGCCGCCCGATGTGGAGCCGCGCGCTACCGAGCACATCCCGCAGATGATCGCGATGATCGGGCGGCTGATCGCCGCGGGCCACGCCTATGCGGCCGAGGGCCATGCGCTGTTCGCGGTCGGCTCATGGCCGGGCTACGGCAAGCTCGCGCACCGCAGCCGCAAGGAGATGATCGCCGGCGCGCGGGTGGAGGTTGCGCCCTACAAGCGCGACCCCGGCGATTTCGTGCTGTGGAAACCGTCGACGCCGGACCAGCCCGGCTGGGACAGCCCGTGGGGCCGCGGCCGGCCCGGTTGGCATATCGAATGCTCGGCGATGAGCGAGACGCATTTGGGCGAGCATTTCGACATCCACGGCGGCGGCGTCGATTTGATTTTCCCGCACCACGAAAACGAGGTCGCGCAAAGCGAGGCGGCGCATGGCGGCGAGCCCTTCGTCAATTTCTGGGTGCATAACGGCTTTCTCTCGGTCGACAGCACCAAGATGTCGAAATCGCTGGGGAATTTTGTGACGGCGCACGAGGTGCTGCAGGAATGGCCCGGCGAGGTGGCGCGGCTGGCGCTGCTGTCCTCGCACTACCGCGACCCACTGGATTGGACCGAGGAGCGGCTGCAGCAGGCAAAGCAGACGATAGGTCGCTTTTATCGAGCGGCGCAACTGCGCGGCGTGCCCGAGGAGCCGCAAGTCTCAGACGAAGTGCTGACCGCCCTTAGAGATGATTTAAACGTCCCACTCGCCCTAGCCCATCTCCACGAGCTGGCAGGCGCGCTCAACCGCAGCAAACCGGGTGACGAGCAGAACCGATTACAAGCAGCATTGATGGGCGGCGCAAAGTTTTTGGGCCTGTTCCAGGAGCAGCCGCTCGATTGGCTCAAGGGCGACGCGGCCAGCGAGCACTATGTCATGCGTCGCATTGAAGCCCGTGCTGAGGCTCGCCGCAAACGCCAGTTCGCGGAGGCTGACCGGATTCGTGATGAACTTGCTGCCGAAGGCATCATTTTAGAAGACCATCCCGATGGCACGACCACTCCGCGGCCGGAGTGACGCAGGTGCGACGAACCCTCACCCTCCCACGCTTCGCGTGGGTCCCCCCCTCTCCCGCAAGCGGGAGAGGGGATAAGATGCGCCGGCCGAAAAGCCCCTCGCCCGCTTGCGAGAGAGGGTGGCGCGCGCGTGAGCCTTTAGCACGCGGGCCAGACCCGCGGGGCGACGGGTGAGGGTTGGCCGGCACCGACCATAAGAAGCCGCAGCTGACCGGTGGGCCGGCGATCGTCCTGGTCGCGCCGCAGCTCGGCGAGAATATCGGTACCGCGGCGCGGGCGATGCTCAATTGCGGGCTCGACGATCTGCGGCTCGTCAGCCCGCGCGACGGCTGGCCCAACGACAAGGCGGTGGCGGCGGCGAGCGGCGCCGACAGCGTGCTCGACAAGGCGCGGCTCTATCCGGACCTCAAGGCGGCGGTCGCCGATCTGCGCCACGTCTATGCGTCAACCGCGCGCGACCGCTACATGGTGAAGCGCGCGGTGACGCCGCGCCTCGCGGCCGCGGAAATCCGCGGCCATCTCGCCGCGCACGAACCCTGCGGCGTGGTGTTCGGTCCCGAGCGCACCGGGCTCGTCAACGAGGACATCACGCTTGCCGATACCGTGCTGACGGTGCCGCTCAACCCCGGCTTCTCGTCGTTGAACCTGGCGCAGGCGGTGATGGTCGTCGGCTACGAGTGGTTCATCGCCCGCGAGGATCCGCCGGCCGAGTTCCTCCACACCGGGCACAGCCGGCCGGCGACCAAGGCGGAGCTTGTCCGCTTCTTCGACCATTTCGAGGAAGCGCTGGTCGACAGCGGCTTTATCCGCCACCCCGACAAGCGGCCGAGTCTCTTCCGCAATCTGAGAAATTTCTTCCAGCGCGCCTACCCGACCGAGCAGGAGCTGCGCACGCTGCACGGCGTCGTCACCTCGTTCATGGGTCCGCGCGACAAAGGACCGGGTCGCGACCGGGGAGCGCAATAGGGCCGCCTACGGCTCAACGAAAACATAAGCTTGCGCTACCGGCGGCGGTGGAAGAGAGCCCCGAACGAGAGCCATCGCCCGCCGCCGGTCCGGCATCGTGCGATTGCGGCGGCGGGCCGCGCGCGATCGCGATGTTCACGCGCCGCCGCCGCCGGTACAATTCCGCCATGCGGGTCCTCTACCATTCGCTGCTGTCGCCGTTTGCGCGCAAGGTGCGCGTCGTGCTCGCCGAGAAGAGCCTCGACTTCACGATGAAGGCGGAAAAAGTGTGGGAGCGCCGGCCGGAGTTCCTCGCGCTCAATCCGGCGGGCGAAGTCCCGGTGCTGATCGAGCCGGACAGCACGGTGCTCGCCGGAACCGATGCGATCGTCGAATATCTCGACGAAGTCTACCGCGACAAGCTGCTGATCGGCATCAACCCGGCCGACCGCGCCGAGGTGCGCCGCCTCGTCGCCTGGTTCGACATCAAGATGGACCGCGAAGTCACCGGGAACCTCGTCGGCGAGAAGATGATGAAGCGGCTCGTCAAGGAGGGCCAGCCGAACTCGCAGGCGATTCGCGCCGGGCACGCCAACCTGCCGCACCACCTGGAGTATATCGGCTATCTCGTCGACCGCCGGCGCTGGCTCGCGGGCGACCATTTCTCGGTCGCCGACATCACCGCGGCGGCGCATCTTTCGACACTCGACTATCTCGGCGACGTGCCGTGGGATCAGCACGAGCTCGCCCGCGAATGGTACGCGCGGATCAAGTCGCGCCCGAGCTTCCGCGCCATCCTCGGCGACCATGTGCCCGGCCTGCCGCCGCCGAAACATTACGCCGATCTCGATTTTTGACCGCTAACGCAGCATCTCCAATTACTCCCTCCCTCGGGCTTGACCTTGGTCAAGCAAGCGGGATTGAAAGCGGTGCCGTTTGAATCTAGCCGGCTCGGGACGGATGGTTGCCGCCGCCTTCGTGCTGCTGCTCGCCATCGTCAGCCTGCCGCTGTTTTCGACGGTGCTGCCGCCGCTCGTCGATTACCCGAACCACCTCGCGCGGCTGCATCTGATCGCCGAGGGCGGCAATGCATTCTTTGCGGTGCGCTGGGCGCCCCTGCCCGACCTCGCCGCCGATCTCGTGGTGCCGGCGCTGGCGCAGGCCATCCCGCTCGACCTTGCGGGCAAGCTGTTCCTCGCGATGGGTTTCGCGTTGATCGCCGGCGGTACGCTGTGGCTCAACCGCGCCGCCACCGGGCGCTGGCGGATGTGGCCGCTGCTGGCGTTTTTGCTGCTCTACAACCGCAGCTTTTTGTGGGGGTTCATCAATTACCTGTTCGGTCTCGGCCTCGCGATGTGCGGGGTCGCGCTGTGGCTGGCGCTCGAGGACAGACGCGGGCTGCGGGCGGCGGTTTCGCTGCCGGTCGCCCTCGCCTGCTTTTTCAGCCACATCGCCGCGTTCGGGGTCTATGCGCTGGCGATCGGCGGCGTCGAGTTGTTGCCGGTGATCGGCCTGCTGCGCGACCGGCGGTGTCGCGACGCGGCGTGGCGGGTCGCCGGCGCGGCGGTGCAGTTCGTTGCGCCGGCGGTCGTCCTTCTCGGTTTCGAGCCGGCCTCCGCGGGCGGGCCGATCAGCTATGGTGCATTCTGGCGCAAGGCCGATCTGTTGTTCAGCGTCTTCGACAATTACGACCGCGCCTTCGATATCGTTTGCTTCGGCTTGTTTATCCTCCTGCTGGGTGGGCTTGCCTGGAAGCGGCGCCTCGTGATCGTGTCACGGCTCGGGGTCGCCATCGCGGTCTTGTTCGCGGCCTATTTGGCCTTGCCGGCGCAGATCTTCTCCGGTTCGGGCGCCGATCACCGGCTGCCGATCGCGCTGTTCCTCTTGTTGATCGCGGCCAGCGCCCCTTTGCTGCCGCGACGGCCGGCGCTCGTCATCGGCGGCGCCGTGACGGCACTGTTTGTCGCGCGGATGGTGGTGATCGAGACGGTCTGGCTGAAAGCCTGCCGGCTCTACGCCGCCGACATCGCGGCGATCGACCGGCTGCCCGAGGGCGCCAGGCTCGCCGTCGCCTTCCCGGCGCGCGAGATCAACGCCGGCGGCGTCCCGCAGCTTCATGTGGCGACCCTGGCGGCGGCGCGGCGCG
>DASRLO010000108.1:0-2615 GCA_035648415.1 Allostellaceae bacterium
GGCCGCTGGCGGTTTCAGCCAAACCTATAATTTCGGCTCGCAGAGCGGCACCGTGAACCTCAGCAATTTCGATGGGGCAAATTACGCAGGCGCGGTTTCCGGTGGCGGCGGCCGGTTTTCCGGTAACCTGACTGGCGGCACCAACCGCAACGGCGCCGTCGTCGGGTCGTTCTTCGGGCCGAACGCGGTCGAGGTCGGCGGCGGCTTCGGGATACACTCTACCAGCGGGGCGCCCTATTTAGCCTCGGGCATTTTCGCCGGCAAATAGCGCGGTCAACGCCGGTCGAAGGTGCGGGCCGGCGGAAGCGCTTGACAGCGTGACACGGCTGGGCTGATTTCGGGCGATGCCTTCCACCCTCGCGGGGCCGCTCGATCGCCATCGAGACCGAACTTAAGCTGGCCGCCCGGAGCGGCGACCTGCCGGCGTTGCGGCGCGCGCTGGAAACCATGGCGGCGCGCCCCGGCGGGGCCCCTCGGGTGTCGCGCGCCCGGCTCGTCAGCACCTATTACGACACGCCCGACCATGCGCTCGCGCGGCGCGGGTCGAGCCTGCGGGTGCGCCGGCGCGGCCGGAGCTTTACGCAAACCGTCAAAGCCGCCGCGTCGCCGAGCGAATCGGGCCTGGCGCGCGGCGAATGGGAAGACCCGGTCGCCGGCGAAACGCCCGACCCGCGCGCCCCGCGGACCGGACCGTTCCTCTCGCCCGAGATCGCCGGCCAGCTGCGCCCGCTGTTTCGCACCGAGGTTTCGCGGCTGACCATCGCGTGGAGCCCGGAACCCGAAACCTGGATCGAGGCGGCGGTCGATCGCGGCCTGATCCGCGACGGCGACAAGACGCCGCCCTCGCCGATCAGCGAGATCGAGCTCGAATTGAAAAGCGGCGAGACCGCGGCGCTCTACGACGTCGCTCTCAAGCTCCTGCAGGCGGCGCCGCTGCGGCTCGAACGGCGCAGCAAGGCCGAGCGCGGCTACCGGCTGGCCGCGCCGGAGCCGGGTCCCGCCAAGGCGGTCCACGCCGAGCCGCTCGACCTGCATCCCGGCCTCAGCGCCGAAACCGTCCTGCGCCGGGTCGGCCGCGCCTGCCTTGACCATCTGCTGCGCAACGAGGCGGCGGCGCTCGCCGGCAACGCCGAGGGCATCCATCAGATGCGCGTCGCGGTGCGCCGCCTGCGCGCGATCCTCTCGGTCTTTGCCCCGCTGCTGGCCAAGGACCAGCGGCGCTGGGCCGCGGGCGAGTTGCGCTGGTTCGCCGACGCGCTGGGCGAAGCCCGCGACCTCGATGTTTTCACCACCGCGCTGCTGCCGCCGGCGCGCGCCGCGCTGCCGCCCGCCAGCGAGTTCGAGCGGCTGGCCCTGGCGGCCGCGCAGCGCCATCGCGCCGCGCGCGCCGCGGCGACCGGCGCCATCTCGTCGGTTCGCTACACCGAGGCGCTGCTGGGGCTGCTGCGCTGGCTCGACGGAGAGGACTGGCGCAGCGGCGGCGCCGCGGACCTGCAGCAACCGATCGGCGCGGTCGCGCCGGCGCTGCTCGACCGCTGCCGCGACAAGGCAGAGCGGCGCGGCAGGCGCTTCACCGAACAATCCGCCAAAAAACGCCACCGCCTGCGCATCGCACTGAAGCAACTGCGCTACGCCGCGGAACTCGTCGGCGGGCTCTACGACGCCGACCGGACGCGGCCGTTCATCCAGCGCCTCAAACGCCTGCAGGACGAGCTTGGCGACGCCAACGACGTGCGGGTCGGCCGCGACATCGTCGACAAATTGGCGCCGCCGGGGCGGCGTTCGACCGGGATCGGCCATGCCGGGCGCCGTGTGCTCGCCTGGCACAAACACCGCCTCGCCAAGAACCAGGACAATCTACGCCACCATTTCGAGGCGCTGCTCGCGACGCAGCCGTTCTGGCGAGTTAATGACGCGTAGGGCGGAAAAGCGCAGCGCATTCCGCCATGGGGGCGGCACGATACAGGCGGAATACGCTTCGCTCTTCCGCCCTACGCGAAACGCGGCATCACCTCGCGCGCGAAGAGGCGCGTTGACGCCAGGGCGTCGCCGAACGGCATCAAATTGAAATTGACCTGCAGCGAGGCGTGCTCAAAGCCGCCGAAATCATCCCGCATGCGGGCGATGGTGGCGGCGATCTCGTCGGGGGTGCCGATCCAGGCGGCGCCGGTCGTCATCTGCTCGGCCGCGTTCGACGCGCGCAGGCCGGCGATGATTTTGTCGTAGCCGGGATAATCCCGCGACGTGCGGCCGTCGAGCCAGTCGGACGCGGCATCGACCAGCGAGCGCAGGTAATTGTCGATGAGCGGCGCGGCGCTCCGGCGCGCCCGGTCGCCATCGCTGTCGCAGAACATGTGGAAGGCGATCATCACCTCGCCGTCGCCGGGATGGCCGGCGGCTTGCCATGCCTGGCGATAGGCGGCGAGCAGCGGCCGCATCTTGGCCGCGACAAAAGCGATCGCCATCACCGAATACCCCATCCTCCCGGCGTATTCGAAGGATTCGGGCGTGTTGAGCGCCGCGACATAGAATTTTGGGCGCGGCTGTTGCGTCGGGCGCGGCAGCGAGGTGGTGTTCTCGATCGTGTGAAAGCGGCCGCGATGGGTGACGCCCTC
>DASRLO010000109.1:0-3827 GCA_035648415.1 Allostellaceae bacterium
TCAGGAGTCGACCTTGCGGCGTCAGCCGCGCATTCTTGTGCATGTTCATCCGGGGCTCCGGCATTGGGTTGGCTGGTCTCGCAACCCCAGCCTCATACCACCGACCCGGATGAACAACCTTCATAGCTTCGACACCTAGGCGATAATGCGGTCTGATCGAAGGTCCGCTTCCATCGAACTCGCCAGACCGGTTGGTTGCCGCAGCACCCGCGCCATGGTCTCCACCGCGCGCGCCGTCGCTGCCTCGCTGTGTCCGGCATAGCCGAGCACCAGCCCCGGACGCCGCGCGGTCTCGAGGGTCAGCGACGACAGCGGCACCGTCGCGACGCCGGCAGCGGCGAGGGCGTCAGCCGCCGCCCGGTCGGACCATCCTTCGGGCAGCCAGACGGTCAGGTACATGCCGCTGTCGACCGATGGAATTTCCAGCACGTCGCTGAGCCGCCGCGTCAAGAGATCGGCGAGGAAATGCTGGCGCTCGGCGTAGCGCGCGCGCATCCGCTTCAAGTGCCGCGCGAAATGCCCGTCGAGCATGAATTCGAGCATCATCGCCTGGATCAGCGCCGAGCTTTGGCGGTCCGCCAGATACCGCGCGGCGGCGAACGGCGCGACAAGGTCCTCGGGCAGGACCGCATAGCCGAGCCGCAACGACGGGAACAGCAGCTTGCTGAAGGTCCCGAGATAGATCACCTGCCCGGCGCGGTCGAGGCCCTGCAGTGACGGCAGCATGCGGCCCGGCGCCTGGAACTCGCTCTCGTAATCGTCCTCGACGATCCACACCCCCTCCCGCGCCGCCCAGGCGAGCAGCGCGGCGCGGCGCGCCAGCGGCATCGCCATGCCGAGCGGGTATTGTCGCGACGGCGTGATGTAGACGAGGCGCGGCGGCGGGGATTTTTTGCCCGGCCCGGAGCGGCGCTGGGCGGCGGCGATGTCGAGCCCGTGCGCATCGACCGGCACCGGCACGATCCGCGCTTCGGCGGCGCGCAGGATGTCGAGCGCCGCGCGGTAGCAGGGGTCCTCGACCCAGGCCGCCGCGCCGGGGTCGAGCAGCACCTGCACCGCGAGGCTCAAACCCTGCTGCGTGCCGGACGTCAGCACGATCTGCTCCGGCCGGCAGCGCACGCCGCGCGCCGCGGCGAGGTACTCGGCGATCGCGCGGCGCAGCGCCGGCTCGCCCCGCGGGTCGCCGTAGCTCCACACCAGGCTGGAGCGGCCCGACAGCGCCCGCGCGGCGAGCCGCTTCCAAATCGCGACAAAACCGGGATCGATGTCGGCATGGCCAAGCTCGAACGGGTGCGGCGCGAGGCGGACCGGCACAGCGCAATCGCGCAGCCGCTCGCCGCGGCGCGACAGCGGGCGCGCGGCGGCCGGACGGTCGGACAAGGGTGGGTGGGTATCGCCGAGCGTCGCCGCCGCGAAATAGCCCGAGCCGGGCTTGCCGGCGATGTAGCCCTCGGCGGCGAGCTGCTCGAAGACCCCGACGACAGTGCTGCGCGCGAGACCGAGCTCGCGCGCCAGCGCGCGGGTCGACGGCAGCCGCGCCCCGGCCTCTATCCGCCCCTCGCTCAGCGCCTGGCGCAGCGCGCCGGCAAGCTGGCGCGACAGCGGCGCCGCCGACTCGCGGTCGAGCCGCGTCGTCCACAATGTCGCCGGCGCGGCGGATGAGTCGCGGCGATTTGGCATGGCGGGAGGATACTACGCGAAACCCGCAGCGAACTGCCGCCGCGAAACCCCGCTCAACTGGCTATCCCATGCCTCTTCAACTAAACCGGACAGAAGCGGGTTTGGCCCGGCCATCCACGTCTTCCGTTACCTCGCTCGTCGATAAAGCCGTGGACCTCCGGAACAAGCACGGAGGGGGAGATTTTGGGAATCACGCTCCAAAAGCCCATTCGTCACATACCAAGGATCGACCCTGGCACCGCGCGCGGGTGGCGCCGCGGCCAGCGGCCGCTTTCGACCTGGTGGAAGAAATCGTCGCACAGCCGGTTGAAGAAGTCGGGCTCCTCGAGGTTGAGCGCGTGGCCGGTATTGGGCAATACGACCAGCGCCGCGCTCTTGATATGGCGTTTCATCAGCAGGCACGGTTCGAGGCACGGGTCGTCCTCGTCGCCGGTGGCGATGAGGGTCGGCACGTCGAGCGCTTTCATCTGGTCGACGAGGTCCCACAGCGACGGCCGGCGCGCCTGCACCCCGCGCATCGTGTTGGCCGAACCCAAGGTCGAATGCTCCTTGAGCTGCGTCATGAATTCGGCGTAGCCGCGCGGGTCCTTCGCCTCGTACTGCACGCGGGTCGGGCCGGCGCCGTAGATTTTGGCGACCTCCGCCATGCCCTTCTCTGCGATCTGCGCCGCGGTGCGCGCGGTCTCGTCGTGGAACTGCCGGCGCTTGTCGGGCGACGCGCCGTAGCCGCAGCCGGCGACGACCAGCGACAGCGCGCGCTCGGGATAGGCGAAGCCGAAATGCAGGGTCGCGAACCCGCCCATCGAGATGCCGACGATGTGCGCTTTCCCGATCTTCAACCCGTCGAGCACAGCGCGGATGTCGTCGCGGGCTCTTTCTTGCGAATAGCGCTCGAAATCGTCCGGCACGTCGGACGGCGGATAGCCGCGCGCGTTGTAGACGATGCAGCGATAGCGCCGCGAGAAGTACCGCACCTGCGGCTCGTAGCTGCGCAGGTCGCCGGCGAATTCGTGGACAAAGACCACGGGCTGACCACTGCCGGTTTCCTCGTAATAGAGCTTGACGCCGTCATCAGTGGTCAGATGCGCCATCGCCGGTCTCCTTCGTCGCTGCCGACGGCATCCTAAAGCCGATCGAGGCCGGTTGCAGCTTTCTCCCGCTCAATTCGTGAGCGCGGAAGATAGAGGCAGCCGAAAAATCCGGCGGCTCGTCCGGCGCCGATCGACAAAACCCGCTTCATGCCGCGGCGGCGGCGTCTGGCACGGTTTTTGTCAGTGGCGGGGCAGGTCCGGACCGTTTCTCGGGGCGGTCGATCCGGGCCGGGATCGCCGGATCGTCTCGGACCTCATTCCCGGACCAGCTTTTCCCGTGCTGCCTGTCGTGCGACTTTATCGTCATGCGGTGTGGCCTCGCCCTTCTCGCGTTTACCGCGGCGACGCTCGACGGCGTTATGCCCGCTCCGGCGGCCGCGGTGGCGCTGGTGCTGGCGATCGATGTCTCGGAAAGCGTCTCGACCGAGCGCTACGTGCTGCAGCATGACGGGATTGCCCGCGCCTTCGAGACGCCAAAGCTGCTCGACGCGATTGCCGCCGCGCCGGGCGGTATCGAGGCGCTGGTGCTCGAGTGGTCGGACCCCGACAAGATCGCGGTCACCGTCGGCTGGACGCGGATCGCCACCCGCACCGGCGCCGCCGGCTTCGCCGCCGCGGTGCGCGCGACCGAGCGCACCTCGCACGGCCTTACCGCGATCGGCGCGGCGATGCTCGCCGGCGCCGCCGCGTTCGAGCACATGCCCGAGCCGGCGGGGCACCGGGTGATCGACGTCTCGGGCGACGGGATGGCGAATTTCGGGCCGGCGCCCGAGCTGGTGCGCGACCAGCTGGTGGCGCAGGGGATCACGATCAACGGCCTGGCGATCCTCACCGAGGAACCGTGGCTCGCCGATTACTACAGGCAGAACGTGATCGGCGGGCCGTCGGGGTTTTGCCTTGTCGCCGAGAACATGGACAGCTTCGCCGAGGCGATGCTCCGGAAGCTGGTGCAGGAAGTCGCCGGCACGCCACCGCATTTCGCCGAGAGGCGGCGCGGCGCGGGGAAGGATTAGCCTCCATCCCAACCTTCCCCCGCTTGCGGGGGAAGGAGCGGGC
>DASRLO010000110.1:0-3817 GCA_035648415.1 Allostellaceae bacterium
CGCGCTGCGCCGGTAGCGCGTCTCGACCGGAAAGGGCAGCGGCTGCTGGTTCACCGGCCAGGGCTAGCGATAGGGCGTCAGGACGCGCACCACCGGAGGCTGGCGCGGATCGTAGACCGCGCTGCGTCGGTAGCGCGCCTCGACCGGAAAGGGCAGCGGCTGCTGGTTCACCGGCCAGGGCTAGCGATAGGGCGTCAGGCCGCGCACCACCGGAGGCTGGCGCGGATCGTAGACCGCGCTGCGCCGGTAGCGCATCAGCGCGAAGCGCACCAGCACGCCGATCACCGCCGCCGCCGGCACCGCGAACAGGATGCCGACCAGCCCAAACAGCGTCCCGCCCGAGAACAGTGCGAACATGACCCAGACCGGGTGCAGGTTGATGCGGTCGCCGACCAGCTTCGGCGTCAGAAAATTGCTCTCCACCCCCTGCCCGACCGCGAAAATGATGCAAACGATGATGATCTCGCGCCAGGTGCCGAATTGCGATGCGGCCAGTCCCAGCGCCAGCACGAACCCGGTCGCCCCGCCGAGGATCGGGATGATCGCCAACACCCCGATCAGAAGCCCTAGCGCGAGACCGGAATCGAGCCCAGCGAAGCTCAGCGTCGTGCCGTAATAGATCGCCAGGATCAGGCAGACAAGCGCCTGGCCGTGGGTAAAGCCGACCAGCATGTCGCTGACGATCCGCGCCTGCTCGCGCACCGTCGTCAGCGACTGGCGCGGCAGGTAGGAATCGACCTGCGCCACGATTTTCTCCCAATCGCGCAGCAGCAGGAAGGTCACGATCGGCGTCACGATGACCAGCGATACGATATTGAGGATCGCGATGCTGCTGGTGATGAGGCCCTGGAAGAGCGAGGCCAGCCACGCCAGCGCCTCGCCCAGCTTGGTGCCGACCAGGTCGCGCAGCTTCGCCATCTGGTCGGCCGGCAATTGCTGTTGCAGCAGATCCATCACCCGGCCGAGCTGGTCCTGCAGAAAGCTCACCAACGCCGGCACCTTGCCGATCAGCGTGATCACCTGGTTCTGGATCAACGGCACCAGCAGCACGAAAACCAGCGCCAGGCCGACCAGAAAGAGGATCAGTACGGCAAAGCTCGCCAGGCTGCGGCGAATGCCCAGCCGCTCCAGCCGCGCGACCGGCGGCGCCAGGATGAACGCAATGATGACGCCGGCGACGAACGGCAGGAGGATGCTCTGCAGCAAACCCAGCCCGACGATCACCAGCAAAATGACGGCCAGCCAGAACAGCAGGCGATAGGCCGGCCCGCTCATGACGCGGGCTCCGCCCCCGAGAGGATGCGGGCCCAGCGCACCAGATAGGAAAATCCCGACAGCAACGTGGTGGCCGCGGTCACCGCCACCAAGGCGCTTGTCAGCGCACCATCCGGAAAGCCGAGCGCCAGCCGCCCGAGCACATACCCGACCAGCGCGATCTGCGCCAGGGTGTTGATCTTGCTTATGTAGAGCGGGTCGAAATTGCGCGGCACGGCGATCGTCTGGAACAGCACAAAGCCGCCGATGATCGTCACGTCGCGAAAGACGACGAGGATCACCAGCCAGTTCGGCAGCTTGTCGGCGATGCCGAGCGCGACGTAGACGCTCGAAATGAGCGCCTTGTCGGCGGCCGGATCGAGCAGCGCGCCCAGCCGCGTCCGGCAATCGAAGCGCTTGGCGATGAAGCCGTCGAGCGCGTCGCTGGCTCCGGCGCAGATGAACACCCAGAACGCCGCGCCAAACTCGGCGCCGACGATCAGCCAGATCATCAGCGGCACCGACATCAGCCGCGACAGCGTGATCAGGTTCGGAACGTTGAGCGCCAAGCTCGTCATGGCTACGGCGTCCGTGCGAGCCGCCAATTCGGGTCGCCGCCCTGGAGGTCGAGCTTGATCGTCGCCAGGCTCGCCTTCAGTTGATCCAGCGTGCCGGCATAGTGGATATCGATGCTGGCCTCCTGTCGCGACAGCGATTTCACGTCGATCTTGCGCACCGGCGGCAGCCCGGCGAGCCGGTCGCGCAGCTTGAGCCAGTCGTCGAGGCCGGTGATCGGCGCGGCGACGACGAGGCTGCCCTGCTGGCCGGCGAGATTGTCCTTGGCGTTCTTCCACCCGGTGTCGATATCGGCGGCGATCGCGTCGGCCGCGCGGCGGAAGAAATCGGCATCCTTCTCGCCGGGATTGGCGTCGATCGAATCGGCATGCACATCGACCAGTTGGGCGCCGCGATAGCGCCGCACGGTCACGTCGAGCCCCGGCTTGTCCCCGCCCGGCTTGTCCCCACCCGTCTGGTCCTTGCCCGTCTGGTCCTTGCCGGGGCGCTGAACCGCCAGCATCACCAGAACCTCGTCGGCGCTCGCCAGCTTGGCGATCGCAGCCAGCGCGCCAACGTCGCCCGAACGCGCCTTGTCAGCATCGATCGCCGCCACGTCGCCGGCATCGCCGAGCGGCACCGTGAGGTACGTCGCGCCGCCGCCGGCCGGGCGCTGCGACCACGCCTGGCGCCACGGGTTCGGTTCTTCCCACAGCACCGCGCTGGCGCCGCTTTGGTAGACCGGCAGCACGACGACCGGCTTGCCGCCGCCAGGTGCCGGGCCGGGTGTCTGGCCGGGGGGGCTGGCGGCCGGCGGATTCGCCTCGTTGATCGCCACGCCCGCGCTCTGCAGCGTCCTCTTGGTCTCGGCCGGCCGGAAATGAAACGTGTAGTCGGCGGTGTAGCGCACCGCGGTCATCTTCTCGTTGGCGACCTCGAAGCTCGCCACCAGATCGGTGACCTGGTTGTCGCTGAGCTTGAGCGGCTTGCTCTTGCCGGTCCCGCCGCTCAGCCGGTCGACGATGGCGTTGAGCGCGCGCCGGGCGCCGTCGGCGCGCGCCATGTCGCGCGCCGTCGCGACCGAGTCCGAGGTCGCGTCGACGGTGATCGTCGCGGTGTACGGGTCGTCGTCCGCCGCCGCGGGGCGCGGCGGCGCGGCGACGGCGAGCAGCAGCAGCGCGAGCGCGAACGGCGCTCGCCACCCCCAGCCGCCTCCCCGCACAAGGCTCTTAGCCGACATCCCCCAGCGAACCTTCAGTAGCCAACCTGCAACAGGCCAACATTCCTTGGGCAATCCGCCCCTGTTCCCGTATCCTTGCGGCTCCCCGATCGCCCAGCGGTCATAGCGCAGATTTGCCGAGGACGCCATCGACAGCCGGACCGGCAGCAGCGAGGCGGAATGGCGCGGCTGAGGGTCGGCGTGCTGATTTCGGGCCGCGGCTCCAACCTGCAGGCGCTGATCGACGCCGCCGCCGACCCCGCCTATCCCGCCGAGATCGTCACCGTGATCAGCAACCGGGCGGAGGCGCGAGGCCTGGCGCGCGCCGCCGCCGCCCGCATCGCGCACGTCGCCGTCGCCGACACCGGCCGCGCCGCCTTCGCCGCGGCGGCGGACCGCGCCTTGCGCGCGGCCGGTGTCGAGCTCGTCGCCCTTGCCGGGTTCATGCGCATCCTCGACACCGGCTTTGTCGAGGCCTGGGCCGATCGGATGGTCAACATCCACCCGTCGCTGCTGCCGGCCTTCCCAGGCCTCCATCCGCAGCGCCAGGCCCTGGCCGCCGGGGTCAAGTTCTCCGGCTGCACGGTGCATTTCGTGCGCGCCGAGGTCGATACCGGGCCGATCGTCGCCCAGGCGGTAGTGCCGGTTGAAGACGGCGACGACGAAGACCGCCTCGCGGCCCGCATCCTCGCCGCCGAGCACCGCCTCTATCCGTTCGCGATACGGCTTTACGCCGAGAAAAGGCTGCGCATCGAGGGCGAACGGGTATTCGTCACCGGCGGCGCCGCG
>DASRLO010000111.1:0-4951 GCA_035648415.1 Allostellaceae bacterium
GAGGAAATGCTGCGCCGCGGCCAGGACCGCTTCCGCCGGCTGCTGCCCGGCGGGCGCGGCGCCGGCAGCATCGTCGTCATCGGCATCGTCGCGGTGGTCGTGCTGTGGCTGGCGAGCGGCTTCTACCGCGTGCTTCCCGACGAGGCCGGCGTCGTCCTGCGCTTCGGCGCCTATAACCGGATGACCCAGCCGGGCCTCAACTATCACCTGCCGACCCCGATCGAGACGGCGCTGACGCCGAGCGTCACCCGGCAAAACCGCATGGAGATCGGCTATCGCACCAGTGAGGCGGTGTCGAGCCGCGCCCGCAACGGCCAGGTGCCCGAAGAAGCGCTGATGCTGACCGGCGACGAGAACATCGTCGACATCAATTTCACCGTGCTCTGGGTGGTCAAGGACGCGAAATCTTTTCTGTTCAACATCCGCAATCCCGAAGGCACGGTGAAGTCGGCGGCGGAAAGCGCGATGCGCGAGATCGTCGGCGAGACCCCGATCGCCCAGGCGCTCGCCGAAGGCCGCGGCAAGATCGAAGGGGAGACCGAGAAGCTCTTGCAGTCGATCCTCGATTCCTACGGCTCCGGGATCGAGATCACGCTGGTGCAGCTGCAGAAGGTCGATCCGCCCGCCCCGGTCATCGAATCGTTCCGCGACGTGCAGCGCGCGCTCGCCGACCGCGCGCGGCTGCGCAACGAGGCCGAATCCTACCGCAACGACATCCTGCCGAAGGCGCGCGGCGCCGCCGCCCAAATCCAGCAGGACGCCGAGGCCTACCACGCCGAGATCGTCGCCCGCTCGCAGGGCGACGCCGACCGCTTCACCGCGGTCTACAAGGCGTACAAGGCGTCCGAGGACGTCACCGCCGAGCGGCTCTACCTCGAGACGATGGAAGAGATCCTCAAGAACAGCAACAAGGTGATCATCGACAAGGCGGCATCGGGGCAGGGCGGCGTGACGCCCTATCTGCCGTTGCCGAGCCTGCCCGGGTTCGCCGCGCCGCCGGCGGCCGCGGCAACCGCGCCCGCTGCCACTGCGGCGCCCACGACCGGCACAGGGAGCCGGTGATGGGCCGCCGCGTCCTGATCGCGCTCGCCGTCGTGCTGATCGCCGTCGGCATTCTGGTCGACAGCTCGCTCTTTATCGTCGACCAGACCGAGTCGGCCCTGGTGCTGCAGTTCGGCCAGCCGCGCCGCGAGGTGCGCACGCCGGGTCTTTGGACGAAACGGCCGTTTGTCGAGAATGTCGTGTTCTACGACAACCGCGTGCTCGACTATGAGCCGCCGCCCGAGGAGGTCATCGTCTCCGACCAGAAGCGTCTGGTGGTCGACAGCTATGCCCGCTACCGCATCGTCAACCCGCTCCTGTTCTACCAGACGGTCGGCACCGAGGAGGGCGTGCGCGCCCGGCTTGCCGCGATCGTCAACGGCAGTCTGCGGCGCGTGCTCGGCAATGTGACCTTGTCCGATATCCTCTCGGTCAAGCGCGCCGGCATCATGATCCAGATCCGCGACGAGGTCGCCGACGAGGCCAAGAATTTCGGGATAACGGTCGTCGATGTGCGTCTGCGCCGCGCCGATCTGCCCGAGGAGAACAGCGAGGCGATATACGCCCGAATGAAATCCGAGCGCCAGCAACAGGCGGCGCAATATCGCGGCGAGGGCGCCGAGGCGGCGCAGACGGTGCGCGCCACCGCCGAGCGCGAACGCACCGTTGTCCTCGCCGAGGCGCAGCGCGACGGTCAGCGGGTGCGCGGCGACGGCGACGCGCAGGCGGTCAAGATCTATGCCGATGCGTTCGGTCAGGATAGGCAGTTCTTTGCCTTCTACCGCTCGCTGCAGGCCTACCGGGCGGCGCTCAACGGCCACGACACCTCGTTCGTGCTCAGCCCCGACAGCAGCTTCTTTCGCTTCTTTAACGGCTTGGCGGGCACGGCTTCCGAGGCGACGCCGCCCTCGCCGCCGGCGCCCTCGCCTCCGGCCTCGCACTGATTTGACGTCGCGCCGGTAAGCGACGGCGCCGATGCGCGATCTCCTGACCGCGCTCGCCCTCATCCTGGTCATCGAGGGCATCGTCTACGCGCTGTTGCCCGAGATGATGCGGCGGCTCGCGGCGCACACCATGGCGACCCCCGCGCAGACACTGCGCATCGGCGGCCTGGTCGCCGCCTGCCTCGGCGTCGTCGTGGTCTGGGCGCTGCGACATTGAATTGTGGTTCGCCGCCCGGTTCTCCCGTAAAGTCGCGCCCAGCGAGGCCGGCGGTGCGGGCACCGGCTGATGCCTCGGTTCGTCGATAAAGGGGAGTTGCGGTGTTGCTACCCATGATGAGTCTTCGGCGATGGGCACCGGCGGTGCTCGCCTTCGTGCTGACCGCCGTGCCCGCCGGGCTGAACGGCGGCATGGGACGCGCGGTGGCGCGGCCGGCGCCGGAGAGCTTCGCCGACCTCGCCGACAGATTGCTGCCCGCGGTGGTCAACATCTCGACCACGCAAAACGTCAAGACGGAGCAGCACAGCGGCAAAACGACGCCGGACATGCCGCAATTCCCGCCCGGATCGCCGTTCGAGGACTTCTTCAAGGATTTCTTCAATCACAACCATCCGCAGGGCGGCGGCAAGGGGCAGCCTCAGGCTGAAACCCGCAAGGCCACCTCGCTCGGTTCCGGCTTCATCGTCGACCCGGCCGGCTACGTCGTGACCAACAATCATGTGATCGCCGACGCCGACTCGATCACCGTCATCCTGCACGACGATACCAACCTGAAGGCCGAGCTTGTCGGCCGCGACAGCAAGACCGACATCGCCGTGCTTAAGGTCAAGAGCGACAAGCCGCTCGCCGCCGCCGCCTGGGGCGACAGCGACAAGTCGCGGGTCGGCGATTGGGTGTTGGCGATCGGCAACCCCTTCGGTCTCGGCGGCACGGTCACCGCCGGCATCCTCTCCGCCCGTCAGCGCGACATCAGCTCCGGCCCCTATGACGACTTCCTGCAGACCGACGCCTCCATCAACAAAGGGAACTCGGGCGGGCCGATGTTCAATATGGATGGCGAGGTGATCGGCATCAACACGGCGATCTACTCGCCCTCGGGCGGCTCGATCGGCATCGGCTTCGCGATCCCCTCGGCGCTCGCGCACGAGGTCGTTTCCGAGTTGATCAAGGAGCCCGACCACACCGTGCACCGCGGCTGGCTCGGCGTCCGCATCCAGGCCGTCACCGACGAGATCGCCGAGAGCCTCGGGCTCGACAAGGCGCGCGGCGCGCTCGTCGCCAGCGTCACCGACAACGGGCCGGCGCAAACCGCCGGGATCCAGCCGGGTGACGTGATCCTCACCTTCGACGGCAAGACCGTCACCGACATGCGCCATCTGCCGCGCCTCGTCGCCGAGACTTCGGTCGACAAAATCGTGCCGATAACCGTGTGGCGCAAGCGGCAGCAGGCGGCGCTCTCGGTCAAGCTCGGCAAGCTGCAGGAGACCGAAACCGTCAGCGCCAGCGCCGAAGCCGCCGCGCCTCCTCCGGCGCCAAAAGTGGAGGGCGAAACGGTCAAGGCGCTCGGCATGACGCTGTCCAACGTGACGCCCAATTTGAAGGAGAAGTTCTCGCTCGGCGGCGAGGCCAAGGGCGTCGTCGTGGTCGATGTGGCAAAGGACAGCCCGAGCGCCGAAAAAGGCCTCAAACCTGGCGACATGATCATGGAAGCCGCCCAGGAAGAGGTCAAAACCGCGAGCCAGGTGGCCGGCAAGGTCGCCGACGCGAAGAAATCCGGTCGCAAGTCGATCCTCCTGCTGGTCGAGCGCCAGGGCGATCTACGCTTCGTCGCATTGCGGCTGGACCAGGGCTGACGCGCACCAGGGCGCGTCATCCCAGGAAGGATTGGCGGCGGCTACCGCCTGCCCCAACCTCGTCTTTGCTCGTATCTCCGGATCAGCCAGACGCGAAGATGCCGAAGTGCGGCTTGAGCGACCTCCCGCGGGCGATTGGCGGTGCCTTCGGTCTCGATGGTAAACGCGGCCGACACGGCGAAGGGATTGCCGGATACCCGAACCGTCACGATCTCCATGCCAGTTTGCAGGTGGATGACCCTGAGAAAGTCTCCCTCCTCGTAAATCGAGAAATCGGTGCTTGGGTAATCGCCTGCCATCGGGCCGGTCTGAATCGCGAGCTTAAAGATTACTGCGCAGGATGATCAGATCAGCCGCAAACTGACCGCCTCGCGTCCCCTTTGACCGTCAGCTACAGCGGCCGCGACGCGCTGGCTCTCCGCGAGCCCCAAAATTCCGGAACGCTCAAGCGCCGAGGCATGCACGAAGATATCCTTGCCGCCCCGATCCGCGGCGATGAAACCAAATCCCTTGGCGGTGTTGTACCATTTCACCGTGCCCATCTCCTCGACCGTGGGTCGATCGATCGAGGGATGATTTGCGGGTCGCTCTGGTCGAGGGCGCCTCGGCTGTTCTTGTCCTGCCGTGCTGATGTCCACGCTCAAGATTTCCGTCACCTGCGCCCCCTTCGGGCTCGGGCTGGCGCGAACCTCGAGCGTGGCGCCGGGCGGCACGCTTGCGTGGCCGCTACGCTCGACGACGCTCACATGCAGGAATGCGTCGCCGGAGCCGTCGGCGAGCTTGACAAAGCCAAAGCCTTTGTCCGGGTTGTACCAGTTGACGGTAGCTCCAAGCGGCGGGCCGGAGGGACTGTCGAATTGCGGACCGCGCGGCGGCGCGTATCCGAAATTGCGGGAGGGCGGCTGGTAGTCGGGTTCGGCGGCGTCACGGCGGCGGGCTGGGCGAAAATCTCTATCTCTGTTGCTCACGTCAGCGTCCTAGGTGTCGAAGCTATGAAGGTTGTTCATCCGGGTCGGTGGTATGAGGCTGGGGTTGCGAGACCAGCCAACCCAATGCCGGAGCCCCGGATGAACATGCACAAGAATGCGCGGCTGACGCCGCAAGGTCGACTCCTG
>DASRLO010000112.1:0-9359 GCA_035648415.1 Allostellaceae bacterium
TTGTTTATGCTGTACGGTTATCTGGACACAGTCTACCCTGTTTTGGTTCTGCATGCCATTTTGTTTCCAGTGAATATCGTACGGTTATTCGAGCTCCGGAACTTGCAGAACAGATTGGTTCGGGTTGTTTCCTTGGCTAGCGATCCGATGTAGATGCGGCCGGTGCGCTCGCCCCGAGGCCCACAAGCCCAGGCCCGCAAGTCCAGGCCCGCAAGTCCAGGCCCGCAAGTCCAGGCCCGCAAGCCCAGGCCCGCAAGCCCAGGCCCGCAAGCCCAGGCCCGCAAGCCCAGGGGCGCCGCTATCCGCGCCTCGACATTCCCGAGTTGGCTCGGCGACGGCAGCCGGGGTTTGGAACCGACAACCCCTCATACGACGCCTCCATGGGCGCCGCGACCCTATTTCGTCATTCTGGCAAACGCCTCCGACACCTTCAGCGGGCGGTAGGTGTCGACGCCGATCCCGGTCCACTTGCGCATGTCGCCGGGCTGGCGCCTGGCGTTGAAGGCGGCGCGGGCGTCCTCGGTGGCGCCGTGCAGGATGCCTTGCGGGGTGAACGAAAACCCGCCCGGCCGCCGGCCGCCGGGGTCGTCGTTGGCGTGGCTGAGGATCACCTCGTCCATGTCGATGTTGCGGTGGTAGCTCGGCAGCTCCTCGGCCTCCATATCGGCGACCGCGATCTGCGGCACGAAGCTCACCACGACAAACCCCGCCCCCTCGAACGTCGCCCAGGACGACGGCGCCAAATGGATGCGGTTCGACATGATCGGCAGGATGCTCTTCACGTTGAACCGGAACGGGAAGAGATCGCCCTTCCAGCCGACCACCTCGAGCGGGTCGTTCCGGTAGAAGATCGAGGTCTCGCCGCCGCCGGCCTTGATCCGTACCTCGTATTCGCTCTCTTCGGTCCAGCCGTAATCGGCGATTTCGGGCACGTCGAGCATTGTCGGGTCGATCGGCGTGTGGCGGCCGACCTGCTCGTGCTCGGTGAGGTGGATCGGCTGCGGCGACTCGATCACCAACAGCAAGGAATCGCCGCCATCGGGGATGTGCCGGTAGGCCGTCGATTTCGGCAGCATGACATAATCGCCCGGCCCGTAGGTGATCGGCCCGAACTCGGTGGCGAACACGCCGCTGCCGCGATGCACGAAGTAGAGGAGATCGCCGTCGAGGTTGCGGAAACGATAGGGCATCGCCGCGCGCCGCCGGCTGATCCCGACCGCGACATCGTCGTTCGACAGCAGCACCTGCCACGCGCCGCGCGCGTCCGTGGCGTCGCCGGCGACGACATCGGCGCTGTCGATCTCGCGCCGCCGGTACTCGCCCTCGACCCGCACCACCTCGTTGGGGCCGCTCGTGCGATAGATCATCGCCACAGGCCCGGCGAAGCCCTGCCGGCTCAGATGCTCCTCGCGCAATTCGCCGAGCCCGACCCGCGCCTGCCTGACAAAGCGGCCGCGGGTGAAATGGATCCAGGAGCGCGTCATCGGCACATCCTCCCCAGAGCTCTGCGATACTTTGGCATCGTAAGGCGGAAGGGCGAATTGAGCCAGAGTGCTCATGCTTCGCCGCATAAACGAAGGCAGGGTTTCGCATCGCCAGCCGCGCAACTCAAGTAATCGCTCACATTTTTTATGGTCAATCGACACTGCCGCGGCTTAAATTAGGGCAGGGGTCCGGATTGCGGGGGGAGCAAAGCTGTTGAATTTCGTCAAGCTGGCGCCGTTTCTGGCGGCGTTGGTCCTGGCCGGGTGCGAGACCCCGCCGCCCCCGGCGGTGGCGGTCGCGCCGCCTCCCGCCGTGGGACTGGCGCGCGGTATCGACCTGCCCACCGACGCCAGCGATGTGCTCGGCCAGCTCAAGGGCAGCCGGATCGATTTTGTCGCGCGCTATTACCGCGACGCGGCATCGCGCTGGCCCACGCTCACGGCAAGCGAGGTCCAGCGGATAGCGGCGCTGGGCCTGAAGATCGTCACCGTCTGGGAGTCGCATTCGCACCGGCCGGATTACTTCTCCTATGCCTCCGGCTATGGGGATGCGCTGAACGCCTATCGCCAGGCCAAAGCCGTCGCGCAACCGTCCGGCAGCGCCATCTACTTCGCCGTCGATTTCAATGCGCGCGGGCCGGACCTCGCGCCGGTCGATCAATATTTCCGCGGCGTCGCCGCCGGCTTCGCCGCGGCGGGCGGCGGAAAACCGGAATACAAGGTGGGCGTCTACGGCTCCGGCGCCGTGTGCGACATGGTGAAGGGGGCAAGGCTCGCGCAGTACAGCTGGTTGTCGGGGTCGACGGCCTGGGAGGGTTCGCCCGGTTACGCCAATTGGAGCATTCGGCAGATCCCGCAAGGAGCGCGTTTCGCGAACCTGTCCTTCAGCCACGACGCGAACGAGGCCAAGGACGATTACGGCGGCTTCTCGCTCTCCAATGCGGTCAGCGCCCTTGCCGCTGCTCCGGCCGCGGTCGCCTCAGCCGCCACCGCCGCGGTAAATGCTGCGGCGCAAGCGGCCGCCCCGCCCCCGGCGCAAGGGGTCGCCCCGGCACCGCAGCCGGACCGCTCGCTCGCCGGACTGCTGAAGACCTGGTTCTGATTGCGGCGGCGGGCAGCGGGGTCAGTCCAGCGACGCGAAGATCTCGCCGAGCCGCCGGATCGAGCCCAGCACCTGCTCCTGCGGCAGGCCGGGCCACTGGCAGCGCATGATGAAGTGATCGACGCCGAGCAGTTCGCGGTAGCGCGCGATCTCCTCCGTCACCGAACCCTTGTCGCCGATGATGAAGCGGTCACGCGCGAAATCCTCGAACGGCACGCCGGTGCGGTCCTCCATGCCCCAGGCGGCGTAGGCGCTGTACTTGTATTCGAGCGGCTCGCGGCATTCCTCATGCGCGCTCGCCTGGCGGGCGCCGACGTAGCATTCGACCGTGATCGGGTATTCGAGAGGCGTGCGGCCGTGTTCCTCCAGCGCCGCGCGGTAGGTCCGCATCAGCGGCGTCAGGGTCGCGAGCCCGCCGGTGTTGACGATGAGCCAGGCGTCGCCGATCCGCGCCGCGCGTTTCACCGACACCTCGGCCTGCCCGGCGATATAGAGCGGCGGCCCGCCCGGGCGCACCGGCTTCAGGCTGATCCCGGCATCGTTGACCGTGTAGAACCGGCCGTGGTGGCTCACCCGCTCCTCGGCCCACAGCCGCCGCATCAGGCCGATCGCCTCGGTGAACCGCGGCGCGCGCTCGCTGAGCGGGATGCCGAACGCATCGAACTCCGGCTGGCGGTAGCCGAGCCCCAGCCCCAGGATGTAGTTGCCGCCGGTCAGCACGTCGAGCGTGGCGGCTTCCTCGGCGACATGCATCGGGTTGAGCGGCGGCAGGATCAGGATGTTCGGCCCGATCGTCATGCCCTCGGCATGCGCCGCGAGATAGCCCATCAGCGGTGTCAACTGCAGCATCTGCATCGGATGGGTCAGCCAGTGATGCGGGAACCACAGCGAGGCGAACCCGGCGTCGCGCGCCGCGCGCACCTGCTCGACCATCTCCGGCACGCGCTCGGCGACGTTCAAGCCCTCCGGAAACTGCGTATTGATGAACAGACCGACCTTCATGACGGCGCTTCCCTCGCTGGCCGCGCGCGGCGCGGCACGTCCGCCGCACCATATTCCCGCGCCGGCAGTGCGGCGTGCGGGTCGCCGGCGCCGAGAATTGTCTCAGGGCATCTTCGCCGGCCTCAAACCGGTTTTTTTATGGAATTTTTATACGCGCGAACGGATTCCCGTCTCGATTCTTTATACGGCAGGTGACACTTACGAGGCCCCGCGCCGTGTTGCAATCGTCGAGGCAGGTGGTTGAAGGCAATAACACTCGCTGCGACCGCCGATCCGGGCCGCAGCGTCACGCGCAGCCTCACGATCGCAGCTCTCGGTGTGGTCTACGGCGATATCGGCACATCGCCGCTTTACACGGTCAGGCAATGCTTCGACGGCGCCTCCTCGGTGACCGAGGCGCGGGTGTTTGGCGTGCTTTCGCTGATCGTCTGGTCGCTGACCCTGATCGTTACGATCAAATATGTCATCGTCTTGATGCGCGCCGACAACCGCGGCGAGGGGGGCATCCTCGCGCTGATGGTGCTGGCGTTGCGGGCGAGCGTGCGGCGCGGCAATCGTTGGATACTCTGGGGCGGGTTGCTGGGCGCCTCGCTGTTTTATGGCGACGGGGTTCTGACCCCGGCGATATCGGTCCTGAGCGCGGTGGAAGGGCTCGAGGTCAAGACGCCGGCTCTCGAACCCTTTGTCATTCCGCTGACCTTGGGTCTGCTCATCGCCCTGTTCGCCGCGCAACGCCGCGGGACCGGCCGGGTCGGAGGCCTGTTTGGGCCCATCATCATCGTCTGGTTCGCGGTCATCGCGGCGCTGGGGATCAACCAGATACGGCTTGATCCGGCGATCATCTGGGCGCTCAACCCCTATTATGGCATCGACCTTATCCGCCAGGCCCCGGTGGCCGGCTTTGTCCTGCTGGGCGCGGTCGTCCTGGCGGTCACCGGGGCCGAGGCGCTCTATGCCGACATGGGACATTTCGGGCGCCGGCCGATCAGGCGGGCTTGGCTGGCCCTCGTCTTTCCCGCGCTGGTGCTGAACTATTTCGGGCAAGGCGCATTGCTGCTGGCCTCTCCCGAGGCGATCCAAAACCCGTTCTACCGGCTCGCGCCCGACTGGGCGGTGCTGCCGCTCGTCGTGCTTGCCTCGGTGGCGACGGTGATCGCCTCGCAAGCGGTGATTTC
The DNA here is from genome assembly GCA_035648415.1 of Allostellaceae bacterium. Taxonomy (GTDB): domain Bacteria; phylum Pseudomonadota; class Alphaproteobacteria; order ATCC43930; family CGMCC-115725; genus DATARH01. The sequence continues at coordinate 4,764 of DASRLO010000112.1, forward strand.
CGGAGCGTTCTCGCTGACCCACCAGGCCGTGCAACTCGGCTACCTGCCGCGCATGCATGTGCAGCACACCTCGGCGCAGGAGCGCGGCCAAGTCTACGTACCGGCGATCAACAACCTGCTGCTCGTCGCGGTCGCGGCGACCGTTCTCGGCTTCCGCTCGTCGGACGCGCTCGGCGCCGCCTATGGCATCGCGGTGACGGGGACGATGACGGTGACGACCGTTCTCGCCTTCATCTATCTGCGCCACGGCGCGCGCTGGCCGTTGTGGAAGCTTGTTCCGCTGTTCGGTTTGTTCTTCGTCGTCGATGTGTCGTTCTTCTCCGCCAACCTGCTCAAAATCGGCGAAGGCGGTTGGTTTCCGCTGGTTGTCGGCTTCGCCCTGTTCGCGTTGATGACGACGTGGATTTGGGGGCGCAGGCAGCTCGCCCGCCAGCGCGGCATCGCCAGTATGCCGCTCGATATGTTTGTGGCGAGCCTGCGCCCCGGCCGGCCGCTGCGCGTCTCCGGCACGGCCGTCTACATGACCGCGCAGATCGATAACGTGCCCGCCGCGCTGCTGCACAACATGAAGCACAACAAGGTGCTGCACGAGCGCAACGTGCTGATGACGGTGCAGACCGTCGACGTGCCGCGGACGCCCGAAGCCGAGCGGCTCGAAATTCGCCATTTCGAGCAGAATTTCCACACCGTTCGCATCCGCTACGGTTTTCTCGAGGAGCCTGACATCCTGCGAGCGCTCGCGTTGGCGAGGGTCGGCGGCTTTCATTGCAACCTGATGGACACCTCATTCTTCCTCGGCCGCGAGAACATCGTGCCGGCCCGCCGGACGAGCTGGAGGCTGCCGTTCAAGCGAATGTTCGTGCTGTTGTCCGAATTCGCGCTCGACGCGACGGAGTTCTTCCGGATCCCGGTCAATCGGGTCGTTGAATTGGGCGGCCAGACGGAAATTTGAGTCTCCCGCCGGCGGAACCGGTAATCAGGCGATTTATTTTATAGCTTCTTTATAACGGCGGCGCGCATGCCGTCTCGATTCTATATGGAGAAGTGCAAAATATTCTTGATCGCCACAGTGAGCGATCGAGATGAGCGTCTACGAAAAACCCGGCCTCGACATCGAATTCCCCGTCGATGCCTTGGACCGCGCGCTGATCGTCGCTTGGTTCTTGTCGGACCTTGCCTTTGACATTTTCGGGCTGCTGTTCTGGGCGGCGATAGCGTTGTGCCTGGCGATGAGCCTCCTGTAACCAAACGCCAACCTGGCTTGACAGCCGTGCCTCGGTAGCGAGGCTAAGAACCGCTCGGGTTCGGGAAGGCGTCGTCATGCCTGTGGAGATGATCGGCTGGATCGCGCCCGCGGGTGTCGTTGGAGATCATCCCGCCGTCCGGCCCGCCCTTCGATGCCGGCGTGGTGGCCGAGACCGCGCGCATCCCCCAGCGGGCGGGTTTCGACCGCGTGCCGATCGGGGAGTGGGTCTGCGCGGTTAAGCCTCGCGGGAAACGTCGCGCACCAGCTGCGGCTGGGGCCCCTTAAGCCGACCGACCGCTAGGAACACTGCTTACCGCGCACGGTTCACGAATTAACGGGAGCTGCTGTAAAAGGGAATTGGAATGGGCGAATTTTTCAGCGCTTTCGCTCGTTGGTGCGAGCAACAAGTCGGTCGGTCTGCAACCTTTGTCATTGCAGCGCTACTGGTTGTTGTTTGGGCTACGACCGGTCCCTTTTTCGGCTGGTCTGATACCTGGCAACTCGTCATAAATACATTAAGCTCGGTAGTTACTTTTTTAATGGTCTTTGTGATCCAGAACACACAAAACCGCGATACGCGGGCGATCCAGCTGAAGCTCGACGAGTTGATCCGGGTCAATGAGCAAGCTCGAAATTCGCTGATCAGCGTCGAAAAGAAATCCGATCCGGAAGTGGACAGATTGGAGGAAGAGCCGCCTCGCCCCCATCGCGCTGCGCGGCGACGAGCACACAGGCCGGATAAACCTTAAGCCGTTTGCCGCCTCAGGGCCAGGGCGATGGGCGATTGGAACTGGCGAACTCGCGCTTGCTGGTATGCTTCGCTGTGATGCAAACTGGGAATAGCGACCGGGGAAGACATTACAACTGGCTACATCCTTGTGATGAGTGGCCGGTGGGAGCGGGATCATGGAAAGCGACATGTCTCGGCGCATTGTCGCTGAGTTTTTCGGAACGTTCTGGCTGACCTTCGGAGGCTGCGGCGCCGCCGTTCTGGCCGCCGGCTTTCCCGGCTTCGGCATCGGCTTCCTCGGCGTTGCGTTCGCGTTCGGCCTGACAGTATTGACCATGGCCTATGCCGTCGGTCACATCTCAGGCGGGCACTTCAACCCGGCGGTTACCCTCGGCTTATGGGCCGCCGGCCGCTGCGCGAACAAACACGTAATCCCCTATCTGATCGCCCAGGTAGTCGGCGCCGTCCTGGCCGCGGCGGTTCTTTGGGTAATCGCCTCAGGCAAGCCCGGCTGGGTGGCCGGCGGATTTGCGGCTAATGGCTACGGTGATCTCAGCCCGGGCAAATACGGCCTCGCGGCTTGCTTCATCACCGAAATCCTGGCGACGTTCTTCTTTCTTTTCATTATCATCGGCACCACCTCGAAAGGTGCGGCGACAGGGTTTGCCGGCATCCCGATCGGCCTCGCTTTGACCTTGATCCACCTGGTGACGATCCCGGTCACCAACACCTCGGTCAATCCGGCGAGAAGCACCGGGCCGGCGCTCTTTGCCGGCGGCGCCTACATCGGCCAGCTCTGGTTGTTCTGGCTGGCGCCGATTGTCGGGGCGATCATCGCCGGACTGCTGACCAGGTGGATGTACGAGCAGGAAGCTATCCTCGACACGATCGTCGTCGAGGAACGGCGGGTAAGTTAGTCAAGCATCGCGACGGCTCGCGGCTGACGCCGGCGTTGGCTCGCCAGCCTGCACATATAATCTGCACGAAGAAGGACTGGATTTCAGGCCTTTGAGTTCCGTGCGTCCGTTTTAATTAACGCGCGGATCGCCACTATTTTGGTATTGGCGAGTTCGCCGTGTGTTGGCAATATCCCGCCCAATCCTCCGCCACGTGGCTCCGGTGGCGAAGTGTAGGTCGGTGTGGGTTGTAGCGTTGGGCCAGATCGTCGCCCGATTTGTTTGCCAAGGCCATCTCGACCACGTTGGCGCGGCAACATTTGGCGCGGGCAACATTTGCGGGCAACATTTATCGAGGGGAATTGCTGAAAAGCTTGGAGGCCGGAAGCGGAATCGAACCGCTGTGGACGGATTTGCAGTCCGCTTACAAGACCTTGATTTGCTAATTGTTTCAGAATGTTAGAGATAAAAACACCGATAGAAACATGCTTTTGTACCATACTAAACGCCACACTTTTTTGCCCCGCACCATACTTTTGCACGCCTAGCAAATGAGGGAGCGGGACGGTAGGCGCCGGGCGATTGGCAGCTGCGGCGAAACACCGCATGAATTTTTTTAGCGCACCGCGCAACCAATCCCGCGTTCCCGATGTTTTCGATTTACGCGCCCCTTGTATCAGGGCCGTGCGGCGCCGCGCGCCGCGAGTAAGGCGTGACCTCAGTAGGGCATGACCTTCGCCAACCGGCCTCTCCAGGCACGGTGGTCCAGTTGATACCGCCGGTACCGCAATTCGGGCACCGGTGAATATATGGAGAGTAACATGGCCAGTAACGCACATTCAGACCGCGATCCGAGTATGTCTTTGGATCGGGACCCTTCGTCGAGCCCGCGCGGCTCGTTCTCGATAGCGGAATGGTGCCGGTATCGAGGGATTTGCCCGGCGACCTTTTACAACCACCTGCGGCGCGGCGGGATGCCCGCGGTCGTCAAGATCGGCCGGCGGACGATCATAACGGCTGAAGCGGATGCCGAGTGGCGGGTGCGCATGGAGCACCCCACCGCCATCGGCTGTCCTGCGGCCCCGGACGGCGGTCGCCGGCGAACGCCGGCTCGGCCGCCCTGAGGAGCGGGCCTCCCGACTAAGGCGCCCCCACCCTGAGACCAAACTGATAGACGGCGGTCGCTCGACCGCCCGCGGCAACGAACTTGCGGGCCTCGCGAGGCAACTCGTGCGGCCGTCGGAGGACATTCCATGACCGGAGTATTCAGCAGATACATCGGCACGCCGTACCAGCCCTACATCCGCGCGGGCATTCCGCCTGATGGGGTGCTGGTGGCGGGCAGCAAGATCGAGCCCGAAAAGCGCGGCAAGGTCCCGGGCCTTTGGGGAGGCAATGGATGGGTGGGGTTGCCCAGGGAGTTGCAGGACCGCCTGACGACCCCGTCGGCGCTCACCGGATGGGATGATTGGCCGACCGAGAATGTCGCGCTGCGCGGCGGCCACTTCCTCGGGATCGACATCGATACCGACGATGCGATGCTCGCCGAGGCGATCGCCGCGGCCGCCGAACGCCTCCTCGGGCCGGCGCCGGTGCGCGGCCGGCCGGGGTCGGCGCACTGCCTCTTGGTCTACCGGCTGGCCGCGGGCGCCGAGCCCGTCCGCAGGCGGACGCTGGCCTGGCGCCTGCCGGGTGAGGATGTCGAGGCACCGCCCGCTCACCTC